>NZ_WBMR01000026.1 GCF_008923365.1 Actinomadura montaniterrae
CACCTTCCGCACCCTGGTCGACGGCCACAAGCCCGCCTCCAAGTACGACACCGGCACCTCGGTCGGCCACCTCAAGGGCGTCAAGTACCAGGTCCTGTCCTGGGGCCACGGCGCCGGCACCAAGGGCGCCCCCAAGCCCCTCGGCTGACCCACACGCACCCAAACCAACCCCTAGACCCCCCAGCCCCCCAACACGGACCCCGCTCCCGTCCCCGGACGAGAGCGGGGTCCGTCGCGTTCGCGCCCAGGACGTTAGACGGTCACGCAAAGCTCTGGCTGTTCGGCGGACCGGTGCGGCGCTACCGTTTGCTTCCCGCCCGCCTCCTGCCGCCGAAGGCGTGCGCGCGCAGGGCGACGTCCAAGGCCAGATCCCAGGTGCCCGATAGCTGATCGGCTATCTCGTGGCCGTCGCTGCACATTCCGGCGGCGACTCGCGCGGTCTCCGGATCGCCGTTCCGTTCGGCGAGGCGCCACAGCAGTTCGCCGGCGGCGATCTGCAAATGCACGGCGGCGTAGGCATCGCGGAGGTATTTCGCGGCTCCCGCGCGGTGTCCCGGGCCGAATGCCGCTTCGGCGACCGAGGCGAACAGCATCCCGGCGTCCTTCACGAGGGACGGTGACGCGTCGTGGGCGCGCAATCTGGCCTCGATGGCCCTGTTGTGGGCGTGGGCCCGCTCGGCGAAGTGGCCGAGGGGGCGGCACAGCTCCGGCTCGTCCGCGACCGAGGTCAGGGCCTCGCTCAGCACCGCCTGCACGTGTTGCTCGAGCGCGTGCGCGTCCCTCAGGGCGGTGACGAGTTGCCGGTCGAGGGCGGTCATCGGCTCCTCCTCCTCGCTCGGCATTCTTCCTGTGGCGTCACGGCACGGCGTTCGGCGCTGACGATTTCGACGTGCCCTCCGTGATTCGCCCCCAAACCCCACCGAACTGCCCGTGATGCCCAGCGTTCGGGCAAGGGCGGAGGCGAAGCCTGCGAAATTAAAAGGGACTCCATGAAACGGAATCGAGGAGTTGGGTGATCGCTTCCCGAGGTGCCCGGATTTCGATCAGGCAGCCCGCGGTCAAGTGTGCGGTGCCGTGTGCGGGTCGCCTTTTCGCTGCGACTGGAGCAGGGCTGTGGCGGCGTCGGCCACGAGGTCTTCGGCGGACGCGGGGATCGGCGTGCCCGCGCGCAGATGCCGTCCGACGAGGCCGTAGGGGACGTCGACCGTGGCGAGGACGATCCGGTCCACCTCGTCCGGGCGGCCGAGCCGTGCGGCGAGCCCGGTCAGGGCGGTGCGGACGCGGCGGTTGCCGGCGTCGAAACGGTCGGCCTCGGCGGCGGGCCAGCTGGAGCGTCCGAAGGCGCGCGGTCCGTAGAACAGGACTTGGGCCTCGCGCGGGTGGGACCTGCTCCAGGCGACCACATGGCGGGCGGCGGCCGCGACGGCCTCCTCGGCCGGTTCGCCGGAGGCGGCGGCGACGAAACCGTCCTGGAAGCGTTCGAGGGTGCGCAGCCAGAGGGCGGCGAGCAGGGCGGCGGCGCTGGGGAACCGGTGGTAGACCGAGCCGCTCGGCGCGCCGGCGGCGCGCGCCACGGCCGCGACGGTGACGGCCGCGGGCCCGTCCTCGCAGGCCAGGTCGACGGCCGCGTCGAGCAGCCGGTCGCGGTCGTGCCGTGGCGGGCGCCCCATGGGAGTCGAGGGTACCGGCCCGCTATGCTCGCCAGTATTAGAGAGTTATCTCTAGAAAGGGGGACGCGTGAGGGCCGTACCGCATCTGCCGCCGGGTCAGGTCCCGGCCGCCCATCGCCCGTTCGGCCTGCCGCGGTTCGGGCCGGTGGTGCCACGGCCGTCCCCGGTGGCCGTCGTGACGGTCACGGGAGCCGTCAGGAACCCGGAGCAGATCCCCGTCGACGCGCTCGCCGCACTGCCGGGCCGGACCGATCGCTTGGCCGACCTGCACTGCGTGACCACCTGGAGCGCGCTCGGCCTGACCTGGAGCGGGATCCCGTTCGTCGACGTCCACGCGCACCTGGCCGAACGCGTACGGCCGCGGACGTCGGCGCGCTGGGTCCGCTTCACCGGCCTCGACGGCTACACCGCCACGCTGCGCCTGGACGACGCGCTCGCCCCAGGCGTCCTGCTCGCCGACGCGCTGGACGATGCGTCGCTCGACACCGATCACGGCGCGCCGCTGCGGCTGGTGGCACCGGCGCACTACGGCTACAAGAACGTCAAGCACGTCTGCACGATCGAGTACTGCACGGCCTACGACGCCGGTTCAGCGGGCTGGAAGGGCCATCCGCGCGGCCGCGTCGCCTTCGAGGAGCGCAGCCGCTACCTGCCCGGACGGATCTGGCGGCCGCTGTGGCACGCCCTGTTGCCGGCGGCCGACGCCGCCTACACCGCGGCCCGCGCCCGCACGAACGGAGAAGGGGAAGCATGAACGGACTGACCCGATGGGTTCCCAGGCTGATCATCGTGACGGCGGTACTGCACTTCGTGTGGGCGTTCGTCCAGCCGAACGCGTGGGACGCCATCGCGCGTGACGGGTTCGCCGCGACGGTCGTCGACCCCGACGCGCCCGGCTACTGGAAGCGCGAGGCCAGCGTCTGGTTCCTCGTGTCCGGTGCCTCGTTCCTGATCCTCGGCACCCTGACGCGGGCGCTGGTGCGGGCGACGGGCCGCATGCCCGTCCAGGTGGGCTGGTTCCTGATGGCGACCGGCGTCCCGCTGTGCGTGATCTACTTCCCCGTCACGGGCGGGTGGGCCGAGGTGGTCATCGGCGCTCTCGCGCTCGCCGCGGCCTACGGCGGGCGCGGGCGGCGCGTCCCCGAGTCCCCGGACGCCCAAGCGCGACGTGCCGAGGCCGCCTCGACCTGACACGCGGCCGCGCCGCGCGCGCGTGGGCAGTTCACTCGGAGGTCTTGGCGAGGGTTCGGTCGATGGCGGTGACGGCCAGGAGCGTCAGCGCGACGACGGTGAGGACGGCGGCGAGGCGGTGGAGGCCGGCGTCGGTGGCGCGAGGGCCGTAGGCGAGGCCGATCATGCTGGCCGACGCGATCGCGCCCAGGTACATGAACGTGCGGAGCAGTCCAGCCGCCGCGCCGGTCTGCTCCGCGGGGGCCTGGGCGTACATCGCGGCCTGGTTGGTGACGATGTTGAGGCCGTTCTGCACGCCGAACGTCACGCTGACGAGCAGCAGCGCCCACAGCGGCGTATGGCGGCCGAGGAGGAGCAGGCCGCCGCAGCCGAGGGCCAGCGCCGCCGCCCCGGCGACCAGCGACGGCCAGACGCGGCGCCGGGCGGCGAACGCGGAGACGGCGGTAGCAACGATGAACGACGGCAGCATCAGCAGCCCGGCGGCCGACGCCGAGCGGCCGGTGGCCTGCTCCAGCCAGAGCGTCCACCCGTAGACGAAGCAGTACGTCACGAGCATCGTCGCGCCGTAGCGGAGGTAGGTGGTGGTGAGGGCACGGTTGTGCGCCAGCATCCGCAGGTCGATGAAGGGTGCTTCGGCGCGCAGTTCCCACGCGGTGAGCGCGGCCAGCAGGGCGAGGGACGCGCAGAGCAGCCACCATCGGGGATCGGCCAGGTCCATAAGGAACACCAGGAGCGCGGTGAGCGCCCCGGTGAACAGAAGCACACCGGCCGGGTCTAGGGCGCGCCACAGTGAGGCGCCGGGGGCGCGCGGGTCGTCCTTGGGGAGCCAGACCAGCGCGGCGGCCATGCCGGCGGCCGCGAGCGGGATGTTGATGAGGAACGTCATCCGCCAGCCGCCCGCGGCGATCAGCAGCCCGCCGAGCGGCGGGCCCACCGCCATCGTGACCTGCCCGGCGATGGCCAGGGCGCTGAGCACGCCGTCCGGGGTGCCGCCGTGCAGCCGCCGCGCCCGGCGGCGCACCATCGCCATCGCGGCCGGGTAGGCCGCCGAGGTCCCCAGCCCGATGACCACGCGGGCGGCGACCAGCGCGGGCAGCGACCAGCCCAGGCAGCCGACCAGCCCGCCCGCCCCGACCAGGGCCGTTCCGGCGAGGTAGACGCGGCGGGGGCCGAGCCGGTCGGCGAGGCGCCCCATCGTGGGCTGCCCGACGGCGGTGGCGAGGTACAGCGCCGAGACGAGCCAGGTGGTCCGGTCGGCGCCGGCGCCGAACGCCTGCCCGATCGCCACCAGCGCCACCGCGATGATGGACGAGTTGACCGGGTTCAGCACCGAGCCGAACGACACCGCGGTGACGAACCGGGCGCCGAACACGGGCCGCGGCCCGGCCTCGCCGACGGGCGAGGCGATCTTAGTGCCGGTCATGGGCGGCTCCTCGGGACGATCGAAACGTCGAAGACGGATCCACGATGCTCCCGGGCGCCCCTCCGTTGAAGGCGGTGGTGTTCCTGGCAGCGACACGGCCACCCACGCGTAACGGGCGGCTGGCACACTGGAGCCGTGCCTTCCAGCAGCGCGCTAGGGGAGTACCTGCGCGCCCGCCGCGCCCGGCTGCGCCCCACGGACGTGGGCCTGCCCGCCGGCCCGGGCCTGCGCCGGACCCCCGGCCTGCGGCGCGAGGAACTCGCCGCGCTGGCCGGGGTGAGCATCGACTACTACATCCGCCTGGAGCAGGGCAAAGAGAGCAACCCCAGCCCGGCGGTCCTTGAGTCGCTGGCACGCGCCCTGCGGCTGGACGCCGAGGAGCAGGCCCACCTGTTCGCGCTCGCCGACCATGCCGCGGGACGCGTCCCGGCCGGACGGTCCCCGGTTCCGGAACGTCCGGTCGTCCGCGCCGGGGTGCTGCGCATGCTGGAGCAGCTCCGCCCGTGCCCCGCCTACGTCCTGAGCTGGACGAGCGACATCCTCGCGGCCAATCCCGAAGGGCTCGCGCTGTTCGCCGGAATGGACGAATGGCCGCCGGAACGCCGCAACACGATCCGCTACGTCTTCCTGCATCCCGCCGCCCGCAGCGTGCTGGACGACTGGGACAAGGCGGCCCGGACGAGCGCCGCCCAGCTGCGGAGCCTGACCGCCACCGATCCCCATGACCCGGCCCTGGCCGCGCTGATCGACGAGCTCGACGGCGCGGCCCCCGAGTTCGCGGAGCTGTGGAAGCGGCATGACGTCCACGCCCGGCGCGGCGACCGCAAGACCTTCCACCATCCGCGGGTCGGCACCTTCACCCTCGACTTCGAGGTCCTCCATCTGGGCGCCGACCGCCAGCGCATGTCGGTCTACCAGGCCGAACCGGGAACCCCAGACCACGACGCCATGGTCCTGCTCTCCCTCAGCACCAGCGACGCGCGGACCTGAGCCGACGGTCGGCCCGCTGGCGGGTCGGGCGCGGCCCGGCGGCCGTGAGGAGGCGGGCGGTATGGCCGGCCATACCTGAAAGAGTGTGGCTCGCCGTCATGCGGGCGGGGGTCCGAGAGCGGTGGGATCGACGGCATGGACCTTCCCCTCTCCCGGGCCCGCCTCATCAAGATCTCGGTCGGCGTGGCGGTCATCGTCGCGCTGACGGCCGCCGCGACCGCGCATGCCCCGGCGGCCCGCCGCTCTGCCTCCGCGCGGTCGAACGACGCCGTCGCACCGGGCGCACGCTGGACGAGCGCCTGGGGCGCCGCCGTGCAGGCCCCGGTCGCGGGCAACGAGGACTCCGGGCCCAACTGGTCGGTGAAGGGGTTCGCCGGCCAGACCGTCCGGCAGGTCGTCCGGGTCGGGCTCGGCGGCACCCGGATCCGCGTCCGGCTGTCGAACGCCTTCGGGACGAGCCCGCTGCGGATCGCGGGCGCGACCGCCGGCAGATCCGCCGGCGGCGCCCTGGTGTGGCCCGGGACGATCGCCCGGGTCACCTTCGCCCGTTCGCCCACGGCGGTGATCCCGCCCGGGAGGGACCTCGTGAGCGATCCCGTCGCGCTGCCCGCGTCCCCGCTGGAACGCTTAGCGATCACCCTGCGCTTCATCGCTCCGACCGGCCCGGCCACCTTCCACCGCTTCGCCGGGACCGACGCGTTCCGGGCGCTCGGCGACCACCTCACCGACGTCGGCGCTGACGCCTTCAAGGAGTCGACCTCCTCCTGGTACTACCTCACCGGCGTCGAGGTGGCGGGCGGACCGGCGCGCGGCTCGGTGGTGGTCTTCGGAGATTCCCTGGTCGACGGGGTCGGGGCCACGAAGGAGGCGGACGCCCGGTTCCCCGACGACCTCCAGGAGCGGCTCGTCGCCGCCCGGCGCCCCCTCGGAGTCGTCAATGCGGGCATCGGGTCGAACAAGCTGCTGAACGGCTCGCCCTGTGGCGGGGAGAAGGGCACCGCCCGGTTCGCCCGGGACGTCCTCGCCCGGCCCGGCGTGCGCTCCGTGATCGTCCATCTGGGCGCCAACGACATCGGCGCACCGCAGGTGGACGACCCCTGTATCCGCCCCAATCCGCAGGTGAGCGCCCGCCGGCTGATCGATGGCCATCGCGCCCTGATCCGCGCCGCCCACGCCCATGGCGTCAAGGCCATCGGCATGACCCTTCCACCGATGAAGGGCGCCCTGTTCCCGTTCTGGACACCGGAGGTGGAGAAGCTTCGTGAAGAGCTGAACCAATGGATCCGCACGAGCCATGAGTACGACGCCGTCATCGATGCCGACCGCGCGATGTCCGACCCGTCCGACCAGCGGATGCCGCGGCCCGGATACGTCTTCATGGACGGCCTTCATCCGGATGACGCCGGATATCAGGCCATAGCCGACGCCATCGACCTGGCGGCCCTATGAACCCGGCACCGCCGCAACCGCGCTCCCGGACCCATCCGACGACGACGCCGAACCGCTGGACGACGCCGAACTGCTCGACGACGCCAACTGCTCGACGACGCTGCGCCGGTCGCGCTCGCGCCGCTGGCGGGAGTCAGCCGGAATCCTGCCAGGGGACGAGATCCTCCGGAATCAGCAGCCGATCCATCAGCACGTGCAGGTGTTCGCGAAAGGAGGCGACGACCTCGGGATCGTCGGGACTCCGCATCCCCTTGGACTGCTGGAGCACCCCGGAACCCAGATAGCCGTGCACGCACCAGACCATGGTTCCGAGCAGGTAGTAGGCGTTGACGTCCGGCGGCACGACGTCCCGGATCTTGCGGGCC
This sequence comes from Actinomadura montaniterrae, assembly GCF_008923365.1. Classification (GTDB taxonomy): domain Bacteria; phylum Actinomycetota; class Actinomycetes; order Streptosporangiales; family Streptosporangiaceae; genus Spirillospora; species Spirillospora montaniterrae. The sequence goes on from NZ_WBMR01000026.1 coordinate 7,089, forward strand.
GCCAGGTTCAGCAGGGGCCGCGCGTACCGGTCCTCGAGTTCGGAGATGTCGGCGGCGTCCGCCACCCAGCGATGCGCCCACAGCGCCCGGACCTGGGGATGCGACACGTGGAAGTCCAGGTAGGCGTCGACGATCTGGTGCAGGGCCCGCCGCCCGGGCTCCGCGTCCGACACGACGGACTCCAGCATGCGGTGCTCGCTCTCGAACGCCTGGCGCGTCACCTCCAGGTAGACGGCGCGCTTGTCGCCCGCGACCTCCGTGATCACCGACGGGCTCGTGCCCAGGGCGTCCGCGATCAGGTGCAGGGAGACCCCGTCGTACCCCAGTTCGCCGAACAGCCGGGTCGCGACGTCGATGACCTGCTGGTGTGTGACGGCACTGGCCATATCGTCACGGTACGTAGAGCCGCCAAAAGCAGAGCGTCGCCACTGGTAAGGGTGATGCCAAGTCGCTCTTCCGCCATGCCCGCGGCGGAGGGCGGCGCAGGCTCTAGGGTCGGGACCGTGCCAGACCCTTTCGACCTCGCGGGCGAGGTCGCCGCCGCCTGCCGCGATCGCGCACGGGCATGGCGTTTCCTTCGCGGATTCGCCGCGGCGTGGTCGACCCCCGTCACCGACCACGACGGCTGGCGTCAGGACGACCTGGCCGCCGCCGAGCAACGGCTCGGAGTCCGGCTCCCGGACGCGTTGAAAGAGGTCCTCGCGCTGCTCGGCCGACGCGCGGACCTCACCAGCAACCAGGACTGCCTGCTCCGCCCCGACCAGCTTCACTACGACGACACCGGCCGCGCCCTCGTGTGGCGCCAAGAGAACCAGGGCGTCGCCGACTGGGGCATCCCGGTCGAGGACCTCCGCCTGCCGGACCCGCCCGTGGTCTTCCGGCTCGACGGCACGTACTCCGCGCCCGAACCATGGCGCCCGTTCCTCGGACGCCTCTCCGTCGCCTGCGTCGAGATGGTGCTGTACGAGGCCCTGTTCGGCTCGGACGGCGACGACCACGACAACCGGGAGGCCGAGGACGCCGACCTCGGCGTCCTCGAGCGCCGCTACTCCCGCCTCGCCCTCCCGGACTACCCGATGTGGGCCGCCCCCGACGGCCCGCCGGTCCGCTGGTTCTACGGCCGCGACGCGCTGATCTGCGACCACGCCCGAGCATGGCTCTGGGTCCGGACACGCACCCCCGAAGCCCTCCGCGCCGTGCGCGAAACCCTGCCGGGCGACTGGAACATGCAGCCATGATCACCGCCCTCGCCCCCCGACCCGCGTAAGCGCCCACGCCCCCTCCGAAACGCGCGGACCACCACGCTCAGTCAGGCGCAACAAACCGTACGAGCGCTCGCTCGGCCGCGGCGAACCACGCGGACGCTCGGTCAGGCGTGATGAACCATGCGGGCGCCCGGTCAGGTGCGCCCGACCGAACGAACGGTCGGTCGGGCGGGGCGGGGGGTGCGGTGCTCGGTCAGGTGCGGCGGGTGGTGCGGACGCCGGCGCCGGGGCGCCAGACCTGGATGACCAGTTGGTCGTTCTCGACCGAGGTCAGCACGGCCTCGCGCAGGTCCAGCCGGAACGAGTGGAAGTCGCCGGGCGGCTCCTCCCCGGTGGCGAGGGCCTTCTTCTCCTCCGGGTCGGTGATCTCGACCGCGATGCCGGCGACCTTGGCGTCGCCGCCGTTCTCCGGATCGGCGGGGTGCGCGTGGATCGCGCACCGCCCGTCCCGCCGCAGGTCGCGGGCCTTGACCGCGCCGAGCATCGAGCCGAACGACAGGTCCGGGCCCAGGAAGTCGACCTCCGAGCCGCTCACCCGCGGCGAGCCGTCCTTGCGGACGGTCGCGAGGACGTGGGTCTTCGCCGCCTCGAACCGCTCCCGAACCGTGGCGGCCAGCTCCGCCGCCTCTTCCTCGAACTGCCTCCAAGTCGCCATCCGGCCACTGTCTCAGCCGCCGCCGACAATCCGCCGTCAGGCACCGTCCCGCGGAGGCGCGCCCCAGGGGGCTTCGAGGGCCGAGCGCAGCGCCTCGACCGCGTCCGCGCCGATCCGTTCGGCGAGCGTCCGCTCGAGCCGTTCGAGGACGAGGAGGGCCCGCCGGTGCACGCGTTCCCCTTCGGGGGTGCGGCGGATCAGCCGCTGCCGTGCCGAGCCGGGGTCCGGGGCCTGCTCCAGGAGTCCCGCGGCCACCTGGCGTCCCTGCTGGCCCTCACCTCGGCCGCGCCCCGTCTCGCCGGCGCCGTCATCTGGTACGGGCCGAGCGACCTGGCCCTGTCGCCCGGTCCGCCGGAGTCGCTCCTGCTCGGCGCCGGTCCCGCGGCCGATCCGGCGAAGGCGCGCGACGCGTCGCCGGTCGCGCACGTCCACCGCGACGCGCCGCCCTTCCTCCTCGTCCACGGCGAGGGCGACGGCCTCGTTCCCTGCGCACACTCCCAGGCGCTCGCGGCCCGGCTGCGCGAGGCGGGCGCGTCGGCCGACCTGAGCCTCGTCCCGTCCGCCGACCACGGCTGGCACGGCATCCCCGACGACAAGGTCGAGGCCGTCTTCACGACTTCGCTGCGTTTCGCGCTGAACGCCATGGAGGGCGGCACGAACACGCGCGACCCGGGGCGATCCGGGCTGTAGCGTCCATGTCCGAAGCCGATCAACGAGCCGCGCCGCCGGCTCGCGACGTCCGCCGAGGAGACCGTTGACAGAGCAGACAGGCCGGGAACAGGCCGCCCCCGAGGTCCGAGAGCGCATCCAGGCCAGCTTCGACCGCCAGGGACTGATGCGGCATCTCGGTGCCCGCCTGATCCGCATAGCGCCCGGAAGCGTGCACATCGCCCTGGCCGCCCGGCCGGAGGTGACCCAGCAGAACGGGTACTTCCACGCCGGGGCCACCAGCGCCATCGCCGACACGGCCGGGGGCTACGCCGCCTTCACGCTGTTCCCCGAGGGCACCTCCGTGCTGACCGTCGAGTACAAGATCAACCTGCTGGCGCCCGCCGAAGGCGACCGCATCGAGGCCGAGGGGACGGTCCTCCGGCCCGGCCGCACGCTGACGGTGTGCCGGCTGGAGGTGTTCGCGGTCCGCGGCGACCGGCGCAAGCTCGTGGCGGCCGGCCAGCAGACCCTGATCTGCGTGGAGGGACGCCCCGACCAGTGAAGCCCCTCCCGCCGGACGGGCCGGTGAGCCGGGGCGTTCTTTGTGGAACCGAATGCGAGGCTGTCCGATCACATGACGCCGGCGCGCCTAGCGTGGCTGGTATGCGCGCTCTGACCTGGTGGGGACGGTCATGAACCAGGACGTCCACGGCACGCAGTCGTGGGTCGATCTGGGGAGCCCGGACGTACGGGCTTCGCAGGCGTTCTATCGCGGGCTGTTCGGCTGGGGCTCCTACACGCTGACGCTCGACGAGTTCGGCGACTACGAGATCTTCACGGAACCCGCGTCGGACCAGGGCGTCGCCGGGGTCCAGGCCCTGGTCGACGACACCGGGTCGCCGTCCTGGACCTGCACTTTCAGGGTCGACGACGTGGACGCATGCGTCCGGACGGTCGAGGCGGCGGGCGGCCTGGTCCAGGTGTATCCCACGCCCGTCGCCCACCTGGCGCGCATAGCGCTTTTCGCCGATCCGCACGGCGCGGAGTTCGGGGTCTGGCAACCGATCGTCGCGGGTGGGAGACCGCCGATCGGCGAACGATCGGCCGCTCGTTTCGTCGAGCTGGCCTGCCCGGACGTCTCCGAGGCCGAACGCTTCTACGGCGAGGTGTTCGGCTGGTCGACAGTCAGGGCGGGCACCGGGCGTTTCGCCACGCGCTGGACGGTCGGCGGTGAGCTGGTGGCCACCGGGATCGTCGACGGGCCCACCGGGGAGGACGGCGCCGGCCCCGCCGCTTCTCCTTCGCAGTGGTCGCCGTATTTCGAAGTGGCCGACTGCGACGCCGCCACCGGCCGGGCCGTGGAACTCGGCGCCGGGATCCGGTCGGCGCCCGCGGACACCGAACTGGGCCGGTTCTCCATGCTCACCGACCCCACGGGCGTGCGCTTCGCCGTCATCGCCGCGGGCGGCCCGGAATCGCGCCGCCCGTGACGGGGCGCCCGTTCAGGTGTTGCGTCCGCCGTTGACGCCGATCGTCTGGCCGGTGATGAAGCCGGCCTCGTCCCTGACCAGGAACGCGCACGCGGCGGCGATGTCCTCGGGGCGCGCCGCGCGCCGCACCGGTGTCAGGGACGCGTGGTGGTCGACCCCCGGGCCGAGGAAACCGCGCTGCTCGTTGCGGCGGGTCATCGGCGTGTCGATGAAGCCCGGCGGGATCGTGTTCACCGTGATCCCCTCCGGGCCGAGTTCCAGCGCCAGCGCCTTGGTGAACCCGATGACCGCGGCCTTGGACGCGACGTAGTGGGTCATGAACGGCTGCCCGCCCTGGGCGCTCGAGGAGGAGATGTTCATGATCCGGCCCCAGCCGGCCTCGACCATGTCCGGTACGGCGGCCCGGCAGCAGTGGAACGTGCCCGTGAGATTGACGGCGAGGATGCGGTCCCATTCGCCGGCGGTGATGTTGAGGAACCGGCGGAAGCCCTCCTTGCCCGCGGAGTTCACCAGGATCGCGATCGGCCCGAAACGGGAGCGGACGTCTCCCATGGCCCGGTCGATGCTCGCGCGGTCGCCCACGTCGACGGCGACCGGCATCGCCGCGCCGCCGTCCGCCTCGATCTTGTCGGACGCCGCCCTCGCGGCGGCGTCGAGGTCGAGCACCGCGACCTGGGCGCCGTCGCGGGCCAGCCGTTCCGCGACGGCGAGGCCGATGCCCGACGCTCCGCCGGTCACGACCGCGACCCTGCCGTCCGGCGCCGCGCTCACCGGTCCCTCCCTCGTCCGGTCGCCGGTGCCGGGCGGAGGCGGCCCGTCATCCGGCCTCGGCGTCGTTGCGGAACACCTTCCCGCCCTTCATGACGAACCGGACGTCCTCGATCACGCCGATGTCGGCGAGGGGGTCGCCGGGGACGGCGATGACGTCGGCGAGGAGGCCGCTGTCCAGCCGGCCGCGGTCGGTGGCGTCGATGAGGTCGGCGGCGACTGTGGTCGCGGCGCGGATCGCCTGGAGGGGCGTCATGCCGCGCTCGACCAGAGCCAGCAGTTCCTTGGCGTTCTTCCCGTGCGGGATGGCGGGGGCGTCGGTGCCGCACGCGACCTTGACGCCCTTGGCGATGGCCTTGCCGATCGTCGCCCTGGACCGCGGGAACACCTCGGCGGCCTTGGCCTGCAGTTCCGGAGCGGCCCTGGAGGTGTCCATCCCGTCGGCGAGGTAGGTGGTCGCCACCAGGAACGTGCCGCGCTCGATCATCAGGTCGAGCGTCTCGTCGCTCGCCAGCGACCCGTGCTCGATGCAGTCGATGCCCGCCTCGATCGCGTTGCGGATGGCCTCGTCGCCCATGCAGTGCGCGGCGACCTTCAGCCCGGCGCGGTGCGCCTCGTCGGTGATCGCCCGCAGCTCCTCGTTCGAGTACTGCTGCGCGCCGGCGGGACCGGTGTGCGACATGACCCCGTTGGACGCGCAGACCTTGATGACTCGCGCCCCATGCTTGATCTGGTAGCGGACCGCTTTGCGGACCTCGGCGACGCCGTTGGCGATCCCCTCCTCCACGGTGAGCGGCATGATGTGCGGGGCGAACGCCTGGAACATCGTCGGGTCGAGATGGCCGCCCGTCGGGGTGATGGCGTGGCCGGCGGGCACCACCCGCGGGCCGTCGATCCAGCCGAGGTCGACGGCCTTCTTCATGGCCACGTCGAGGAGGAGCCCGCCGGTCTGCACGAACAGGCCGAGGTTGCGCACCGTGGTGAACCCGGCCCGCAGGGTCCGGCGGGCGTTGGTGACGGCCCGCAGCGTGCGGACGGCGGGGTCGTCCTGCACGGGGTTCAGCGGGCTGCGGTGGTCGGGCCCGCCGAGCAGGAGGTTCACCTCCATGTCCATGAGGCCCGGCAACAGCGTCACGTCACCGAGGTCGATCAGGACGGCGTCGCCGGGCACGGAGACCGGTGCCACCTCGGCGATGCGCTCGTCCACGATGAGCAGCGAGCCCGGTGCGATGAGCTCGCCCTTGTCGATGTCGAGCAGCCGGGCGGCCCGCAGGTGGATCGGCGGCTGCGGCTTTCTCTCACGCGGCATGCGCGCTCCTTCGACGTCGTCGGGTGCGGTGACGGGACGGGCGGGGCCGGTCAGACGGCGGGTTCGACGACGGCGTCGATGCTCGACGCGCCGCTGTCGGGGACCCTCGGCTGGCTCCACGCCTCGACGGGGAACGCGACGGTCACCAGCGCGCAGAACAGCCAGAGCAGGTGCTTGTCCTGGTCGGAGATGCCGTCGAGCTCGACCTGCTCGAGGTAGGGGGTGGCGCTCTCCAGGCGGGGGAACGCGGCGTCGTAGAAGGCCTGCAGTTCGTCCATGGTGCTGGCGATCCGCTTGGCGTAGCGCTCGCGTTCGGTCGGGAGCGCCCAGCCCGCGAACGGCTCCAGTTCGGCGAAGTCGGGGGGAAAGGTGCTGGCCATCGTGGGTGTCTCCTCAGGTCAGGACGTCGCCGAGGCGGCCGGCGCGGGGGACTGCTCTCGCTGGTGGTCGCGCACGTACCGGTTCGCGGTGTTGTGCAGGTGCCGCAGCAGCACTTCCTGGTCGTTGAGCGGGAACTCGGTCACGGTCCTGGACTCGAGCATCGTCTGGGTGGCCTCGAGGGTGTTGCCGTCCTGCAGGCCGTACTCCTTGAACGAGACGACGGCGAGTTCCTGCTGCAGGCGCTGGAACGCGTTCTTCGGCGGGACGAAATAGGCCGTGCCCTCGAAGATGTGCGTGTTGTAGGAGGTCGGCCAGTAGTGGTAGGTGAGGACCCAGTTCGGCCGCCAGATGAGCAGCATGAAATTCGGGAAGAAGACGAACGAGTCCATGCCCCAGTGGGGGTGCCGGGCCGGGTTCACGGCCGGCGGCCATTCGTCCAGGCCGATGTCGGGGGCGTCCCACGGGCCGAAAAGGCCGCTGCGCAGCGCCCGCTCGATCGGCTTCACCATCTTCTGGTCGTGCGGGGGAGCGATCCCGCCCCAGGACGACACCATTCCGTGCGGGCCGTCGATGTCGTACGCGATGGCCTCGTAGCCGTACTTCTTGATCTTCTGGGCCTCTTCGGGCATGTACTGGCCCGCGTGCAGGATCGGCGCGTGGTAGAACTCGGCGAACGCGTCGATGAACAGCTTCCAGTTGCTGCCGATCTCGGCCCGGTACTTGTGGACCTGGGTCAGCTTGTCGAAGGGGTATCCCTCGATGCCCTTTCCGTACTTGCCCAGGTATTCGCGCAGCGGGGTCCTGTTCTCGCTGTCGAGGTTCACGAAGATGAACCCCTCCCAGACCTCCGCCTGGACGCCGACCAGCCCGTAATCCGACTTGTCGAGGTCGAAGAACTCGCCCTCCTGCTGGACGAAGGTCAGCTTGCCTTCGAGGTCGTAGCGCCAGGCGTGGTACTTGCAGGTGAACTGGCGGCAGATGCCGCTGGTCTCCTCGCGCGGGTAGTCGTTCCACACGAGCTTGTTGCCGCGGTGCCGGCAGACGTTGTGGAAGGCGCGGACCTCGCCGTCCATGCCGCGGACGACGACGATCGAGGTGCGGGCGGCGTCCAGTTCCTTGGTGAAGTAGCTGCCCTTCCGCGGCAGCTGCTCGACCCGGCCGACGTTCAGCCACGTGCGCCGGAAGATGGCGTCGCGCTCCAGCTCGTAGTGCTCGGGCGTGATCGAGTCCGCGTAGGAGAGCGGGCTTTTGTCGATCTTGTGGTGCTCGGTCCAGCTGCCCTCGGCGGGCTTGGGGAAGTGCGCCATGTGGTCTGCCTCTCCGGTCGGTCGTCGCGGCGATGGTAGCAAGGATCTCCAAAAATGAGAAGCTCATTCTCGCTCGTGGTGGGCCCGCGGCGGCGGGCGCGGGGTCATTTGATCGCGACGGGGTTGAGCGGGGAGCCGACCCCGCCCGGGATGTTCAGCGGCGACGCGACGAACATGCACTCGTGGACGCCGTCGGCCGCGCAGTCCTCGGCGAGGGCCTCGAAGTCGAAGAGCTCGCCCAGCAGCAGGCCCATGTCGCGGATCGCGAGCATGTGGAAGGGGATCATCGGGCCGCCGGCGTTCGCGCCGAGCACCTCGACGGCGAAGTTGTCGGCACAGACGGCCGCGATCTCGTGGTCGCGGATCCAGCGGGCGCACTCCCAGGTGAGGCCGGGGGAGCGGGCCAGGCCGACGTCGGCGCCGCGGCGGTGCCGGGGATAGGTGCCGGTGCGCAGCAGGAGCACGTCCCCCGGGCGGGGGCGCAGCCCGGCCGCGTCGAACGCGGCGTCGAGGCCGGCGGGCCCGATCTCCGTCCCGGGCTCGAGGTGGTCGACGCCGAGCCGGCGCGGGATGTCGAGCAGCACGCCCCGCGACACCACGCCGGCGGAGAGGTTCTGGATCGAGCAGCGCTCGGCTCCCCACGCGGTGACCGCGGTGTCGTGGTGGTAGCCGTTGTAGAGGAGGTCGTCGTACCAGAGGTGGCTGAGCGCGTCGACGTGCGTCGACGAGTGCGTCCCGAGGATGACCATGTCCTCGGACGAGCGGAAGTCCGAGAGCTCGCCGCGGGGGTCGTCGCCGCGGTACCGGGTCATCGTGTGGATCGGGTTGAAGCGGCCGCTGCCGGGGGCGGAGTAGGGTCCGGTCCCGTCGGCGGGGACGGCGAGCCCGAAGGTGACGCCCCGCCGCACGGTCGCGGCCGCCGCGCTCACGCGGTCGGGGGTGATCAGGTTGAGGGTCCCGCGCTGGTCGTCGTCCCCCCAGCGTCCCCAGTTGCTCAGCTCGCGCCCGAGCGTCCGGACGCCCTCCATGTCGATCGATGGCATCGGACGGCCTCCACAAGCGAGAATTGAATTCTCAATATCCGAGTATGATGCTTCCGCTGCTGGCGCGGCGTCAACCGGCCGGCGGGCGCGCGCCTCCGGCCGCGCCCTGGAGGGGCGAGACTGGTTTTGACGTCGAAGTCGAGTTACGATCCCGTCTGCGGCGCCCCGCGTCCCGGACGCCCCTCACCCGAATCCCGCTCCCTGAATCCCGGCTAGGAGGTCGAAGCGTGGACGGTTCGCGCATCGCCGACATCATCGAGATCGAGCAGATGCTCGCGCGCTACGCGGTCGGCATGACGAAGGACGACGTGGAGGCGGTCGTGGCGGTGTTCGCGCCGGACGGCTCCTACAGCGCCTTCGGGGAGAGGTACGGTGTCGCCGACTTTCCCGAGCTGGTCGCGGCCGCGCCCAAGGGCGTGTTCTCGGTGAGCACCCCGGCCATCACCTTCGACGGGGAGGACGCGGCCCGGGGCGAGCAGCCGCTGTGTTTCGTCGCGCAGACCGACCACTCGATGCGCATCGGCTACTACACCGACACCTATACCCGCACCCCGCAGGGGTGGCGGCTGCAGACCAGGGCGATGACGTTCTTGCGGCGCAGCGGGGCGCGCGATTCGGGGCGCGCGCATGATCCGCGGCGTCCCGCGCCCAGGCGGACGTCGGCGAGCTGACCGCGCGATCGATGGATCTTCAGGAGTTCCGCACCGGTCTGGACGCGTGGCTGGACGAGCACGAGCCGGAGCTGGCCGCCGGTTTCGGGCCGGAGGTGTCGTTCGACGCGGAGATGGCGCATCTGTCCAAGGTCAAGCGGATGACGTTCGACGCGGGCTGGATGCGGTGGGGCTGGCCCGAGCGGGTCGGCGGGCTCGGCGGGTCGACGCTGATGCGCGCCTACCTCGGCGAGGCCCTCGCGGCCCGGGACATGATCGAGCCGGGCATCTACTCGATGACCGAGGTGCTGGCGCCGACGATGATCGGGTTCGCGCGCCCGGAGCTGGCGGCGGAGATGGTGCCGCGGCTGCTGCGCGGGGACGAGACCTGGTGCCAGGGGTTCTCCGAGCCGAGCACTGGCAGCAACCTGGGTTCGCTGGCGTGCCGGGCCCGCCGCGACGGCGACGCCTGGCGCGTCTCGGGCCAGAAGGTGTGGACGAGCCTGGCCCAGTACGCGCACCGCTGCGTCCTGTTGACCCGGACGGGCCCGCCGGAGTCGGGCAGCCGGGGCATCACGGCGCTGTTCGTCGACATGGACTCGCCCGGGATCACGGTCCGGCCGATCCGCGCGCTGCACGGCCGCGACGAGTTCTGCGAGGTGTTCTTCGACGACGTGCGCGTCCCGGATGACCGGAGGCTCGGGGAGGTCGACGGCGGCTGGGCGATCGCGATGGACCTGCTGCCCTATGAGCGCAGCACCTCGCTGTGGCACCGCAGCGCCTACCTGCGGCAGCGGCTCGGGCATCTGCTGGCGTCCGCGCCGGAGGGCGCGCTGGACCCCGCCGAGCTCGGCGAGGTCGTGCAGATGGCGTTCGCGTTCCACGCGCGTTCGCGCGCGACGCAGCACCGGATGGCGCGCGGGGAGCGGCTCGGGCCGGAGACCTCGATCGACAAGGTGCTGCTCGCGACCACCGAGCAGGCGGTGTTCGACCTGGTCGCCGGCGCGGTCCCGGCGGCGGTCGCGCTCGGCGGCGACGCCGACGGGGACCGCTGGCGCACCGGGTTCCTGTACTCGCGGGCGGCGACGATCTACGGCGGCAGCGCCGAGATCCAGCGCGACATCATCGCGCGCCGCCTCCTCGACCTGGGGGACGGCCGATGATGGACGCCGACACCGCCGAGCTGCTGGCGCAGAGCCTGGAGCGCGCCTTCCGCAACACGTCCGGCAAGGAGGTCGAGGCGGCGCTGGAGGAGGTCGGCTGGCGCGAGGCCCTGGACGAGGAGGGCGCCGCCGTCGTTCCGCTGCTGTTCGCCCGCCAGGGCGAGGCGAACGCGACCTCCGGTGCGCTGGACGATGTGCTGACGTCCGCGCTGGGACTGCCGACCGGGCCGGGCACCGCGTTCGTCCTGCCGGAGTTCGGGGCCTACGCGCCGCCCGGTTCCCTCCATGACGGCGACCTCGCATTGCAGGGCCTCGGCAGCGCGCGGATGGCCGCCGCAGACCGCGCCGTGGTTCTCGCGACGCGTCCGGACGGCGCCCTCAGCGCGGTCGTCGTCGACACCGGCGAGGTCGAGGTGCGGCCCATCGGGGGCGTCGACCCGCGCCTGGGCCTGTGCGCGGTCGGCGGGCGGCACGTCTCCGCCACCGGCGAAACCCCCGTCACGCCGGCGGCCTGGGACGCCGCGCTGGCGGTGGGCAGGGTCGCGCTGGCGCACGAGCTGATCGGCGCGAGCCGGACGATGCTGCGCCTGGCCCGGGAGCACGCGCTGACCCGCGTCCAGTTCGGCAAGCCCATCGCAGCGTTCCAGGCCGTCCGGCACCGGCTGGCCGAATGCCTGGTCGCCATCGACAGCGCCGAGGCCGCCGCAGGCGCCGCGATCGGAGCGGACAGCGAGGTCTCACCGCTGCTCGCGGGGATGGCCAAGGCCGTCGCCGGACGCAACGCGCGCACCGTGGCCCGCCACTGCCAGCAGGTCCTCGCGGGCGTCGGCTTCACCGACGAGCACGACTTCCACCGCTACTTCCGGCGCGTCCTGACCCTCGACGGCCTCCTCGGCGACGCGCGAACACTGACACGCGCGCTCGGAGAAGAGCTGCTCCGCGAGCGCCGCCTCCCTGCCGCACCGCCCCTGTAAAACGCGCCACGCCGCAAAACGCGCCACGCCGCAAAACGCGCCGCCGGTGGCGCCGGGCCGTTCGGCCTCGGCGCCACCGGCGGTCCGGCGTCACTTCTTGCGTTTGGAGAGCTGCCGGTCGAGGGTCGCGCGCAGCTCTGGCGACAGGAAGGACCGGTCCTCGGCGGCGATCGCGAAGTCGAGCGTGGCGAGGACGGCGCGTTCCAGGTGCAGGTTGAGGACCCGCTTGGTGTCCTCCAGCGTGCGGCGGGGGAGCGCCGCGAGCCTGCGCGCGCACGCCATCGCCGCGTCCATCACCTCGCCGTCGGCGCAGACGTGGTTGGCCAGGCCGATCTCGGCGGCGCGGCGGGCGCTGATCCGCTCGCCGGTCAGCGCGTACTCCTTGGCGAGCTGCAGGCTCGTCAGCAGCGGCCAGGTCACCGGGCCGCCGTCGGCGGCCACGAGCCCGACCATGACGTGCGGGTCGGCGAGGTGCGCGCTCTCGGCGATGTACACGATGTCGGAGAGCGCCGCCAGGCTGCATCCCAGGCCGACGGCGGGGCCGTTGACGGCCGCGACGATCGGCAGCCTGCACTGCACCATCCCGGTGACGATGCGGCGCGCGGCCACCAGGGTCTGCCGCCGCAGCGCGTCGTCCTTGGTCAGCTCGTCCAGGTAGGAGAAGTCGCCGCCCGCCGAGAACGCGCGCCCGGCGCCGGTCAGCACGACCGCGCGGGCCTCCTCGTCCGCGTCCAGGCACGGGAACAGGTCGGCGAGGGCCTCGTGGAGGACGTGGTTGGTGGCGTTCAGCGCGTCGGGACGGTTGAGCGTCACGATCCGGATCGGCCCGTCGGCGGCGACCTGGATCTCCGGGGGCAGGCCGTAGTCGACCGCGGTCGCGCTCATGCGACCGGAAGCCCGAGGATCCGCGTCGCCACCAGGTTGCGCTGGATCTGCGACGTCCCGCCCATGATGCTCTGCGCCCGGCTGTAGAGGTACATCCTCAGCCACGTGTCCTCCTCGATGCCGCCGGTGAGGTTGCTCATGCCGAGTGCGGCGTGCCCGACGGCCTGTTCGACACGCGTCATCAGCAGCTTGTCCACCGAGCCCTCGGGCCCGTGCGAGATCCCGTCCAGCCGGTCCGAGAGGCGCCGGCACACGTGCAGCCGCAGCATCTCGGCCTCGATCACCGCCCAGGTGACGTCGCGCACGTTCTCCTCGGTTGACCGGCCCGACTCGGTGCGCAGGCGGGCCACGAGCTCGTTGACCGCCTTGCTGTAGCGGGCGACGTAGCCGAGCTCGCCGGGCTCGCGTTCGTGGCTGACCACGGTCATGGCCAGCTTCCAGCCCTCGCCCGGCGCGCCGATCATGTCGGACGCCCGCGCGACCGCGCCGTCGAAGATCACCTCGCCGAACTCGCGGGTGACCCCGTTGATCATCTTGAGCGGCCGCTGCTCGATGCCCGGCTGGTCCATCCGGACGGCGAACGCCGACAGCCCGCGGTGCTTGGGCGCGTCCGGGTCGGTGCGGGTCAGCACGAGGCACCAGTCGGCCTCGTCGGAGTAGCTGGTCCAGACCTTGTGCCCGGTGATGCGGTATTCGTCGCCGTCGCGGACGGCGCGGGTGCGCAACGACGCGAGGTCCGAGCCCGCGTCCGGCTCGCTGAACCCCTGGCACCAGCGCTCGCGCCCGCTGACGAGGCCGGGCAGGAAGCGCTTGCGCACGTCCTCGGCGGCGTGCCGCAGCATGCCCTGCACCAGGTAGCCGAGGCTGGGGCGCGGGGGCGCGCCCGCCAGCGCGAGCTCCTGGTCGAGGATCGCGTCGTACACGGTCGGCAGGCCCTGCCCGCCGACCTCCTCGGGCCAGGACAGGCCGAAGAAGCCGGCGTCGTAGAGGGCGCGGTGCCAGGGCGCCTGCCCGTCCCAGTACGCGTCGGAGGTCGACGACTGGGGGAGCTTCGGGTTGTGCTCGGCCAGCCACGCCCGCAGCCGCGCGCGGAACGCGGCCTCCTCGGGGGAGTCAGCGAAGTCCATCGTGCCCGCCTCCGATCTCGTGGTGCGCGGCGACGCGCGCGAGGTTCACGCCGACGTCGCCGAGGAGCTGCGCCGACACCAGCGCGCGCCGCAGGTGGACGTGCGCGAGGCACTCCCAGGTCATGCCGATGCCGCCGTGCACCTGGATGGCGGCCTCGCACACCTCCCGGGCAGCGCGTGCGCAGTACGCCTTGGCGATCGAGGCGGCGGCGAGCGCCTCGCTCGGCGGCAGGGCGTCGGCCGCCCAGGCCGCGTGGCGGGTGACGCTGCTCGATCCCTCGACCGAGACGAAGGCGTCCGCCAGCAGGTGCTGGACGCTCTGGAAGGTGCCGATCAGCGCCTCGTACTGGCGCCGGACGCCCGCGTAGGCGCGGGCGAGGCCGACCGCGCCGCGCATCGTCCCGACGAGGTCGGCGCAGGTCAGCGCGAGGGCGAGGGCGGACCACGCCTCGACGTCCGCGGCGGTGAGCGGGCCCGCGGCCGGGAGCCGCTCGGCCCGCGCGTCGCCGACCACCGCCGCCGGGCGGGTGAGGTCGCGTCCCGGCGACGTGCCGGTCACCGGGACGCGGACGAGGTCGTGGCCGTGGCCGGCGCGGACGAGCGCGAGGGCGGCCGTCGCGCCCCGGGCGTCGATCGCGACGCCGGAGCAGCGCGCGTGCTCGTCGTCCAGCACGACCAGGCCGGAGAGGTCGGGCCGCAGCAGGACGGTCTCGAGGGCGGCGGCGGGCTCCGCGCCCGCGCGGCGGCGCAGCTCGGCGGCCAGCGTCGGCCCGAGGAAGGGGGCGTCGGCCGGGCCCCGGCCGAACTCCTCGGCGACGATCGCGGCCTCCACGGCGGAGGCGAGCGGCCGGCCCTCCTCGTCGGGGTCCGGGGCGCGCAGCTCGCGCCAGCCGGCGCCGGTCAGCGCCGCCTCCAGGCCGGCGGCGCGGGCCTCGTCGTCCAGGTCGGCGACCGAGCCGGGGGCGTGGTCGTCGACGAGGCGGGCGGCGGCCTCGCGCAGCGCCCGCTGCTCGGCGGACAGGCGTACGTCCATCAGCGCTCACTCCGCGGCGCGGGCGAGGCGGCGGCGGTCGGGTGGAGATCGGACTCAATGATCATGTGCGGCGACCTCGGGGGAGGCGCGCCGGGGCCGCGCGGGGTGCGCGTGCGGATCGCCGGCGCGGATGCGAAGGGCTCTTCTCTGCTGACGATAAAAGTCTATACTGACGTCGATGTCAATCACGGAGGCCTGCCATGACCGACAGCCCGGGGCCGTCCCGGCCGAGCATCGCGGCGATGACCGCGTCCGCCGCGAAGCGCTTCCCCGGCCGGGTCGCGGTCGTGGACGGCGCCGCGCGCGTCTCCTACGCCGAGCTCCACGAGGAGGCCAGGCGGTTCGGCGCCGCGCTGGTCGCGGACGGCGTCGAGCCCGGTGACCGCGTCGCCGTCTGGGCGTTCAACAGCCGCGAATGGATCGTGGCGGTGCTCGGGCTCTACCAGGCGGGCGCCGTCCTCGTCCCGGTCAACACCAGGTTCAAAGGACGCGAGGCGGCTGGGATCCTGAGTCGCGCCAAGGTGCGGGTCCTCGTGACGGTGACGGACTTCCTCGGCAACGACTACGTCGAGATGCTCGCCGCCTCGGGCGTCCCCCTGCCCGACCTGCGGACCGTCGTCATCGCCCGGGGCCGCCCGTCCGGGGACGCGGTGCCGTGGACGGGCTTCCTGGCGCGCGCCACCGAGAGCGCGTTCGCCGAGGTCGACCGGCGGAGCGCCGCCCTCGGGCCGGACGACGCGTCCGACATCCTCTTCACGTCCGGGACGACCGGCGCGCCCAAGGGCGTCGTGATGACCCACGGCCGGACCATGACCGTGGCGACCGACTGGGTCGCCATGACGGGGCTCCGCGAGGGCGACCGCTACGTGATGGTCAACCCGTACTTCCACATGTTCGGGTTCAAGGCCGGCATCCTCGCCTGCCTGTCGGCCGGCGCCACGATGTACCCGCAGGCCGTCCTGGACGTCGACGCCGTGCTGGCCCTCGTCGCCGAGGAGCGGGCCACCGTCCTGCCCGGCGCCCCGACCCTGTACCACGCGATCCTGGAGCACCCGGGCCGGGACCGGTACGACCTGTCGAGCCTGCGCGTCGCCGTGACGGGCTCGGCGGACATCCCGGTCGAGCTCATCCGGCGGGTCCGCGACGAGCTGCCGTTCTCGCTCATCGTCTCCGGATACGGGCTGACCGAGGCGGGGACGGCCAGCTCGACCGCGCCCGACGACGACCCGGAGACGATCGCCACGACCGTCGGGCGGGCCCGTCCCGGCTTCGAGATCCGGGTCGCCGACGGGACCGGCGGGGACGCCGCCGAGGGGGAGGTCGGGGAGATCCTCCTGCGCGGGCCGACCGTCATGGCCGGCTACCTGGACGACCCCGAGGCGACGGCGGAGGTGCTCTCCGCGGACGGCTGGCTGCGCACCGGCGACCTCGGGTGCTTCGACGGGCGAGGATGCCTGCGCATCGCGGGGCGCTCCAAGGACATGTTCATCGTCGGCGGGTTCAACGCCTACCCCGCCGAGATCGAGGCCATGCTGCTCGAACACCCGGGCGTGCGGGAGGCCGCCGTCGTCGGTGTCCCCGACGAGCGCCTCGGGCAGGTGGGCATGGCGTTCGTCGTGCCGCGCACGCCCGCGCCGTCCGCCGCCGAGGTCATCGCCTGGTGCCGCGAGCGGATGGCCAACTACAAGGTGCCCCGTTTCGTCGAGCTGATCGGCGAGCTGCCGCTCACCGCGAGCGGGAAGGTGCACAAGGCCGTGCTGGAGGAACGGGCCGGCGCCCGGACCGCCCGCTGATCCGCGGCGACCGAAACTTACATCGACGTCGATTTAATGAACTGCGCCCGGAAGGTGGCCGACCCGTGGCCGACATGACAGACCAGGACCTCGAGCCGATGCTGGAGGCCGTCCGCGACTTCGTCCGCAAGGAGGTGATCCCGCGCGAGGCGGAGATCGACGAGAAGGACGAGGTGCCGGACGTCCTGCGCGAGGCGGCCAGGCGGATGGGCCTGTTCGGGTTCACGATCCCGGAGGAGTACGGCGGCCTCGGCCTCGGCATCGTCGACCAGTGCCGGCTGCTGATCGAGGTCGGGTACGCCACGCCCGCCCTGCGCTCGATGTTCAGCACGAACGTGGGCATCGCCGGCGGGGTGATCATGGACGCGGGCACCCCGGAGCAGAAGGAGCACTGGCTGCCGCGGCTCGCCTCGGGCGAGGCCGTCGCCTCCTTCGCGCTCACCGAGCCCGACGCCGGGTCCGACCCGGGCGACATGCGGACCAGCGCCGTCCGTGACGGCGACCGGTGGGTGCTCAACGGCGTCAAGCGCTACATCACCAACGCGCCGATCGCCGACGTGTTCATGGTGTTCGCCCGCACCGACCCCGACGCGCGGTCATCGCGCGGCATCTCCACCTTCATCGTCCCGGCAGGCACGCCCGGGCTGACGGTGGGACCGCGGGACCACAAGATGGGCCAGTTCGGCGCCTGGACGGCCGACGTCAACCTCGACGGCGTGCGCGTGCCGGCGGACGCGGTGGTCGGTGGCGACGCGGGCGTCCACACCGGCTTCCTGACCGCGATGCGCTGCCTGTCCACCGGCCGGCTCCTGCTGGCCGCCGCCTGCGTGGGGATGTGCCGGCGACTGATCGACGAGTCCGTGCGGTTCGCGTCCGACCGCAAGCAGGGCGGGAAGCCGATCGCGTCCCACCAGCTGGTGCAGGCGATGATCGCGGACTCGGTCACCGAGACGATGGCGGCCCGCGCGCTCGTCCTGGACGCCGCGCGCGCCTACGCCGACGGCTCCGACCGCCGCACCGGCCCGGCCGCCGCGAAGTACTTCTGCAGCGAGACGGTCGGGCGGGTCGCGGACCGCGCCGTCCAGGTGCACGGCGGCGCCGGGTACATGCGGTCGGTCCCGGTCGAGCGGTTCTACCGCGACGCGCGGCTGTTCCGCATCTACGAAGGCACCAGCCAGATCCAGCAGGTCATCATCGCCCGCCAGACGATCGGGGAGGCCGCCGGCTGACGGCCCGTCGGGCGGACGGAAGAGCGGCCCGGGCGGTGTGCCCGGGCCGCTGCGTTGTCGGGGCGGGGTCAGGTCGACAGGATGGAGACGGCGGCGACGCCCGGCGCGCCGTACAGCTGGGCGAGGCCGACCCGCGGCTCCCCGGCGACCTGCCGCTCGCCCGCCCGGCCGCGCATCTGCAGCACCAGTTCGCGGACCTGCCGCAGGCCGGAGGCGCCGACCGGTTCGCCGTTGGCGATCAGGCCGCCGTCGGTGTTGACCGGGAGCCTGCCGCCCGGCGCGGTGGCGCCGGAGGCGATGAGCTCGTTCTGCTCGCCGTCCCGGCAGAGCCCGACCTCGGCCATGTGGATGACCTCGGCGCCGGCGTCGGTGTCCTGGAGCTGGGCGATCTGGACGTCCTCCGGGCCGATCCCGGCCGCCTCGTACGCGGCCTTGGCGGCGTCGACGGTCGGCGCCGGGACGTGGTCGGCCGCCACCGAGGCGGAGGGGGTGTGTACCTCGAACGCGCCGAACCGCCGCGTGCGGGTGACGACGCTGCGCAGGTAGACCGGCTTGTCGGTGTAGCGGTGCGCCACGTCCGCGCTGCAGACCACCAGCGCCGCCGCGCCCTCGTTGGGGCTGCAGAACATGTACTGGGTCAGCGGGTAGTTCAGCATCCGCGATCCCAGGATCTGCTCCGGCGACAGCGGCTTGCGCCGGTGCGCGTTGGGGTTCAGCTCGCCGTTGCGGTAGTTCTTGGCGGCGACCTCGGCGAGGGTCCGGTGCGTGATGCCGTGGTCGTGCATGTAGCGGTTGATCTTCATGCCGAAGAACTTTGTGGTGAGGAACAGCCCCATCTCCCCGTACCAGGACGGGCAGCCGTACTCGCGCGGATCGGCGGTGAACGCGCCGGACTCGTGCTTGTCCATGCCCAGGACGAGGCCGATCTCGTGCTGCCCGAGCCGGATCGTCTGGGCGGCCAGGGCCAGCGCGCTGCCGGCGGTCGCGCAGCCGTTGTAGACGTTGGTGAACTGCACGCCGGTCAGCCCGAGCTCGGCGACGACGGCGTCCGGCTGGTCGACCTCGTAACTGCCGCCCACCGCGAACTGCACGTCCGTCCACTTCAGGCCCGCGTCGGCGAGGGCGTCGCGGGCCGCCTCGGCGCCCATCGTCAGCGCCGGCTTGCCGGGGAAGCGGCCGAACCGGTGGATCCCCACTCCGATGATCGCGACGTCAGGCATGCTCGGCCCCTTCCGGACGGAACGCGAAGGTGATGATCTCCCGGCCGTCCTCGCCGGTCCGGAACGGCAGCGTGACCAGCCGCATCGGCATGCCGAACTCCAGGTCGTCCTGCGCGCAGCCGGTGAGGAGGGTCTCCACGCGCAGCTCGCCGGGCAGCTCGACCACGCCCACCAGCCAGGGCTCGAACGGGTCGGTGCCGGCGAACTCGCCGCGGAACGGCGCCTTGGGCGGGAAGCCCTGCGACGTCCACGTCCACAGCGTTCCCGAACGGCTCAGCAGCGCGCGCTCCACGGCGGCCGCGCCGCACCGCGCGCAGCCGGCGCGCAGCGGGAACACGTGCGTCCCGCACTCCGCGCACCTGCCGCCGATCAGCCGGGGCTCGTCGGCGGGCCAGGTGAACAGGTCGTCGGCGATGGGGACCGGTGCCATCTCATCTCCTTGCCTCCCCGCGCGCCGCGCGTCCGGGGCTCGCTGCCCGGTCATCCTATACTGACGTCGACGTCAAATAAAGGTCGAAGCGCCCGATGCCCCGTCGCATGGGTGATGTTCCCGAAGGCCTTGACATTATCGACGTCGAAGTCATAACTAGCCTCATACGAGCGAAAGGACGGGACGTGCCATGCCGAACGGTGACGGGGTCCTCGCCGCGGTGACCAGGCTGCAGGCCGACTACGCGCGGTACGTCGACGGAGGCCAGGCGATGGCGTGGAGCGCGCTCTACGGCTCGCGGGGCGTGCTGACGCTCTCCGACGGCCGGGAGGTCGGCGGCGCGGAGGAGCTGGCCGCGTTCGCGGCGCGGGCGCCGCAGGGCGTCCACCTCCAGGGCGTGCCCAGCGTCGAGGAGCGCGACGACGGCGACATCGACTCGGTGGCGCCCTTCCTGTTCGTCAACGCCGAGAACGGCTCCATGATCGCCGGCACCTACCGGGACCGCATGACCTGGGAGGACGGCCGCCTGGTGTTCGCGAAGCGGCACATCGACATGAAGCGGTCCCTGTAGCGCGGGTACGGCATCATGGTTCCGACGTCGAGTTCATCGTTTTGGAGGACCGGGATGGATCCAGAGCCTCGTTCCGCGAAGGGCCGCCGGACGCGGGCGCGCCTGGTCGAGGCGGGCAAGACCGTGTTCGAGCGCGACGGCTTCCTCCAGGCGCGGATCACCGACATCGCCACCGAGGCCGGCGTCTCGCACGGGTCGTTCTACCACTACTTCGACTCCAAGGAATCGCTCTTCCGGGAGATCGCCGAGGAGGTCGAGGTCCGCCTGGTCTCGATGGACGACATCCCGCAGGCCGACGACGCCGGCCCGATCGAGCGCATCCGCGCCGCCAACAGGGCCTACCTGTCCGCGTACCGGAAGGAGGCCCCGATCATGCGGGTGATCGAGGAGGTCAGCCGGTACGACGAGGACGTCCGCAAGGTGCGGTCCAAGCGCGACGACTACCTGGCGGCCCGCCTGGAGTCGGCGATCAAGCGGCTGCAGGCGGACGGGCTGGCGGACAAGCGGATCGACGAGCGCTACGCCGCCACCGCGCTCGGCGGCATGGTCGCCAAGTTCGCCGAGATGATGTTCATCGGCGGCGCGCGCTTCGCCATGAACGAGGCGGTCGAGCAGCTCACGCTGCTGTGGGCCAACGCGCTCGGCCTCAGCCCGGACGCCGACAGCAGGCCCCGCCCTAGGAGCGGGAAGCCCGCCAAGGCCGCGAAGGCCTGACCGTTCCCGCTCCCAGCACCGTTCCCGCTCTCGTTCCCGGCACCGTTCCCGCTCCCGGTGCGGGGCGCGCCGTCAGTTCCGCACCCGCTCGAACACCGCGGCGATGCCCTGGCCGCCGCCGATGCACAGGGTCTCCAGGCCGTACCGCGCGTCGCGGCGCTCCATCTCGCGCAGGAGCGTCGCGACGATCCGGGCGCCGGTCGCGCCGACCGGATGGCCGAGCGAGATGCCCGAGCCGTTGACGTTGAGCCGCTCGAAGTCGGCCGACGCGAAGTCCCACTCCCGCGTCACCGCAAGGGCCTGCGCCGCGAACGCCTCGTTCAGCTCGATGAGGTCCATGTCGGCCAGCGTGAGGCCCGCCGCGTCGAGGGCCCGGCGCGTCGCCGGCACCGGCCCGATGCCCATGAGGTGGGGCGGGACTCCGGCCGTCGCCGTCGACACCACGCGCGCGAGCGGCCGCAGTCCGTGCTCGGCGGCGAACTCGGGGGTCGTGACCAGGCAGGCGGCGGCACCGTCGTTCTGCCCGCTGGCGTTGCCCGCCGTGACCGTCGCCTCGGCGTCGTCCCTCCCCATGACGGGGCGCAGGGCGGCCAGCTTCTCGAGGGAGACGTCGCGGCGCGGGTGCTCGTCGGTGTCGACGACCGTGTCCCCCTTCCTGTCGCTCACCGTGACCGGGACGATCTCCTCGGCGAACGCGCCGCGGTCCTGGGCGTCCAGCGCCCGGCGGTGCGAGGCGTAGGCCATCTCGTCCTGCTCCGCGCGGCCGATCTTGTACTCGCGGCGCAGGTTCTCGGCGGTCTCCAGCATCCCGCCGGGGACGGGGTGGTTCCGGCCGCCCGCGGTCGTCCGGCCGCGCGTCAGGGTGTCGGTCAGCGTGATGTCCCCGGCCCGCGACCCCCAGCGCGCCGTCAGCGAGTAGTGCGGGGCCTGCGACATGTTCTCGGCGCCGCCCGCGATGATCGCCTGCGCCGCGCCGGAGCGGATCATCGCCGCCGCGTACACCACGGCCTGCAGGCCGGATCCGCAGCGCCGGTCGATCTGGACGCCGGGCACGGTCGCCGGCAGGCCCGCGTCGAGCGCGATGACCCGCCCGATCGCGGGCGCCTCGGCGGTGCCGTAGCAGTGCCCGAACACGACGTCGTCGACGAGCGAGCCGTCCAGCCCGCTCCGCTCGATCAGCGCCCGGACCACCGTCACGCCCAGGTCCTGGACGGGGACCGTCCGCAGGGCGCCGCCGAACCGGCCTATCGGGGTCCGCAGCGGCTGGCAGATCACGGCCTCGTTCATGACTCTCCTGACTGGTCGTGGGCCGGCCGGGGCGGCACCGCGCCGGCCCGGCGGAGTTCGTCCTGCGCTTCGGGGGTGAAGCCCAGGTCGGTGAGGATCGCGGCGGTGTGCTCGCCGAGGGCGGGGACGTCCTCCAGCGGCGTGGTCCACGCGGGGCTGATGACGGGCGGGAGCAGCGACGCCAGCGGCCCGACCGGCGACCCGACCTCGCGCCAGCGGCCGCGCGCGGTGAGCTGCGGGTGGTCGACGACCTCGGTGACCCGGTTGAACTCGGCGTTCCCGATGCCGGCCGCGTCGGCGCGCGCGCAGATCTCGGCGAGGTCGAGAGTCGATGCCCAGGCGCCGACGGCCTCGTCGAGCCTGCCGCGCTGCGCGCAGCGCTGCGGGGTGGTGGCGAGGGACGGGTCGTCGGCGAGGTCCGGGCGGCCGATGAGGTCGCGGGCCAGGCGCTGCCATTCGGCGTCGTTCGTGGTGCCGAGCACGACGGTGCGCCCGTCCTTGGTCGGGTAGGCGTTGTACGGGGCGACGATGGGGGAGGACATGCCGATCGGCGCCCGCTCCTCGCCGGTGTAGCGGGCGTACAGCAGGGCGAACCCGAGGAAGTCGGCCGCGGTGTCGAACATGCTCACCTGCAGGGCGGCGCCGGCGCCCGTGCGGGCGCGCGCGAGCAGCGCGGCCATGATGCCGGCCGCGGCCTGCATCGCGGTCCCGATGTCGGCGATGGGGATGCCCGGCTTGGCGGGCGCGTCGGCCTGGCCGGTCGCGGCGCACGACCCGCTCTCGGCCTGGACGAGCAGGTCGTAGGCGCGGCGGTGGTCGAGCGGCCCGCCGGTGCCGTAGCCGGAGATGTCGACGGCCACCATCGACGGGTACCGCTCGGCGAGCGTCGCCGCGTCGAGGCCGAGGCGGCGGGCGGAGCCGGGCGCGAGGTTCTGCACGACGACGTCGGCGCGTTCGAGCAGCCGGTCGAGGACGGGCCGGGCCTCGGGGCGCTTGCAGTCCAGCGCCAGGGACCGCTTGTTGCGGTTCAGCCAGACGAAGTAGGTCGCCATGCCGCCGGCGGCGTCGTCGAACCACCGGGTGAGGTCGCCCGTGCGCGGGTGCTCGACCTTGACGACCTCCGCGCCGAGGTCGGCGAGCATGCGCGTGCAGTAGGGCGCCGACACCGCCTGCTCGAAGCTCACCACGACCGTGCCGGCGAGAGGCGGGGCCGGCGGCGGGGGCTGGGTGGCTGGCCTGTCGGGCATGGGGCTCCTCCGTCGGTGGTGCGGTCGCCCGGTCCGGGTCCGGCCGCGTCCGGTCAGTCTAACTTTGACGTCGATGTCGATCTACTCCGCGTCGTCCGCGGTGTCCGGGCGGGCGGGCCATTGACCCTGGCGACCGCGTCATTATAATTTCGACGTCTATGTCAAATCATTCGGGCGAGGCCCTGCCGACGGGCACCGCGCACCTGCTCGCCGCGCGGGCCGGCGGCGTGCTGACGCTCACGCTGAACCGTCCGGAGGTCCGCAACGCGTTCTCGCGGGAGATGCTCGACGGCCTCGCCGCGATGCTGGACTTCGCCGCCGCGTCGGACGACGTCCGGGCCGTGGTGATCGCCGGGGCCGGCGGCGCCTTCTGCGCGGGCGGCGACCTCGCCAAGCTCGCGGCGGGGGAGAGCATCTTCGGCCCCGCAGGCGATCCGGGCGAGCGGCTGGGCGCCCAGAAGGCGCTGCAGCGCGCGACGGTCGTCCGGCTCCGGGAGCTGGCGAAACCGTCCGTCGCGCTCGTCGAGGGCGCGGCCGTCGGCGCCGGGCTCGGCCTCGCGCTCGCCTGCGACCTGCGCTACGCCGGAGCGTCCGCGACGCTCCGCACGGGCTTCGGCCGGATCGGGCTGGCCGGCGACTTCGGCTGCACCTGGCAGCTGACCCGCCTGCTCGGCGCGTCGCGGGCCCTCGAACTGCTCTACCTCTCGCCGCCGCTGAGCGCTGCCCGCGCGCAGGAGCTCGGCCTCGTCAACGAGGCCGTCGCCGACGACGAGCTGGCGGCTCACGTCTCCAGGACGGCCGCACGGCTGGCCGCCCTCTCGCCGGACGCGGTCCGGGCCATGAAGGAGCACGTGGCCCGCGCCCACGACCACGACCTAGCGGACTGCGCGGACGCGGAGGCCGCGTGGCACGTCCGGCTCCTGGAGTCCGGCGCCCACCGCGACGCCGTCCGCGCGATCGCGCACGGCCGCCCCCGCGCCGCGCGCACCTCCTCCGAACCCCAGAACCCGGGAGCGAAACGACCATGACGAACCTCGACGGCCGCGTCGCGCTGGTGACGGGCGCGGCCCGCGGCATCGGAGCGGAGATCGCCCGGACCTACGCCCGCGCCGGGGCCCGCGTCGGCGTCCTCGACCTCAAGGAGGACCTGACCGGGGAGACCGTGGCCGGGATCAGGGACGCGGGCGGGCAGGCCGTCGGCCTCGGCGCGGACGTCGCCGACGCCGAGCAGGTCGACCGGGCCGTGCGGCGGCTCACCGAGGAGTTCGGCGGCCTCGACATCGTGGTCAACAACGCCGGCGTCACCCGGGACAACCTGCTGTTCAAGATGACCGAGGACGACTGGGACACCGTGGTGGCCGTGCACATGCGCGGGGTGTTCCTGGTGACCCGGGCCGCGCAGCGGATCATGGTCGAGCGGCGCTACGGGCGCGTGATCAACATCTCCTCGACCTCCGCGCTGGGCAACCGGGGCCAGGCGAACTACTCCGCCGCCAAGGCGGGGATCCAGGGCTTCACGCGGACGACCGCGATCGAGCTCGGCCCGTTCGGCATCACCGTCAACGCGATCGGGCCCGGCTACGTCGACACGGAGATGACCCGGGCGACCGCCGAGCGGCTCGGCGTCGCGGTGGACCAGCGGCTGGCTGAGGTGGCGGCGACCCTGCCGATGCGGCGCGTCGGCAAGCCCGCCGACATCGCCAACGCCGCGCTGTTCCTCGCCTCCGAGGACTCCGGGTTCGTGACCGGCCAGGTCCTCTACGTCGACGGCGGGCGCTCGGTGCGCTGAGGTGGAAGAACCGATCGAGGAGTTCGCATGAGCCAGGACACCGCCCCCGAGGCCACCACCACCGACGACGCTCTCACCGACGACGAACTGCGTACGGCCGTCCGTGAGGTGGCCGAGCGGTTCGATGACGCGTACTGGGCCGAGGTCGATCAGGAGACCAGGTTCCCCTGGGAGTTCTACAAGGCGTTCGCCGAGGCAGGCTGGCTCGGCATCGCCATCCCCCGCGAGTACGGCGGCGCGGGCATGGGCATCTCGGCGGCGTCGTCGATGATGTACGAGATCGCCGCGTCCGGGGCGGGCATGAACGGCTGCAGCCCGTTCCACCTCACGATCTTCGGCCTCAACCTGGTGGCGCGGCACGGCGGCGACCGGCTGTGCCGCGAGCTGCTGCCCGACGCCGCGACCGGCGACCTGCACGTCTGCTTCGCCATCACCGAGCCGGACGCCGGGTCCGACACCGGCCGCATCCGCACCTTCGCCCGCCGGGACGGCTCCGACTACGTGATCAACGGCCGGAAGGTCTGGATCACCAAGGCGGCGCAGTCGCAGAAGGCGGTGCTGCTCGCGCGGACGAGCGAGCCGCGCGAGGGCAGGCGGCGGACCGACGGGCTGTCGATGTTCGTCGTCGACCTGACCGGCGGCGAGGTCGAGATGCGGGCGATCCCGAAGATGGGCCGCAACGCGGTCTCCTCCTACGAGCTGTTCATGGACGACTTCCGCGTCCCCGGATCGGCGCTGGTCGGCGAGGAGGGACGCGGGTTCACCTACCTGCTGGACGGCATCAACCCCGAGCGGATCCTGCTCGCGCACGAGTCGCTCGGCATCGGGCGGGCGGCGCTGCGCCGGGCGGTGCGGTACGCGGGGGAGCGGGTGGTGTTCGGCCGCCCGATCGGCCAGAACCAGGGGATCGCGTTCCCGCTCGCGGAGGCGTCGATGCGGCTGGACGCGGCGGAGCTGGCGGCGCGGCACGCCGCCGCCCGCTACGACGCCGGCGAACCGTGCGGCAAGGAGGCGAACACGGCGAAGTACCTGTGCGCCGACGCCGCCTTCGCAGCCGCCGACGCGGCCGTCCAGACGCACGGCGGTTTCGGGTACGCGCGGGAGTACCACGTCGAGCGCTACTTCCGGGAGTCCCGCCTGATGCGCATCGCCCCGGTCAGCCAGGAGATGGTGCTGAACTACATCAGCGAGCACGTCCTCGGCCTGCCCAAGTCCTACTGAGCGAAGACCCGGCGGGAGAGGGAGGACGCATGCGCATCGCCGTTCATTCGGGGCTCACCATGCGCGGGACGATCGAGGGCGTCGTCGGCGAGGTCCGCAAGGTCGCCGAGTTCGGCCTCGCCGGCTACTGGGCGCCGATGCTGACCGGGCACGACACGCTCACCGCCTTCGCGGTCGCGGGCCGCGAGGTGCCGGGCGTGGAGCTGGGGACGGCGGTGGTGCCCATGCCCCTGCGCCCGCCGTTCGCGCTCGCGCAGCAGGTGGCGACCGTCCAGGAAGTGCTGAAGGGCCGGCTTGCGCTCGGCGTGGGCCCGTCGCACGAGGCGCTGGTCAGGGACGCGTTCGGGCTGGAGTGGACGCCGCCGATCGCGGCGACGCGCTGGTACGTCGAGCGGCTGTCGGCCGTCATGGACGGCCGGGACGGCCGCGGCGTCGCCGTCGCCGGAGATCCGACGCCGATCCTGCTGGGCGCCGTCAACCCGGCGATGGCCGCGCTCGCGGCGGAGGTGGCGGCGGGCGTGGTCACCTGGTCCGCGGGGCCGCGGACGATCGCCGAGGTGATCCGGCCCGCGCTGCGCGCGCGGTCGGCCGGCTCGCCGTTCCGGGTCGTGGCCGCCCTGCCGGTCGCCGTGACCGGCGACGTCGCGGGCACGCGCGAGCACGTCGACCGCAGGCTGGGCGCCAACGACCGCTTCCCCTCCTACCGGAAGGTGCTGCGCCGCGAGGGCGTGGACGGGGTGGCGGACCTCGCGATCGTCGGCTCGCCCGACGAGGTCGGCCGGCGCCTCGACGCGTTCGCCGAGAGCGGCGTCACCGACTTCGCCGCGCACGTGCTCGCCGCGAGCGCGGCGGACGCCGAGCGCACGTGGGAGTTCCTCGCCGCCCGGGCCGCGGCGCCGGCACAGTATTGACGTTGACGTCGAAATATACTTCGATGGCGGTGAGGGCGGCGGGCGGTGCCCCGCCGCCATCAGGCCTCCCGGAAGGCGGTGCGGTGACCACAGGCTCTGTTGTCGACGGCTGGGGCGTGCGGACGGTCCCCGCCGAGCTGGCCCGGCGCTACCGCGCGGAAGGGTGGTGGACGGACGGCTCGCTCGGCTCGATGGTGGCCGAGGGGCTCGGCCGGGCTCCCGGGCTGCGGTTCCAGGTGCGGTCCAGGGTCCGGCCCTGGAACGGCACGTTCGCCGAGGTGGACCGCGCCAGCCGCTCCTTCGCCCGCGCCCTGCTGGACTGGGGCGTCGGCCCCGGCTCGGTCGTCGTGGTGCAGATGCCGAACTGGGTCGAGGCCGCCGTCACGTTCTGGGCCGCCGCGTACGTCGGGGCGATCGTCGTCCCGGTGGTGCACTTCTACGGGCCCAGGGAGGTCCGCCGCATCCTCGACGAGACCCGTCCCGCGGTGATCGTCACGCCCGACCGCTTCGGCCGCACCGACCACCTCGAGCAATACGCGGAGCTCCTCGCCGGACGGGACGAGGAGCCGCTGTGGCTGGTGGTGGGGGACCGTCCCGAGGCGGAGCTGCCGGCGGCCGCCACGCCGTTCCACCTGATGCTGCGGGCGCGTCCGATCGAGGAGCCGGAGCGGGTCGAGCCGGAGACGCCGGCGATCGTGGGCTTCACGTCCGGGACGACCCTCGACCCGAAGGGGGTCGTGCACAGCCACCAGACGATCGCCTGGGAGGCGCGCCAGTGCGACCGCTTCTACGCCAGGGGCGGGCCGCCGACGCTCGTCGGCACCCCCGTCGGCCACTTCATGGGCATGATCAACGCGTTCCTGGTGCCGCTGCTGCGGTCCGAGCCGGTGCATCTGATCGACGTGTGGGACCCGGCCGACGTGCTGGCGGTGATGGCCGAGGAGCGCATCGGCGTCGCCGGCGGCCCGCCCTACTTCCTGACGAGCCTGCTGGACCACCCCGGCTTCACGCCCGAGCACCTGGCGCTCATCCCGCACATGGGCCTCGGCGGCGCGCCGGTGCCGGACGCCTTCACCGAGCGTGCCACGCGGGAGGGCATCGCGGTCTACCGCTCGTACGGCAGCACCGAGCACCCCTCGGTCACGGCGAGCCCGCTGACCGACCCGCCGGACAAGCGGCTGCGCACCGACGGCCGCGCGCTGCCGGGCGCGGAGTTCCGCCTGGACGACGACGGCGAGATTCTCACCCGCGGCGCCGACTGCTTCGTCGGCTACACCGACCCCGCGCTCACCGCGCGCGCGTTCGACGCCGGCGGCTGGTACCGCACCGGCGACATGGGCGAGATCGACGCCGACGGCTACCTCACGATCACCGACCGGGTCGCCGACGTCATCATCCGCGGGGGCGAGAACATCAGCGCCCAGGAGGTCGAGTCGCTGCTGCTCACGCTGGAGCGGGTCGCCGAGGTCAGCGTCGTCGCCGAACCGGACGCCCGGCTGGGCGAGCACGCCACCGCGGTGATCCGCCCGCGCGACCCGGCGAGCCCGGTGTCGCTGGACGACGTCCGCGCCCATCTCGCCGCGGCCGGGCTCGCCCGGCAGAAGTGGCCGGAGTCGGTGCACCTCGTCGCGGACTTCCCGCGCACGGCCACCGGCAAGATCCAGAAGTTCCGCCTGCGCGAGCAGGTGCGCGCCGGGTCGTTGCGGGACGCCCTGTAAGGCGGGTTGGCGGCGTCCAGCGCGCGCGCTGGACGCCTTAGGAGGAGGGAGAAGCCGGATGGAGCCGTCGGGTTACACCGACCGGCCGGACTACCGCGTCGACGTGCGCCGCAAGCGCAACCTTGTCCAGGTGACCCACGAGGGCGTGCTCCTGGCCGAGACGACCCGCGCGCTCATCGTCGACGAGCAGGACCACGGGCTCGTCATCTACATCCCGCGGGCGGACGTGCGGACCGAGCACCTCGCGCCGTCGGAGCAGACGTCGCGGTGCCCGTTCAAGGGGCGGGCGAAGTACTGGCGGCTGCGGGACGGCGACGGCCCGATCGCCTGGGAGTACCCGGAGCCGTACACCGAGGTCGCGATCCTCCGCGACCACATCGCGTTCTACCAAGACGCGGCCGTCGTCCGGATCGGCGCCGCCACCCCCGTCACCTCCGCGCCTTACCCCGGCGGCGGCCGCCATGGCTGAGGCGGAGAGAGGCTGGGACCAGGACGAGCTGCTCCGGCTGATGGACGTCCAACCGGCCGGGCCGGGGCGCTACGCGGCACCCGCCCATGGGGCCAGTGCCCGCAACGTCGTCGAGGCCGGGCAGCTCCTGGCGGACGCCGTTGTCGCGGCGTCGAAGGAGGTCCCCGGCCAGCGGGTCCTGTCGGCGTCCATGGTCTTCTCGCGGATCGTCCGCCACGACGCGGGGCTGGAGGTCGAGCTGGAGGTCCCGCACAGCGGCCGGACGTACTCCACAGTCCAGGCGCGGGTGATCCAGGACGGCTCTCCGCGCTGCGCCGGGCTGCTCCTCATGGGAGCCGACTGCGGAGACTTCCTCGGCTCCGCCGCGCCGATGGCCGGCGTGCGCCTGCCGCCGCGTCCCTTCGAGCGGCCCGGCATGGACGTGGGCGGCCGCGAGATCCGCATCGTCGACGACGCCTACGACCTGGACCCGCGGCGCGTCGGGCCGCCCGAGATGTACGTGTGGACGCGCTTCGCCGACGCGCCGCCGGCCGCGCACCTGCACGCCGCCCTGATGACGCAGTCGGTCACGCACTGGACGATCGCCGCGGCGCTGCGCCCGCACGCCGGCTACAGCGAGGCCATGGCGCACGAGACGATCTCGACCGGCATCTCCCAGGCGACGATCGCCTACCACGACGACGTCGACGTTACGCAGTGGCTGCTGTACGCCACCCGGGTCGTCTATACGGGCCGCGGAACCGCGCAGAGCGAGGGTCGCGTCCACGCCGAGGACGGGCGCCTGGTCGCCTCCTACTCCGTGCAGGGGATGATCCGGCCCTTCGCCCGAAAACCTTCGCCGGACCCCGCCACGGTGCTGTGACGGCCGCCCCATCGCATTGTTTTTGACATCGACGTCGATATAAGCTGCTACCCGCCGAGGGAACCCGAGAGGTGACTTCCATGCCGTCACGCGCGCTGCCGTATCCGCTGTTCGACGCGGACAACCACCTGTACGAGACCGAGGACGCCTTCACCCGGTACCTCCCGGAGGAGTACCGGGGCGCCATCGAGTACGTCCGGGTGCGGGGCCGGACGAAGATCGCGATCCAGGGCCGGATCAGCGAGTACATCCCCAACCCGACGTTCGAGAAGGTCGCCCGCCCCGGCGCGCAGGAGGACTACTTCAAGCACGGGAACCCCGAGGGCAGGTCGTACCGGGAGATCGTCGGCCGGCCGATCGAGTCGATCCCGGCGTTCCGGGAGCCGGGCCCGCGGCTGGAGCTGATGGACGAGCAGGGCGTGCAGCGCTCGCTGATGTTCCCGACGCTGGCGAGCCTGCTCGAGGAGCGGATGCGCGACGACCCCGAGCTGACCCACGCGGCCGTCCACGCGCTGAACCGCTGGCTGGACGAGGTGTGGTCGTTCAACTACCGGGACCGGATCTTCACCGCCCCGGTGATCACGCTGCCGATCGTCGAGGAGGCGGTCCGGGAGCTGGAGTGGTGCCTGGAGCGCGGCGCGCGCGTCGTGCTGGTCCGCCCGGCGCCCGCGCACGGCGTCCGCGGCCCCCGCTCCATCGCGCTGCCGGAGTTCGACCCGTTCTGGAGGCTGGTCCAGGAGAGCGGCACGCTGGTGGCGTTCCACTCCTCCGACAGCGGCTACCAGCGGTACGCCGCCGACTGGGAGGGCAGGCAGCGCGAGTACCTGCCGTTCACGCTGCAGCCGTTCCGCGAGATCGGGCAGTGGCGGGCCATCGAGGACACCGTGGCGTCGCTGATCTGCCACGGCTGCCTGACCCGCTTCCCCGACCTGAAGATCGCCACGATCGAGACCGGGTCGTCCTGGGTGGCGCCGCTGCTGGAGAAGCTCGCGGTCACCTACAAGAAGATGCCGCAGGGCTTCGGTGAGGACCCGGTCGAGCAGATGCGGCGGCTGATCCACGTGAGCCCCTTCATCGAGGACGACATGGCGGCGCTGGCCGGCGTCCTCGGCATCGACCGGGTGCTGTTCGGGTCGGACTTCCCGCACCCCGAGGGCAAGGCCGACCCGATCACCTACGTCGACGACCTGGCCGCCCTGCCCGGCGACGCCCAGGCGAAGATCATGGGCGGGAACCTCTCCCGCCTCATCCCGGTGTGACCGGGCGGGCGGGAACCGCCGCGACGACCGGCCGCGCCCTCGCCGGCCTCTACCTCCCGCAGATCCGAATGGACTTCGCCGCCATCGAGCGCCGCGCGCGGACGGCGGAGGAGGCGGGCTTCCACTCGGCCTGGTTCATCGACCACCTCGCGCCTCCCGGAGACCGCGGGCTCGACATGCTCGATGCCTGGACCGTCGCCACGGCGCTGGCCATGCGCACCGAGCGGCTGCACGTCGGGCACCTCGTCCTGTGCGCGGAGTTCCGCCATCCGGCGGTGCTGGCGAAGATGGCGGCGAGCCTCGACGTGATCTCCGGCGGGCGGCTGGAACTCGGCCTGGGCTGGGGGTCGGTCGCCCGGGAGCTCACCGACTACGGGTTCACCGACCCCGGCCCGGCGGTGCGCGCCGGCCGGCTCGCCGAGACCATCGACCTCCTCCGCCTGCTGTGGAGCGGCGAACCGGTCGACTTCGACGGCGCCCACTGGACGCTCCGGGACGCCGTCTGCCGCCCCCGCCCCGTCGCGGGGAGCGTGCCGATCCACATCGGCGGCTCCGGCTCCCGGTTCACGATGCCCCTCGTCGCCGGGCGGGCCGACTGGTGGAACTGCCCGGCGGGCGCGACGGACCGGCTCGCCGAACTCCGCCCGTCCGCGGGCGCGGCCCGGGTCTCCGTACAGCACCCCATCGGCCTCGCGGCGTCCTCGGCGGCGCGGGAAGAGGTCGTCGCGACCGTCCACCGCCGCTTCGGCGCGTGGGGCGGGGTCATCGCCGGTACCCCCGACGAGGTCGCGGAGGCGCTGTCCCGCGAACGCGAAGCCGGCGCCGAACTCTTCATCTGCCAGTTCCACGACTTCGGCGCTCCGGAGACGGTCCGGATGTTCGCCGAGGAGGTCCTTCCGGCGCTCCCATGACCCCATCGCACCGAACCCGCACCTCCGGGCCCGCCGCCGGTGCCCGCCGAGGTCCCGCCCGGGACCTGCTCGCCGAACTGGGCCTCGCCACCCGGCGGGACGGCGACGACCTGCGCGGCACGGCCTTGGTCACCGCCGCGATGCACGTCCCCGGCGCCGGCCGCCTCCGGACGTCCGTCCTCGCCGCCTGGGCCGACACGCTCACCGGGCTGCTGGCCACCCAGGCCACGGCGCCCCGCGTGCCGGTGACCCTGGAACTCGACGTCCAGCTGTACCGCCCTGCTCCCGCCAGCGGGACCGTCGACGCGACCGCCAAAGTCGTGAAGGCCGGCCGGTCGGTGTTCGTGGCGAGCGTCGGGTTCACGGCGGCCGGTGGGGAACCGCTGGCGGTGGCGCACGCCTCGTTCATGACGGCGCCCGATCCCGGCATCACGCTCCCGGCCGCGTTCGACGTCGAGCTTCCCCGCCGGCGGAAACGGCTGTCCATGCCGCTCGCCGAACGCGCGGGCTGCGAGCGCCGCGGGCCCGGCCTGGCCGTCCTGCCGCGCTCGGACGACGGTCTCAACATCTCCGGGACCATCAACGGCGGTCTCATCGCGCTTGTCGCGGAAGAGGCGGCCCTGTCGCTGGCGCCGGGCGACGCTCTGTGCTCGCTCGGCCTGCGCTACCTCCAGCCCGCGCGGACAGGGCCCGTCGTCGCCACCGCCCGGATGCGGGACGGCCTCGCGCAGGTCGAGCTGCGCGACTCCGGCAACGGCGACCGCCTCACCGGCATCGCCACCGCACGGACGTTCGGCGCCGCCGGGGCCTCCGGCGGCGGGCGCGCCGGGGACCGCTGACGTCCCCGGCCGCCGCGCCGCTACCGGCTCTTGAGCTTGTCCTTCATCCCGTCGAGCCGCATGAGGACGGGGAACCCGCCGTCGCTGAGGGCGTTGCCGTGCCCGGTCTGGTGGACGTCGAAGACCGCCTGGATCGCCGCGTAGAAGCCCTGCACGTCGAGCGTCTGGTTGACGGCGCGCTTGGCCTGCCGCAAAGCGAACGGGTGCATCTGCGCGATCTGACCGGCCAGCTCCATCGCGGTCGTCTCCAGCTCGTCGAGCGGGACGACCCGGTTCACCATGCCGACCTTCTCCGCCTCGTCCGCGGTGACGGGACGGCCGGTGAACAGGATCTCCTTGGCCTTGCGCGGGCCGAGCTCCCAGGTGTGGCCGTGGTACTCCACGCCGCCGATGCCCATGTGCACCACGGGGTCGGAGAACTGCGCGTTCTCGGCCGCCACGATCAGGTCGCACGGCCAGCAGAGCATGAGGCCGCCCGCGATGCACTTTCCCTGGACCGCCGCGATCGACGGCTTCGGGACGTTGCGCCACCGCAGCGTGTACTCCAGGTACCGGCGCGACTCGATCCCGTAGATGTGCTCCAGGGTGATCTTGTCCGGGACGGGGCCGCCGCCCTTGATGTCGTGGCCGGACGAGAAGTGCTTGCCGTTGGCCTTCAGCACGACGACCCGGACGCCGTCGTCGCCGGCGGCGCGGCTCCAGGCGGCGTCGAGGTCGTCGAGCAGTTCCATGGTCTGCGCGTTGGCGGCCTCGGGCCGGTTCAGCGTGATGACCGCGACGCGGTCCTTCACGTCGTACAGGATCTGGTCCATCCGATCGTTCCTCTCTGGGGGGCGGTCCCGTCACCTGGGGTGCTTCATCGCGGCGAGGGCCGCGTCGGCGGCCCGCAGGACGGCGCCGGGCTCCGCGCCCGCCGCGGCGGCGATGTCCGCGACCAGGCCGACGTCCTTGCGGAGCAGCCCGCCGGCGTGGGCCGCGATGCGGTCGAGCGACCCGCCGCCCGAGGCGACCCGGTCGAGGGCGAAGCTCGCCCCGCTGCCGTGCGAGATCACCTCGGCCAGGCGGACCGGATCGACGTCCAGGGCGGAGCCGAGGCCGAGCGCGGTCGACGCTGTCGCGAGGTTGGCGGCGAACAGCAGGTTGTTCAGCAGCTTCGCGACCTGCCCGGACCCGACCGGCCCCATGTGGACGATCGGGTCCCCGTATGAGGCGAACACCGGGCGGCACAGGTCGACGTCCTTCTGCTCGCCGCCCGCCATCACCAGCAGGCGCCCCGCTTCCGCCGCCGGCCCGCCGCCGCTCACCGGCGCGTCGACCAGGCGCACGCCCCGGCCGGCGGCCTCGGCCGCGAGCCGCCGGCAGGTGTCGGGGTGGACGGTGCTGTGCACCGCGATCACCCCGCCCTCCCCGAGGCCGGCGAGCACGCCGTCGTCCGCGGTCAGCACCTCCTCGACCCCCGCGTCGTCGACGACGCAGACGCAGACCAGGTCGCTCGCCCGCGCCAGCTCCGCCGGGGACGCCGCCACGGACGCGCCCGTGCCGGCGAACGGCTCGAGCGTGGCCGCGCGCCGCGCCCACAGCGTGGTCGGATGTCCCGCGTCGACGATCCGGCGGGCCATCGGCCCGCCCTGGCTGCCGAGCCCGATGAAGCCGACGCGCAGGTCGGATGCGCTCATCCGTCCTCCTCACTGAGTTCCTATGCGGTCTTTCGGTGCCGCCGCGCCGGGGCGGGGTCAGCCCCGGGGCAGCCCGAGGATGCGCTCGGCGATGATGTTGCGCTGGATCTCCGAGGTGCCGCCCGCGATCGTCCCGCCGAAGCTGCGCGCGTACCGCTCGAACCAGCTCGCGTAGTGGTCGGCGAGGTCCATGTGGTTGTACGGCGCGGTCAGCGTGGGGTGGACGAGCGAGTCGGGCCCGTGCTCCTCCAGCGCGTGCAGCGACGCCTCCTGCACGGCCTCCGAGCCGAACAGCTTCAGCACCGAGAGCTCGGCGGGGTCGCGGCCGCCGGCGAGCTGCCGGTAGCCGAGCAGCCGGATCGCCTGCAGGTCCATGAGCAGCGTGGCGTACCACTCCTCGGTGCTGGGGGAGTCCTCGATCAGGTAGCTCATCCAGTCGGCGTAGCTCAGCCACAGCAGCGTCCGCTCGTGCCCGAGCGAGCCGTGCGCGACGCCCCAGCCGCCGTGCAGCGGGCCGACGAGGTTCTCGCGCGGCACCCGGACGTCGGTGAAGAAGACCTCGTTGAAGTCGTAGTCGTCGGGCGCGGCGATCGACCCGAACGGGCGCCGGACCAGCCCCTCGCTGTCGGTCGGGATCACCAGGACGCTGATGCCCTTGTGCTTGGGCGCGTCCGGGTCGGTGCGCACGAACGTCAGCAGGATGTCGGCGTCGTGCGCGCCCGACGTCCACACCTTCTGCCCGTTCACCACGAACTCGTCGCCGTCGAGGACGGCGCGGGTGCGCAGCCCGGCGAGGTCGGAGCCGGCGCCGGGCTCGCTCATCCCGAGGGCCGCGGTGATCTCGGCGCGCAGGATCGGCGCGGCCCACCGCCGCTTCTGCTCCTCGGTGCCGAAGGTCAGCAGCGACGCCGCGACGATGCCGAGGCCCTGCGGGTTGAAGCTGTGGTAGATCCGCCGCCGCGACAGCTCCTCCAGGTGGGCGAGCTGCTGCGGCAGCGTCGCGTTCCGCCCGCCGAACTCGGGCGGGTTGCCCGGCAGCAGCCAGCCCGCGTCGAACAGCTTGCGCTGCCACCGCCGCGCCCACTCGGGGATGTCCGCGCTGGACTTCGGGCGCGGGACGGCCTCCTCCGCGGAGGGCAGGTTCGCGTCGAGGAACGCGGCGAACTCCGCGCGGAACTCCTCGATCTCGGGGTCGGGGGTGAGCTTCATCGGGCGGCGCCCTTCCGCGCGTGCTCCTCCAGCAGCGCCCTGCGGTGCACGGACGCCGTGCCGAGCAGCAGGTCGCACGCCTTGGCCCGCTTGAGGTAGATCTGCAGGTCGTTCTCCCAGGTGTAGCCCATGGCGCCGAACAGCTGGTAGCCGTGCTTGAACACGACCCGCTGGCACTCCCCGGCGGACGCCTTGGCCATCAGCGCGGCCTCGCGGCGGCGCGGATCGTCCTCGGCGATGGTCAGCGCCGAGTAGTACGCCAGCGCCCTGGCCCGCTCGATCGCCACGTGCATGTCGGCCGCCTTGTGCTTGACGGCCTGGAAGGAGCCGATCGGCACGCCGAACTGCTCGCGCCGCTTCACGTGCGCGACCGCCAGGTCCAGGATGCGCCGGCAGGCGCCCACCGCGGTGATCGCCAGCCCCATGAGGGTCAGGTCGGGGACCCCCGCGACGAGGTCCGCGGCCTCGACGTGCGCCACGTGCAGCGTCGGGTCGAAGACGGCCACGGGTTCGGCGGCGACCTCCGCGCCGCTCACCACGACCACCCCGGACCCGGTCAGCAGCGCGACCTCGTCGGCCCGGCCGGCGTCCAGGACGAACCGTCCGGTGCCGTCGCAGACCCCCGTCCCCGACCCCGCGGGCAGGCGCCCGGCGAGCGGCGCGAACCAGGTCGCCGTGGCGAGGAAGGGCGTCGGGTCGGCGACGTAGCCGAGCTCGTCCAGCACGATCGCCAGCTCGACCGGCGGCGTCTCCAGCCAGCCGAGGTCCAGGTAGGTCTTCCAGAGCTGCTCGGGCGGCAGCGACCGCGACCGCTCTACGGTCTCGCGGACCATCTCCCGCAGCAGCCGCTGGTCCTCGTCGAACTCGAAATCCATGCGCCTTCGCTCCTCAGAGCCGTGCCGCGGCGGCGAGGTCCGCCGCCCGGGCCGCCGTTCGCCGGACCGCGCCGCCGTGCCGGGTCGCCTCCGGGCCGTTCACTGGTTCCGGCACAGGTCCTCCAACCGCTCGCGGGCCCACTCGCGCCGGGCGGGCAGGTGCTGGGTGGGCCACAGGCCGGGGGCCGGTTCGCGGCCGCGCAGCACCTCCCGCGCCACCGTGATCTTGTGGACCTCGGTCGGGCCGTCGACGACCGCCATCACCGCCGCGCCGTTCCACATGGCCGCGAACGGCATCTCGTTGGAGACGCCGAGGGCGCCATGCAGGTGCATCGACCGGTAGACGACGTCGTGCAGGACCTTCGGCGTCAGGAACTTGATCGCCGCGATGTCCTTCCGGACCCGCTTGTAGTCCTGGTACTCGTCGATCTGCCAGGCCGTGTACAGCACGAACAGCCGGAACTGGGTCAGCTGCGCGTAGGACTCGGCGAGGTCGGCCTGGACGAGCTGCTTGTCCGCGAGCCGGCTCCCCTGCGTCTCCCGCGAGAGGGAGCGCTCGGCCATCATGTCGAGCGCCTTCTGGCACTGGCCGACGACCCGCATCGCGTGGTGGACGCGGCCGCCGCCGAGCCGGGTCTGGGCGATCGCGAACGCCTGGCCCTCGCCGCCGAGCAGCGCGTCGCCCGGTACGCGGACGCCGTCGTAGTGGATGAGGGCGTGCATGCCCTCGTCGGTGCCCTCGCCCAGCGTCCCGACGTGCCGCTCCACCCGGACGCCCGGGGTATCGCTCGGCACCAGGAACATCGACATGCCCTTGTACGGGTTCACGTCCGGGTCCGTCACCGCCATCACGATGACGAAGCTGGAGGTGCGTGCGTTGGAGGAGAAGAACTTGCGGCCGGTGATGACCCAGTCGTCCCCGTCACGGACCGCCCGGGTCGTGAACATCGTCGGGTCGGAGCCGGCGTGCGGTTCGGTCATCGAGAAGCAGGAGAAGCACTCGCCCTCCAGCAGCGGCTGGAGGTAGCGCTCCTTCTGCTCCTCGGTGCCGTAGCGGGCGATGATCTCGGCGTTGCCGGTGTCCGGCGCCGCGGTGCCGAACACGACGGGCGCCCAGCCGGACGAGCCGAGGATCTCGTTGATGAGCGCCAGCTTGAGCTGGCCGAACCCGCGCCCGCCGAGCTCAGGCCCGAGGTGCGGCGCCCACAGGCCCTGATCGCGCACCTGCCGCTTCAGCCCGCGGACGACGGGGCCCAGCTCGTCGTCCAGGGGGTGGAAGGCCCGTCCCGGATGCAGGATGTCCAGCGGCTCGATGCACTCCTCACGGAACCGCCTGATCCAGTCCAGCTTCTTCTCGAACTCGGGCTCGGTGCGAAACTCCCATGCCATTCAGACGATCCTCGTTTCGTGGTTCTCCCAGTACGTCTCCCGGAGCAGCCCCTTGCGGAGCTTCCCGCTGGGGTCCCGCGGCAGGGAGGCGGCGAAGTCGACGTCGCGCGGGCACTTGTAGTGGGCGAGGCGGTCCCTGCAGTAGGCGAGCAGTTCGTCCTTCAGTTCGTCGCGGGGCCGCTCGTCCGCGGGCTGGACGACCGCCAGCACCCGCTCGCCCATCTCCGGGTCCGGGACGCCGATCACCGCGACGTCCGCCACGGCGGGGTGCATGACGAGGACGTTCTCGGCCTCCTGCGGGTAGATGTTGACCCCGCCGGAGACGATCATGTGGGCGACCCGGTCGGTCAGGTACAGGTAGCCGTCCCCGTCGAGGCGGCCGACGTCGCCGAGGGTGCGCTCGCCGAAGTAGACGACGCCGTCGCGGACGCTGACGTCGTCGCCCGCCTTGCCGACCGAGCCGGGGTGCGCGAGCCATTCCTCCGGCCCGATGGCGACGTGCCCGTAGCCCTCGGTGCCGGAGTAGTACTCGTGGATGATCGGGCCGAACCAGTCGAGCATCCGCCGCTTGACCTCGACCGGGCACGGGGCGGCGCTGTGGAAGACGAGTTCGAGGCTGCTCAGGTCGCGGTCGCGCAGCTCGGCGGGCAGCTTCAGCATGCGGACGAACATCGTCGGGACGAACTGGGCGTGCGTGACCCGGTGGCGTTCGATCAGCTCGAGCGCCCGGGCGGCGTCGAACCGGTCCATGACGACGAGGGTGGCGCCGAGCCGCAGCAGCGACATGCAGTAGACGAGCGGGGCGGCGTGGTAGAGCGGAGCGGGGGACAGGTAGACGCTGCCGGGGCCGATCCCGTACCGCCCGAGCCCGAGCGCGACCTTGACGCACTCGGCGGACGGGTCGCCCATGGGGCCCGCGGTGAGCTGCTTGCGGATCGCCTTCGGGCGGCCGGTCGTGCCGCCGGAGAACAGCAGCTCGCGTCCCTCGCACTCGCGGAGCGCGCTGTCGTCGACCTCCTGGGCGAGCAGCCGCTCGTAGACGTCCTCGGTGACGAGCAGCTTGCCGTCGGTCATCTCCTCGATCTCCGACGGCCGCAGGTGCGTGTTGACGGGCGTGTAGTAGAGCCCCGAGCGCTGCGCCGCCCAGGCGACCGCCAGCAGGGCGGCCCCGTTGGGCATCTGGATGGCGATGCGCTCCCCGGGGCTCATCCCGAGCGCCGCGGCCAGGTGCCGCGAGCGGGCGTCGAGCTCGCCGTAGGTCACGGTCGCGCCGTCGCTCTCGATGACCGCGATCGCGTCGGGACGCCGTTCCGCCTGCAGGCCCAGGTGATGCATGACGGGAGAATAGCATTCTCAAGAATCGAAAGTAAGAGTCTCGGCAGCGAGAGGATCGCGAGAGCAAACAGGTATGGCTTTATCCAGTTTGAAGAGTATCGTTCTGCGGGTGACCGAAGTCTCCGAAGAGCCGGCCTGGCGCCGGCGGGCCGTCGAGCGGTCCACCCGCGCCGCCAAGCTCCGCGCCGAGCAGCGCGTGCAGCGCTTCCTGGACTCGGCCCAGGACCTCATCGCCGAGAAGGGGACGACGGACTTCACCGTCCAGGAGATCGTCGAACGGTCCCAGCAGTCGCTGCGCAGCTTCTACCAGCACTTCGACGGCAAGCACGAGCTGCTGCTGGCGCTGTTCGAGGACGCGCTCGCCAGGGGCGCGCTGGAGATCCGCGACGCCGCCCTCGCCGAGGACGACCCGCTGCGCCGGCTCCGCGGCGCCGTCGAGCTGCTGTACGAGCAGTCGCGCCCGCGGCACCAGGTGGAGCGCCCGCTGTTCAGCGACTTCGCGCAGCAGCTGCTCGTCCGGCATCCCACGCAGGTGGCGGCGGCCCACCTCCCCCTCCTCGCGGTGTTCACCGAGCTGATCGAGCAGGCTGCGGCGAGCGGCGCGATCCCCGCCGGGCGCCCGCGGCGGCGGGCCTCCCTGGTGATGCAGACGATCATGTTCGCCGCGCAGGGCAACGGCGTGCCGGCCGGCGGCCACGCCGTGCCCTTCACCTCCGCGGAGATCTGGGAGTTCTGCTACGGCGGGATCGCCGGCTCCGCGGTCGCGTCCCCCGCCGCGGATCCCGCCGACTGACGCTCGCGGGCCAGCGCGCACTCCTCCGCGAAGGCCAGGACCCTCAGGTGGTACGCCCTGGCCGACAGCCCCAGGCTCAGGTTGTGCCCGCCCGCCTGCTCCGCGGTCTCGACGCGCGGCGCCGCGGTGAACATCGCGGCGACGTCCGCCAGGCCCGCGCGGCCCGCCCGCCACACGCCCTCGTGCTCGGCGACGGTGTAGCGCACCGGGACGCGCACCCCGGCGGCCACGGACGGGAAGTCGCGCGGCCAGGCCCGGACGACGGCGCCCTCGTAGGCGGCACCGGAAACGAGGATCCCCGCTTCCCCGGCGATGCCCTCCGGGTAGAGGTGGGCGCCGCCCCACACGAGGTCGCGCACCGTGCCCGCGAGCGGCGCCGGCGGCGGACCGCCCCGGAACCGGCTCCCCAGCAGCTCCGCCGCCGGCGGCTGGTAGTGCCGTCCGGTCCCGGAGATCTCCAGGCCCAGCAGCTCGCCGCCGCGCCCGGAGGCCGCCATCCGCACGGCCAGCTCGCAGCCCAGCGAATGGGCCACCAGGAACACGCCCGCGCCGCGAGGACGCGACGCCAGCAGCCCGTCGATCGCGCCGTACGCGAGGTCGACCCGCGCTTCGGCGGTCGCCGTCCGGTCCGGACGCGCCGCCGAAGCGCCGTAGCCGGGACGGTCCAGCGCGATAACGGTGAAGCCGAGCGCCGAACCGGTCCGCAGCAGCGAGAGCCGGGGCCGGTTCGGCGCGTCGAAGTACGCCGCGGTCGTCGCGCCGCCGTGCAGGGCGACCACGACGGCCCTGGGCCGCGGCACCTCCGCGACCAGCGCCGACATGGGGACGCCGTCGACGTCCGCCACCCGCCGGGAAGGTCCGGCGTCCGGCGGGCTCACGTGCCGGATCGCAACAGGATGACCCCGCTGGGGGTGAGGCCCCCGCTGCTCACCACCGCCACCCCGGCGTCCGCCACCTGCCGTTCGCCGCCTTCGCCGCGCAGCTGGACGATCGCCTCGTGCATCAGCCCCATCCCGTGGGTGCGCCCGTGGGAGAGCTGCCCTCCGTGGGTGTTGAGGGGCAGGACGCCGTCGCGCGCGATGTTCTTGCCGCCGTCGAGGAAGTCCTTCGCCTCGCCGATGCCGCAGAAGCCGAGCGCCTCGATCCAGGACAGGCAGTTGATGGTGAAGCCGTCGTAGAGCAGCGCCACGTCCACGTCGGAGGGCCGCAGCGACGTGCGGGTCCACAGGTGCGCGGCCTGCCCGAGGACCTGCGGCTCGTGCGTCAGGGTGCTCTGGTCCCACTCCAGGCGCTCGACGATCTGGGTGCCGACCGCCTCCACGAGGACGGGCGGCTTCGCCAGGTCGCGCGCCGCGTCCACCGCCGACACGATGACGGCGATCGCGCCGTCGCAGGGCACGTCGCAGTCGTACAGCCCGAACGGCGTCGTGATCGGCCGCGCCTGGAGGTAGTCCTCCATGGTCATCGGGTCGCGGTAGACGGCGGACGGGTTGAGCGCGGCGTTCGCGCGCTGGTTCAGCGCGATCCAGCCGAGCGTCTCGCGCGTCGTCCCGTAGCGGTGGAAGTGGCGCTGCGCGTTCTGCGCCAGCGTGTGCGCCGCCGACACCGCGCCGAACGGCCGGATCCAGGCGCCGCCGCCGCTGACCCGCCCGCCACCGCCCGCGCCGATCCTGCCCTGCCGCATCAGCTCGGTGTGGGTGGCCTCCCAGAGGGTCCGGAAGCACAGCACGTGCCGGGCCAGCCCGCCCGCGACCGCCAGCATCGCCGCGATCAGCGAACCGCCCGGGCCGAACGTCTCGGCGCCGCCGTTGTACCAGGTCGGGCGAATGCCGAGCGCCGACTCCAGCGCGGTGACGCCGCCTTCGGCGAACCCGCCGAACGCGCCGGCGCCCGGGTAGGTCGCCAGCCCGTCGATGTCGGCGAGGTCCAGTCCGGCGTCCGCGACCGCCTCCTCGCACGCCGCCACCGTGAGCGACAGCGGCGGGACCATCAGGCGGCGCCCGATCCGCGACGCTCCGATGCCGCTGATCGCGACCTTGTCCTCGAACTTCTCGGTGACCGGCATCGGCCGGACGTGCCGCGGCATCTGCTCGGGCTCGATCTCGTCGTGGGGGAGCGGCGCCGGCTCCCCCTGCTCGGCGGCCGGGCGGAACAGCGGCAGCCACACGTCCTCGACGTTCTCGAAGACCACCTCCATGCGCATGCCG
Organism: Actinomadura montaniterrae; assembly: GCF_008923365.1. Classification (GTDB taxonomy): domain Bacteria; phylum Actinomycetota; class Actinomycetes; order Streptosporangiales; family Streptosporangiaceae; genus Spirillospora; species Spirillospora montaniterrae. Next base: position 49,744 of record NZ_WBMR01000026.1, read on the forward strand.
AGGCGCAGGTCGCCGGGATCGCATCCGATGGCGTTGGTGGTGAGCCGGACCCGGGGATCCTCCTCGATCGCGACCTGCGCCACGACGTAGGGGGCGGGCAGCCCCGGCACGCGGAACCGGTGGCTGACGGTGAACCCGATGAGCGTCGCGAACCCGGACACGGCCCGCTCGGTCATGGTGGTGCCCCGGCAGTGCCGGCAGACCGGCTGCGGCGGGTGGATCAGGGTGGCGCAGGACGCGCACTCCTGGAACCGCAGCCGCCCGTCGGCCCCGGACGTCCAGAAGAACGCGTCCAGCTCGGTGATCTCCGGCAGGGCGCGCCCCGAGGGGTCGGTCACATCGCCTCCTTGCCGCTCACGAGACCGAGATCGCGCGTTCCGGGCACGACCGGACGGCCTCCTGGACCGCCGCCTCCTGCCCGGCCGGGACGTCCTCGCTGACCGGCGAGGAGTGCCCGTCGACGTCGTCGAGCTCGAAGACCTCCGGCGCCCGCATCGCGCACAGCGTGTGGCCCTGGCAGCGCTCGGGATCGACCTTCACCTTCACGATGTCCCCTCCCGGGAGTCTCAGACCTTGTAGTCGTGCCACTTGAGGTAGCCGCCGGCGTCCACCCGCATCTGCATGCCGGTGACGTAGCGCGACTCGTCCGAGGCGAGGAACAGCACCATGTCGCTGATGTCCCTCGGCTCGACGTAGGGGACCGGCATCGCCTGCTGCACGCCGAACGCGGGCTCGGCGTCCGCGCGGGTCGGGTGCTCGAGGTCCGGCCGGAACGACCGGTACATCGGCTCGCTGTGCAGCATGTCGGTGTTGCAGTTGGTCGGGTGCACGACGTTGGCGCGGATCCTCAGCCGGGCGACGTTCCGGGCCAGCTCGTGGATGTACTGCGACAGCGCCTGCTTCGCGTACATGTAGGCGTGGCCGCCGGGGTCCTTGCCCGGCTCGTCGATCGTCCCGATGACCATGAGCGCCGCGGTGGAGCCGGTCGCGATGATCGAGCCGCCCTCGGGCAGGTGCGGCAGCGCGGCCTGCACCGCGTTGATCGTGCCGACCAGGTTGGTGTCGACGACGTCGCTCCACGCCTTCAGCGGCGGCTGCCCCTTCATCCCGGCGATGCCGGCCTGCGCCACGACGATGTCGAGCCGGCCGAGCTCGGCGACGCCCCGCTCGACCGCGTCCCGCATCTGCGCGGCCTCGCGGACGTCCGCCTGGACCGCCACGATGCGCCGCCCCAGCTCCTCGACGAGCCGGACGGTCTCCTTGAGGTCGTCGGGCCGGGCGAGGGGGTAGCCGACCGTCTCGTAGTCCTGGCACAGGTCGACCGCGATGATGTCGGCGCCCTCCTCGGCCAGCCGCACCGCGTGGCTGCGGCCCTGGCCCCGGGCCGCGCCCGTGATGAACGCGACCTTCCCGTCAACACGTCCCATGGGTGCCGTCCTCCGTGAGAACCATCATTCCAGATGTGAGAACAGTACTCTCAACAGCGAGCCTCCCGGAAGTCCCGGGCCCGGGCGGAGCCGCACCGGAAGCTTGAGTCTCTGATCTTGTATGGTTGATTTGCTTTTTTTGAGAATGTAACTTCCATCCACATGAGCGGCACGGGCTTGGAGGAGCGCATGGGGACCGAGATCGTCGCGGCGGTGGCCGCATGAGGCCGCTGGAGGGCGTCCGCGTCCTGGAGGTCGCCATGTACGGGTTCGTCCCGTCGGCCGGCGGGGTGCTGGCCGACTGGGGCGCCGACGTGGTCAAGGTCGAGCACGCCGTCACCGGCGACCCGCAGCGCGGGCTCCGCCAGGTCGGCACGCTCCGCGTCGAGGGCGACCCGAACCCCAACATCGAGCACGCCAACCGCGGCAAGCGCTCCCTCGGGCTCGACCTGTCGGTGCCCGAGGGCAAGGAGGTGCTCGAGGCGCTGATCCGCCGCTCGGACGTGTTCCTGACCAGCTTCCTGCCGGGGGCCAGGCGCAAGTTCGGCATCGACGTCGACGACGTCCGCGCGGTCAACCCCGAGATCGTCTACGCCCGGGGCAGCGCCCTCGGCCCGCGCGGCCGGGAGGCCGACAAGGGCGGCTACGACATGACGGCGTTCTGGGCCCGCGGCGGGACCGCCGCCAGCCTCACCCCGCCCGGAACCGAGGGGATGATCAGCCCGCCCGGCCCGGCCTACGGCGACACGGTCTCCGGCACGAACCTCGCCGGCGGCATCGCGGCCGCGCTGTTCCGGCGCGAGCGCACCGGCGAGCCGTCGGTCGTCGACGTGTCGCTGTTCGGCAGCGGGCTGTGGGCGATGGGCCACGGCATCGCGCTGTCGATGCACGTCGGCGAGCCGCTGGTCGCGGCCCCGGCGGGGGCGCACGGGTCGCCGACGAACCCGCTGTCCGGCCTGTACGCCACGTCCGACGGCCGCTACCTGGCCTTCGTCATGCTCCAGCCCGGGAAGTTCTGGGCGGACGTGTGCCGCCACATCGACCGGCCGGAGCTGGCCGCCGACCCCCGCTTCGCCGACGCCGAGCGGATCGCCGCCAACACCGCGGAGGCCGTCGCGATCCTCCGGGAGGCCATCGCCGCGCGGACCCTGGCGGAGTGGACCGAGCGCTTCGCCACCCTCGCCGGGCCGTGGGCGCCGGTGCAGGACTCGCTGCAGGCCGGGAACGACCCCCAGGCCCGCGCGAACGAGTACATCGTCAAGGCCGGCGACCTGGAGCTGGTCGCGAGCCCGGTGCAGTTCGACGTCGCCGCACCCGCGGTCGGCCCGGCGCCCGAGTTCGCCGCCCAGACCGAGGAGATCCTCACCGAGCTCGGCCTCGACTGGGACCGCATCATCGCCCTCAAGGCCGCGGGCGCCATCACCTGAACGGACACCGCGGACTCCGCCCCGCCGTGCGGGCGCCCACCGGAGCGCCGCACGGCGGGGCGATGGCCGTCAGCGCGACGGCGCGGGCACATCGGCGCCGCGCGTCCATCTGGACGCGGAGCCCGCGATGGCCTCGACGGTCTCGGCGGGCAGGAACGACGAGTCCTGCAGCACGCGCAGGTCCACCGTGACGCCGGAGCGGGCGGCGCGCGCGGCGAACGCCAGCGAGTCGTCCAGCAGCGGATCCGTTCCCGACGCCAGGAGCCGGACGGGCGGAAGCCCGTGCAGGTTGGCGTACAGGGGGCTGAGGAGCGGGTCGGCCGGGTTCGCGCCGCCCGCGTAGCGCTCCACGCGGCGGCGGAGCCCCGCGGCGTCGAACCGGGGGTCGGCGCTCGCGTTGAGGCGCAGGCTCGGCGCCTCCAGCGTCAGGTCGAGCAGCGCCGACACCAGGACCGCGCACGGGGGCTGCTCGGCGCCGAGGTCGCGGAGCCGCAGCAGCAGGGCGGCGGCCAGCCCCGCGCCGAGCCGCTCGCCCGCGACGACCGTCGGCCCGGACGCCCGGCAGTGCTCGTAGGCGGCGTGGACGTCGTCGAGGGCGGCCGGGAACCGCGCTCCGTACCGGCAGGAGACCACGGTCGCCCTCGTGCGGAGGGCGACGTGCCCGGCCAGGTCGAGCACGTGCCCGGGCGCGTCCGGCCGGTCGCCGTCGCCGTGCACGTAGAGGACGGTCGTCCCGCTCCCGCCCGCCGGACGCACGACGGGCCCCGCCGGGCCCTCGGTCAGCCACACGTCATCGCGCACGGTTCATCACCTTCTCCGCCGCCTCCCAGTGCTCGTCCGCGACCCACAGCCGGGCGAAGGCCCCCGCCGCCTCCTCCGCCGTCAGGCCGCCCGCGGTGACCCGCTTGATCTCGCGCGCCGCGCCGGTGGCGAGGGACGCCGCCAGCGACCGCCAGCCCTCCTCGAAGGAGGCGCGGGGGAGCACCCGGTCGACCAGCCCGAGGCGTTCGGCCTCCGCCGCGCCGAGCACGGTGCCCGCGCCTGCGAGCAGGAGGGCGCGGCCCCGGCCGACCAGCGCGGCGAGGCGTTCCGCCCCGCCCCAGGCCGGCATGATCGCCAGCGTCGACTGGGTGAAACCGATCTTTATGTCGGCGGCGGCCACCCGGATGTCGGCGGCCACCGCGACCTCGGCGCCGCCGCCGAGCGCGTGCCCGTTCAGCGCGGCGATCACCGGTCCGGGGAAGGCCGCGATCCGGTCGCAGACCCCGCGCATCCGCAGGGCCATCGCGACCGCCTCGGGCTCGGTGCGGATCGCGGCGAGCTCCTTCAGGTCGCCGCCCGAGACGAACGCGCGGTCGCCCGCGCCCCGGATCACCAGCGCGCCGGCGCCCCGCGCCGCGGCGAGCGCCTCGTCCAGCCGGTCCATGGTGGCCGGTGCGATGGCGTTGCGGGCCTGCGGGCGGTCGATGGTGATGACCGCCACCCCGCCCTCCAGCTCGAGATCGACCATGCGGGCCTCTCCAGACGGCGAGTAGAGATTGACATTCTCATTTCTGGAAATAGCATATTCGCCAGTCACGGCGCAGGCAACCCTCGGACCGGCGCCGGCGGGGATCAGACGATTGGCGGGATCAGGGGGCGGTCGCGCCGGCGGACGCGGGGCCGCAGCCGCGCAGCGCGGTCAGGCAGAACCGCCAGACGTTCTCGGCGAGCGCGCCGCGGTCGGGCTCGGGCATCTCGCCCATGCCGAGGACCAGGGTGTGGAAGGACGTGGTGACGATCGAGGTGATGATGTGCACGTCCCAGTCGAGGTTCGCCGGGCGCACGAGGCCGGCCGCGGCCGCGTCGGCGATGAGCTCGCGGACGAACGCCTCGTACGGGCGCCCGGTCGCGGCGATCGTCTCCGGGCTCGTCCGGGCGATCCGCACGTGCTCGTGGGCGATCACGCGGCTGAGCGACTCGTTCTCCCGGTGCCACACCAGCGGCCAGGTGACCGCCATCCGCAGCCGCTCCAGCGGGTCGCCGGACGCGGCCAGGATGTACTCGCGGATCCTCGGCAGCGCCCCGGTGACCGACGTCGTGAAGACGGTCCGGAGGAACTCCTCCTTGTTGGGGAAGCACCGGTAGAACGTCTTGATGGCGACGCCGGCGCGGCGGACGAGCTCCTCGATCGTGTACTCCGAGTCGCCCTTCTCCAGCAGCAGGCGCTGCCCGGCCGCGATGAGCTTCGCCCGCGGCCCGACGAACCCCGTGCCGGCGGGACGGCGGTCGACGGCGTGCCGGGTCATGCGCTCCGCCCACCCCGGCTCCAGCATCACGCGCCAAGGGTATCGCCCGGCCCCCGGACCGGCCGGAAGACGGGGATCACCACCTCCGGGGCGGCCTCCTGGAAGTCCACCTGCACCCGCATTCCGACCTCCAGCAGGCCGGCGCCGACGACGGCCGCGTGGACGAGGGGGCCCTCGTCCAGCTCCACCAGCGCGACGTTGGGCGGCGGATCGTCGAACGACGTCGCGTACCGCTGGTGGACGACCGTCCAGGTGCGCAGGCGGCCGAGGCCGCTCGCCGGCTCCCACGCCATCGGCGCCATGCCGTGGCCCGGGCAGCCGCCCGCCGGCCACACGGCCCGGCCGCACTCGCCGCAGCGGAAGACCAGGAAGCGGCGCTCGCGGCAGGCCCGCCAGAACTCCGCGTCGGCCGTGTCCGGCGCGACGTCCCCGGGGTAGGGGCGCGGGGCGTTCACCGGGGTCTGCCCAGCACGAGCGACACGTGCGCCCACGAGCCGTGCACGCCGCCGTTCCCTCCGCTGCCGCTGACCAGGCACAGCTCCGCGTCCGGCACTTGGTTCGTCGGCGCCTGGCCGCGGACCTGCAGGACGCCCTCCGACAGCGGCGTGAACCCGGTGGCGTAGAACCCCGAGTGCTGCCCTCCGCCGGTGTTGGTGGGCAGCTTCCCGGCGGGTCCGGTATGGCCGTCCCGGACGAACGCGGGCGCCTCGCCCTCACCGCAGAAGCCGTACTCCTCCAGCTGCATGAGCGTCGCGATCGTGAAGGGCGCGTAGAGCTGCGCCACGGATATGTCCTCGGGGCCCACACCGGCCTCCGCGTACGCGCGCCGGGCGGCGTCGGGCGCCGCGCCGAGCCGCTCGTCCATCGTGCCGTCCCACCAGTTGGCGATGTTGTGCCCGCAGCCCGCGCCGAGGACCGCGACCGGGCTCCCGGCGCAGTCCGCGGCCCGCTCCGCCGACGTGATCACGATGGCGACGCCGCCGTCGGTCGGGCGCGAGCAGTCGAGCAGCCGCAGCGGGTCGACGATCATCCGGGACGCCTGGTGGTCGGCCACCGTGATCGGCCGCCCGTACCCGACCGCGCCCGGGCGGACGCTCCCGTACGCCCGCTCGACGACGGCGACCGCGGCCAGGTCCTCCGACGTCGCGCCGTGCACCTCCATGTACCGCCGCGCGGCCATGGCGTAGACCGCGCCCGGCCCGACCAGCCCGTACAGGTACGGGTAGCCGTAGCTGTACCCGCCGATGTCGGAGCGGCCGGCGACGCCGTGGTTCGGCTCCAGCCGTGGGGCCGCCCCGGTGAACGCCTCCCCGTAGACGCTGAGGACGCGGTCGGCCTGCCCGGTCGCGATGAGGCCGGCGGCGACGACGACCGACAGCGCGGGGGAGGCGCCCCCCGAGTTGAGCGCGAACGACGCCCGCGGGGACAGCCCGGCGTAGCGCAGGTCCTCCGGCTGGACGCCGAAGCAGATGCAGGTGTCGACCAGCTCGCGGCCGATCCCCGCGTCGGCCAGCGCCGCGTCGATGGCCTGCCTTCGCAGCTCCCTGGGCGAGATCCCGAGCCGGCGCCCCTGCGGGCTCATCCCGAGCCCGACGATGGTGGCGGTGCGGGCGTCCGTCACGAGACCCCGCCGGGGACGGGCAGGCCCGCGGTGTCGGCCGGGGTGAACCCGAACAGCCGTTCGGCGTTGCCCCGGAGCACCTTGTACTGCACCTCGGGGTCCATCCCGGCGAGCCGGTCGTGGGCGAGCTTGATGGAGTTCGGCCAGGTGGTGTCCGAGTGCGGGTAGTCGGTCTCGATCATGACGTTGTCCTCGCCGATGAGGTCGAGGTTGCGCAGCCCGGCGACGTCGTCGATGAAGCAGCCGTAGACGTGGTCGCGGAAGCTCTGCCGGATGTCGAAGGTCAGGTAGTCGATGCTGTGCGCGCCGCCGTCGGTGCGCTGCTGCTTGCTGCCCTTGCCGGGGTCGTAGTCGATGCCGCGCTGGAACCAGAACCGCTGCTTGTCGATGACCTGCTCGGCCCGCTCCAGGAAGTAGGGGATCCAGCCGATGTTCCCCTCCGCCAGCGAGATCTTCAGGTCGGGGAACCGCTCGAACACGCCGCTGAACAGCCAGTCGAGCATCGTCCCCGAGGTGCGGACGGCACCCCAGGACAGGTTCGCCATGAAGTTGGTGTCGCCGTTGATCGACGGGATCTGCGACGACGAGCCGACGTGCATGCAGATGACGACGCCGCACTCGGCGGCGGCGCGGAAGAACGGGTCCCAGTAGCGGCCCGGGTCGTTGATCGTCGGGAGGCCGAGCGGCTCGGGGTTCTCGCTGAACGCGACGGCGCGCACGCCCTTCCCGGCGACGCGCCGCACCTCGTCCGCCGCCGCCTCGGGGTCCCACAGGGGGATCAGCGTGAGCGGGATGAACCGGCCGGGCGCGCTCGCGCACCACTCCTCGACCATCCAGTCGTTGTAGGCCTTGACGCAGGCGAGCCCGAGCTCCTTGTCCTCGCCGCGGTAGAAGGTCTGGCCGCAGAACGCGGGGAAGGTCGGGAACGTCATCGACGCGAGGATGCCGCCCTGGTTCATGTCCTCGACGCGGGCCCGCGGGTCGTAGCAGCCGGGCCGCATCTCGTCGTAGCCGAGCGGCTCCGGGCTGATCAGGCTCTTGTCCCGGCCGACCGTCGCGGACAGGCCGCTGGCCCGCTGCTTCATGCCGAGGTAGTGCCACGTGCCCTTGCCGTCCTCGTCGACGACGAGCTTCGGGCCGCGGTCGCGGTGCTTCTCCGGCAGCCAGGTCTGCCACAGGTGCCCCGGTTCGAGGACGTGGTCGTCGACCGAGATCAGCCAGTTCAGGTCGGGGGTCGGGTCCGTCATGACGGTTCGTCCTTTCCGTTGGGACGCCGGCGCTCGTCACACGACGCCGGACTCCTTGAGGGCCGTGATCGCGTCCCAGCCGTAGCCGAGCTCGAGGAGCACCTCTTCGGAGTGCTCGGCGTGCTCGGGGGCCCGGCTCAGCCCGGGGACGCGCTCGTCGAACTGCACGGGGGCGCTCATCAGCCGGACCGCGGTGCCGTCGTGGTCGACGGGCACGGCGTACCCGTTCTCGGTGACCTGCGGGTCGTCGGCCGCCTCCAGCATCGTGCGCTGGACGGCCCACGGCCCGGCGAGGCCGGCGAACCGCCGCTCCCACTCGGCCAGGGGCAGGGCGGCGAAGACGTCCTCCAGGACGGCGGTGCAGGCGTCGTGGTTCGCGGCCCGGGCGGCGGCGTCGGCGAACCGCTCGTCCGCGATCAGGTCGGGACGGTCGATGTGCCGGCAGAGGTCCGGCCACCAGCGGTCGGACTCGATCATCATCAGCGCGATCCAGCGGCCGTCGGCCGTCTTGTAGCCGCGTCCGATGGGGTTGGCCGAGCGCCCGGTGGCCACGGGGAACTCCCGGCCCAGGCCCCAGGAGTAGAGGATCGCGCTGGAGTGCTGCCACAGCGCGGAGCCGAGCAGCGAGACGTCGACGCACGCCCCCTCGCCGGTGCGCTCGCGGCGGAACAGCGCGGCGGCGATCCCGAACGCGAGGTTCATCGCGCCGGCCTTGTCGCCGAACGCGGGGGGTTGGGGGAGCGGCCGGTCGGCGCCGGGGGCGGTGAGGGCGGAGGCGATGCCGCTGCGCATCCAGAAGGAGGTGAAGTCGTAGCCGCCGCGGTCGGCGTCCGGTCCGCGCGCCCCCTGGCCGGTGGCGCGCGCGTAGACGATGCGCGGGTTGCGGGCCCGGACCGTGTCCTCGTCGAACCCGAGCTTCACCCGCGCCGGACCCCGGAAATTCGTCACGAGGACGTCGGCGCGGTCGACCAGCTCCATGAGCAGCTCCCGGCCGCGCGGGTCGCGCAGGTTCAGCCCGACGCTGCGCTTGCCGCGGTTGGTCTGGGCGGTGACCAGGTTGACCTCGCCGACCTTCGGGACCACCCCGGACGTGGCGAGGGCGCGCTGCGGATCGCCGGTGACCGGGTCCTCGATCTTAATGACCGACGCCCCGAAGTCCGCGAGCACGGCGGCGGCCGCCGGCGCGAACGTCCACTGCGCCACCTCCAGGACCCGCACGCCGTCGAAGACGGGTGCGGGGCCGGCCGGTCGGTCGGGCATGGGGCTCTCCTTCGCGGGCTCGCGCCGCCGCGGTGGACGCCGGGCGGGCGCAGGACGTGGGAATCCGGGGGCCTTCCCGGCTGCTTCGAAGCCTCAAGCTAACTGGTAGAAGCTCCTATGTCCATAAGTAGGAGAAGGTCATTCTCTTGTTGATAGGTGAAACTCTCTCGAGAGCTCATGAGGGAGGTCACTGAGGTGCGTCTGTCTGGTGGATCATATGGAGAAGCTCATTCTCTTGACGGCCTTCACAAATCGTGCTTAAGGTCAAATCCCGGCCGCCCGACGCGGCCTGGTTCCACTCACCGGCACCGCCGGTGAAAGTCCGTGCGCTCATTCGGATCCGCCATGCCCTTTCGCATGCCCGGACGCCGGTGAACGCCGGCCGCGAGCACCGAGAAAGGGCCGACGACATGGGGCAACTGGACGGCAAGGTCGCGTTCATCACGGGCGCCGGCCGCGGGCAGGGCCGCGCGCACGCGGGGCTGCTCGCCGAGCACGGCGCCGACGTGATCGCCGTGGACATCTGCGCCGACATCCCGACCGTCCCCTATCCGATGGCGACGGAGGACGACCTCGCCGAGACCGCCCGGCTCGTCGAGGCGGCCGGCCGGCGGTGCGCGACCGCGGTCGCCGACGTCCGCGACATCGGCGCGCTGCAGAAGGCCCTCGATCACGGCATCGCCCGGCTCGGCGGGGTGGACATCGTGCTCGCCAACGCCGGCGTCCTGCACAGCGACCGCACTGAGACGACCCTGGAGCAGGCGGCGGAACGCTGGGCCGACGCCGTCGGGGTGATGCTCACCGGCGTCTTCAACACCCTGAAGGTCGCGCAGCGGCCGCTCGTCGAGCAGGGCCGCGGCGGCGCCATCGTGATCACCGGGTCGACCGCCGGGCTGAAGGGCATGACGGACGGCTCCGGCGGCATGTCCGGGTACAACGCGGCCAAGCACGGCGTCGTCGGGCTGGCGAAGGGCTTCGCGCGCCTGCTCGGCCCGCACGGCGTGCGGGTCAACGTCGTCCACCCGACCGCCGTCGACACCTACATGATCAACAACCCGCACTCGCCGATGACGCGGGCGAGCGACGCGCAGGCGCTGGCGCGGGTGCTGCCGGTCGACCGGCTCCAGCCGGTCGACGTCAGCCGGGCGATCCTGTGGCTGGTGTCGGACGCGGCGTTCGCCGTGACGGGCCAGGCCCTCGCGCTCGACGCCGGCGTGAGCCTGTGACGGCGGGCATGGCGCGCGCATCCGCCCTGCTATCCCCGCGGTCGTACGTGGACGGCGTCCGTCTCGGGTCCGGCCCGGCGCTGCGGGTCACCGACCCGGCGAACCTGTCCACGGTGGCCGAGGTGCCCACGGCGGAGCCCGCGGACTTCGAGCGCGCCGTGCTGGCCGCGAGGCGCGCCTTCGACGGCTGGTCGCGGACACCGGCCGCCGAACGGGCCGGACTCGTCCTGCGCTTCCTGTCGTCCCTGGAGGCGCGGCGCAGAGAGCTCGAGGACACCGTCGTCGCCGAGACCGGCGCGCTGCTGCCGTCGGTCCGTACGCTGCACGTCGCGGGCGCGATCGAGCAGGCCCGCGCCGCCGTCCGGATCCACGCGTCCTTGCCCGAGGAGGAGCACAACCCCGTCCCGCTGGACGACCTCGTCACTGGCGGCCGGGTCGTCACCAGCGTCATCGGGTGGGAGCCGCTCGGCGTCGTCGCGGCCATCCCGGCCTACAACGTGCCGCTGTTCCTGGCGCTGTGGAAGGTCGTCCCGGCGCTGCTGACCGGCAACACCGTGGTGCTGCGGCCGAGCCCGCTCGCGCCGCTGGCGGTGCTGGCCGCCGGCGAGGCCGCCGCGGAGGCGGGGCTCCCGCCCGGGGTGCTGAACGTGCTCGTCGAGGAGGGCACCGCCGGGGCCGTCCTGATGACGAGCGCGCCGGAAATCGACGCCGTGTCGTTCACCGGCTCCAGCGCCGTCGGCGCCGCGATCGCCGCGCAGGCCGCGCCCACCCACAAGCGGGTCATGCTCGAACTTGGCGGCAAGTCCGCGGGCGTCTACCTGCCCGACGCGGTGGGACGGGCGGCGGACGGCGTCGCGGTCGTGATGCGCGCGATGGCGGGCCAGGGCTGCGTCCTGCAGACCCGGGTGCTGGTCCCGCAGGAGACCAAGCGGCGCGTCCTCGCCGAGGCGGCCGACCGGGTCGCCGCGCTCCGGCTCGGCGACCCGCGCGACCCGTCGACGGACGTCGGCCCTCTCATCAGCGACGCGCAGGTGCGCCGGTGCGAGGACCACGTCGCCGCGGCGCGCGAGCACGGCGGCCGGGTCGTCGCCGGCGGGCGGGCGCGCCGCGACCTCGGCGGCCACTTCTTCGAGCCGACGGTCGTCGACCTCGACGACACCGCCAACCCGCTGGCCCAGGAGGAGACCTTCGGGCCGGTCGTCTCGGTGATCGGCTACCGCGACCTCGACCACGCCGTCGAGCTGGCGAACGACACCGTCTACGGGCTGTCCGGGGCGGTGTTCGGCGCGGCGGACCGGGCGCTCGCCGTCGCCCGCCGCATCCGGTCGGGAACCGTGCTGGTCAACGGCGGCTACTTCGGGCCGTTCGCGTCGTCCGGCGGCCGGCGCCACAGCGGCCAGTGGCGGGAGCGCGGACGCGAGGGGATCCGCGCCTACCAGCAGCTCAAGCACATCACGGCGACGGCCCTGTGACCGGCCGCGACGGAAGGGACGAGGCGCAATGCTGCTAGAGGAGATCTCCCGGCTCGACCCGGACAAGATCCGCACTCTGTTCGACACCGGCGGCGAGTACCGCCGGGCCATCTCCGGCGGGGACTACGTCGAGGACTTCCACACCGACTTGCGGCGCGCGCGCGAGAGCGGCCCCGTCCACGAGGGCTGCGTCGAAGAGGTGCTGGGCCTTCCCCGCCCCGAGTACGCGCAGCGGTGGACGGAGCCCGCCTTCTCCGCCTTCGACTACGCCACGGTCAACGCCGTGTTCCGCGACGACGAGACGTTCAACTCCCAGATCCTCCGCGGCACGTTCGCCACGTTCGGGCCGAACATCCTCGGCATGGACGGGGCCGAGCACGCCCGCCACCGCGCCGTCGTCCAGCCCTCGTTCGGCCGCGCCGCGATGCGCTGGTGGACCGACCGCTGGATCGCCGGGATCACCGACACCCTCCTCCGGCGCGTCGAAGGGCGCGGGCGGGCGGAGCTGAACCTCGACCTCTGCGCGCTGCTCCCGCTGCTGACGATCACCGGGAGCTTCGGCGTCCGGATGGCGGAGTCGCTGCGGCTCCGCGAGGTGATCGAGCGGATGATCGGCGCCGACGTGCCCCGGGAGGACAAGCTGGCCGCCTCCGCGGAAGCCGCGGACATGCTGCTCCCGCTGATCGCCCACCGGCGCGAGAACCCGCGGGACGACCTGATCAGCAGGCTGGTCCGGGAGCGGGTCCGCGACGAGGACGGCACCCTGCGCGCCGTCACCGACGAGGAGGTCCTGGCGTTCGCGCGGCTGATCCTCACGGCCGGCTCCGGGACGACGTGGCGGCAGCTCGGCATCACGCTGTGGGCGCTGCTGAACAACCCGGACCAGCTCGGCGCCGTCCGGCGCGACCGGTCGCTCGTCCGGGCCGCGATCGAGGAGTCGCTGCGCTGGGAGGTGACCGACCCGACGTTCTTCCGCATGGCGACGCGGGACGCCTTGCTCGGCGGGGTCCGCATACCGGCGGGCTCGCGGGTGGCGCTGTGCCTCACCGCCGCGAACCACGACCCGTCCCGGTGGGACGCCCCGGACGCCTTCGACGTGTTCCGGCCGCTGCGCCCGCACCTGTCGTTCGCCGGCGGCCCGCACGTCTGCCTCGGCATGCACCTCGCCCGCGCGGAGATGACGGTGGCGCTGAACGCGATCCTCGACCGGCTGCCGGACCTGCGCTGGGACCCGGACGAGCCCCGCCCCGTCCTCATGGGCCTGCAGATGCGCGGCCCGGCCCGGCTCCCGGTGGTGTTCGGATGACCGGCACCACGGGCGGCGAGCGCCCGGAGGTCGCGGTCACGCCGCGGACCTGTGTCGGCACGGGGGTGTGCGCGTTCTACGCCCCCGCCACCTTCGAGCTCGACGAGCGGGGGAGGGTGCGGATCGCGACCGGGCCCGGCGAGGACTCCGCCGAGGACATCGGCAACGCCGCCGAGGCGTGCCCCACCCAGTCGATCACGCTGTCCTCCACCGACGAGAGATGACTGTTCTCCTTGTCGAGAACATGATATTCACAAGCCGTCGGCGCCCCCGCACCGGGAAGTGGAGCCATCACCATGCGAACGATCCCTGAGGCCCTGGTCAAGCGGTACGAGGCGGAGGGCTGGTGGACCCGGGAGACCCTCGGCGAGATGCTGGCGCGGGGCCTCGCCGCCGCACCCGACGCGGTGTTCCGGGTGTACTCGTCGGTGCGGCCGTGGTCCGGCACCTTGCGCGACGTCGAGCGGACCGCGCGGAGGCTCGCCGCCGGGCTCCAGGCCCGCGGCGTCCGGCCCGGCGACGTGGTGGCGTTCCAGTTGCCGAACTGGATGGAGGCGGCGGCGGTCTTCTGGGCGTCGGCCTTCCTCGGGGCGACGGTCGTACCGATCGTCCACTTCTACGGGCGCAAGGAAGTCGGGTACATCCTCAAGGCCGTCCGCCCGCGGGTGTTCGTGACCGCCGAGCGGTTCGGCCGTATGGAGTTCCGGCCCGACGTCTGCGCGGACGTCCCGGTCGTCGGGGTGGTGGGGCGCGACTTCGACGACCTGCTCGCCGCCGACCCGCTGCCCGGCGTGGCGGCTGTGGACCCGGCCGGCCCGGCGGTGATCGCGTTCACGTCCGGCACGACGCGCGACCCGAAGGGCGTCGTGCACAGCCACCGGACGCTCGGCTACGAGACCCGCCAGCTCTCCGACCGCTACCCGCCGGACATCGCCCGGCAGATCACCTCCGCGCCGGTCGGCCACTTCATCGGCATGATCTCGGCCTTCCTGATCCCCGTGCTGCGCGGCTGGGGCGTGAACCTCGCCGACGTGTGGGACCCCGGCCGGGTCCTGGCGCTGATGAAGAGCGACGACCTGACCGTGTGCGGCGGCGTCCCGTACTACATGACGAGCCTCCTCGACCATCCCGACTTCACGCCGGAGCATCTGCCGAACATGCGGTTCGCCGGACTCGGGGGAGCGGCCGTCCCGCTGGCGGTCACCACCCGGCTCACGGACCTCGGCATCACGGTCCACCGGTCCTACGGCAGCACCGAGCACCCGTCCATCACGGGCTCGGCGCTCACCGCTCCGGCGGCCAAGCGCCTGCACACCGACGGCGAAGCGCTGCCCGGCGTGGAGATCCGGCTGGGCGAGGACGGTGAGATCTTCAGCCGGGGTCCGGACCTGTGCATCGGCTACACCGATCCGGAGCTGACCGAGCGGGCGTTCGACGAGGACGGCTGGTACCGCACCGGGGACGTCGGTGTGGTCGATGAGGACGGCTATCTGACGATCACTGATCGCAAGTCGGACATCATCATCCGGGGCGGGGAGAACATCAGCGCGCTGGAGGTCGAGGAGGCGCTGCTCGGAATGCCGGGCGTCGCCGAGGCCGCGGTCGTGGCCGCGCCCGACGAGCGGCTCGGCGAGCACGCCGCGGCCGTGGTCCGGCCGAAGCCGGACGCCGCGGCGCCGACGATCGAGGAGATGCGGGCCCATCTGGAGCGGGCGGGGCTCGGCCGGCAGAAGTGGCCGGAGGAGCTGCACGCCGTCGAGGACTTCCCGCGCACCGCCAGCGGCAAGGTCCAGAAGTTCCTGCTCCGCCGCGAGATCGCGGCGCGCGCCGGGGAGGGCGGGGCCGCCCCCACGACCCGTGGAATCTGAGTTCTCAATATGCGAGAGTTGAATTCTCGCTGAGTGATGGGAGCTTCTGGGATGCGCACGATCCCTCCTGAGCTGGTCAAGCGGTACGAGGCGGAGGGCTGGTGGACCGGAGACACGATCGGGGACCTGCTGGCGCGGGGGCTCCGCGATGCTCCCGACGCGGTGTTCCGCGTGCATTCGGCCGTACGGCCGTGGTCAGGGACGTTCCGCGACGTCGAACGGGTCGCGCGCCGGCTCGCGGCGGGGCTGCGGGAGCGCGGCGTCGGGCCCGGCGATGTGGTGGCGTTCCAGTTGCCGAACTGGATGGAGGCGGCGGCGGTCTTCTGGGCGTCGGCGTTCCTCGGGGCGACGGTCGTGCCGATCGTCCATTTCTACGGCCGTAAGGAGGTCGGCTACATCCTGCGGTCGATCCGGCCGCGGGTGTTCGTCGGCGCCGAGCGGTTCGGCCGCCTGGAGTTCCAGCCGGACCTGTGCGCGGATGTCCCGGTCGTCGGGGTGGTGGGGCGCGACTTCGACGAGCTGCTCGCCGCCGACCCGTGGCCGGGGGTGGAGGCCGTCGACCCGGCCCTTCCGGCCCTGATCGCGTTCACGTCCGGCACGACGCGCGACCCGAAGGGCGTCGTGCACAGCCACCACACGCTCGGCTACGAGACCCGCCAGCTCGCCGGGCTGTACCCGTCCGACCGCGGCCGGCAGCTCACGTCCGCTCCGGTCGGCCACTTCATCGGCATGGTGAACGCCTTCCTGATCCCCGTGCTGGACGGGACGCCGGTGAACCTCTCCGACGTCTGGGACCCGGCGCAGGCGCTGGCGCTGATGAGGAGCGACGGGCTCACCGTCGGCGGCGGAGCGGCGTACTACATGACGAGCCTGCTCGACCATCCCGACTTCAAGCCGGAGCACCTCGCGCATATGAAGTACGCGGGGCTCGGCGGCTCGTCCGTGCCGGCGGCGGTCTGCGATCGGCTGGCCCGCCTCGGGATCACGGTGTTCCGCTCGTACGGCAGCACCGAGCACCCCTCGATCACCGGATCGCGGCACACCGCGCCCGAGCGCAAGCGGCTCCGCACGGACGGGGACATCCTGCCCGGTGTGGAGATCCGGCTGGGTGAGGATGGTGAGATCTTCAGCCGGGGTCCGGACCTGTGCATCGGCTACACCGATCCGGAGCTGACTCGCCGGGCGTTCGACGATGACGGCTGGTACCGCACCGGGGACGTCGGTGTGGTCGATGACGACGGCTATCTGACGATCACTGATCGCAAGTCGGACATCATCATCCGGGGCGGGGAGAACATCAGCGCGCTGGAGGTCGAGGAGGCGCTGCTCGGAATGCCGGGCGTCGCCGAGGCCGCGGTCGTGGCCGCGCCCGACGAGCGGCTCGGCGAGCACGCCGCGGCCGTGGTCCGGCCGAAGCCGGACGCCGCGGCGCCGACGATCGAGGAGATGCGGGCCCATCTGGAGCGGGCGGGGCTCGGCCGGCAGAAGTGGCCGGAGGAGCTGCACGCCGTCGAGGACTTCCCGCGCACCGCCAGCGGCAAG
>NZ_WBMR01000260.1 GCF_008923365.1 Actinomadura montaniterrae
ACCTCGCCGGCGCGGGCCTCGCCGCCGCGGTCCGGGCCGCCGACGCGGCGGGCGTTCCGCTGCTGGAGCTGCCCGCCGAGGCCGATTACCGGGCGGTGAGCCGGCTCGTCGGGCAGAAGGCGCTCGCGCAGGCGGCGCACATCCTGGAGTACGGGACGCGGGTGCACCGCACGCTCGCCGAGGTCCTCGCGCACGGGCCGGGCATCCCGGCGATGGCGCACGCGATCGTCGGGCTGTCGCGCTGCTCGGTGCTGATCTGCGACGCGGAGGGCGAGCGGCTGGCGTGGGCGGAGACGCCGGACGGCCCCGCCCCCGACCCCGACGCCGTGCAGGCCGCGCTCCCGGCGCCCGCCCCGCGCGCTCCGGACGCCGTCCTGGACGGCCACGCGCACGCCGCCGAGACGGAGCTGGCCGTCGCGCCCGGCGTGACGCTGAACGCGCTGATCACGCCGGTCGTGGTCGGCGGCGAGCCGTTCGGGCGGCTGGTGATGGTCGAGCCGGCGTGCCCGCCGGACCCGCACGATCTCGCGCAGCACCGCGTCGTCGCCGAGCACGGCGCGACGCTGATCGGGTCGGAGATGCTGCGGCAGCGGTCGGTGCGGGCCGCGGAGGAGCGGGCCCGCGGCGACTTCGTCGAGGCCCTCGTCCACGGCCGGTTCGCCGACCCCCACGAGCTGGGCGCGCGCGCTCGGCACCACGACTTCGACGTGGACGGCCACTACGCGGTACACGTGGTGTCGGCGGCGGCGCTACTGCCGGTCGGCCGCGACTACCTGCGCCGGACGGTCACCGCGACGCGCACCGCGCAGACGCTGGAGCCCGCGGGCTGCACGCTGACGGCCGCGATCGGCTCCACGATCGTGGTGATCCGGCAGGTGACGGCCGGGCCGGACCCGCTCAAGCAGCGGGCGGAGGCGGCCCGGTTCGCCGAGCGGCTGCACCGGGCGCTGCGGCCGCAGCTCGGCGACGACCTGCGGGTGACGCACGGCCGTCCGGGCGGCGGCGCGGCGGGCGTCGCGGCCGGCTACCACGAGGCGCGGCTCGCGATGGGCCTCGCCTGGCACACGTCGGCGGCACCCGTCTGCGGCTACGACGACCTGCGGGTGTTCGCCGCGCTGAAGGACGTCGCGGGCAGCGCGGAGGCGAAGTCGTTCGCGCAGGAGACGCTCGCGCCGCTGCGCCGCGCGAACGGCGGCGACCTGGAGCAGATCGTCCTGGCGTACATCAGGACGTCCGGGAACCTGAACGCGGCGGCCCGCGAGCTGGGCATGCACCGCAACACGATGCTCTACAAGCTGGACCGGGCGTCGCGGGCACTGCGGATGGACATCCGGTCGGCGGACGCGCAGTTCATGTTCTGGCTGGCGCTGCACATCGACACGCTGACGACGGTCACCGGCACCCTCGCCGACGAGATGGCCCCGCCCGCCGCCGCGCCCCGCTAGATCGTTGATGGGGGTTTGCTGAACCGGCTTCGGGCATGGCGAAGGGCGCCCATGATCAGTGTGTGAAGACAAACCTGGACGCCCTTCTGACCGCACTGTATGTCCATCTGGACGACCATGTCCTGCGCTCGGTCGACCGGCCCCGCAGACGCGGTCCCGACCGGGTGCTCAACGATGCCGAGCTGGTCTGTGTCGCCGTCGCCCAGGTGCTGCTCGGGTGTGATTCCGAGCGCCGGTGGCTGCGAAGTGCCCACGGCAGGATCGGGCACCTGTTCCCGCGCCTGCCCGGCCAGGCGCAGTACAACCGGCACCTGCGCGATGCGGCCCCGGCCCTGTTCGCCGCATCGATGTGGCTGGTCTGCTGCGTCCCGTCCTGGCACGACCGGCTGCGGTTGATGGACGGCACCCCGCTGCGCTGCGGCGCCTCGCGCACCACCGTGGACCGCTCGGCACTGGGCGAGATCGCCGGCTACGGCATGGACAAATCGCACCACGCCTTCTACTGGGGCGCCAAGCTGATGCCGATCACCACCGCCGAGGGTGCGGTATGCGCCTTCAGCCTGGCCCACCCCAAAGAACTGGACGAACGCAAACAGGCCGTGCACCTGCTGCACGTTCGGCAGGCCGCGCCGGGACCGTGCCCCATCGTGTGCGACAAGGGATTCGCCGGGGCCGGCGTAGAGAAGGCCGCCGCCGACCTGGGCCATATCCTGGTCCGCCCCGTCCGCGACGACGAGCCCGAACCCGCCGTGAAGGTGTTCCCGGGCTGGCTGCGCCAGCGCATCGAGGCGGTGATCTGGACCCTGAAGAAC
Source organism: Actinomadura montaniterrae (assembly GCF_008923365.1). GTDB lineage: Bacteria > Actinomycetota > Actinomycetes > Streptosporangiales > Streptosporangiaceae > Spirillospora > Spirillospora montaniterrae. Next base: position 2,258 of record NZ_WBMR01000260.1, read on the forward strand.
CAGCTCGGGCTGGAACGCCACGCCGCACGCACCACCGAGGGCCTGTGGACCCGCCTGTGCCAGCGCATCTGCGCCCTCAACGCCGCGATCTGGCACAACTGGCTCATCAACGCCCCGGTCAAACGCTCACTGATCGCCTACGACCACTAACCCGACCTCTCGAAAACCCCCATCAACGATCTAGTTCGGGTCGGGGCCGGCGAAGGAGGCGAGGAGGCCGAGGGCGGCCGTGGCGGCGCAGGCGGTGAAGATCAGGCCGAACGCGGGGGCGTGGTCGAGGACGGCGCCGACCCACGCGGCGCCGACCGCGGACCCGCCGAAGCGCAGCAGGTTGAACAGGCCGAGGCCGGCGCCGATCCGGCCCGCGTCCGAGCGGGTCGCGCCGGTCGCGGCCGGGGTCTGGACGAACGCGACGCCCGCCCCGGTGAGCGCCAGCGCGGCGAGCAGCAGCGGGATCGTCCCGGACCAGGCGAGGACGGCGGCGACGAGCGCCTGCCCCGCGATGAGGACGGCGAGGCCGCCGCGCAGGACCGTCCGCGCGCCGAGCCGCTCCATCAGCACGCCCGTGACGGGCCCGAGCAGCGACATCACCAGCGGCAGGCTCAGCAGGTAGGCGCCCGCGACGAGGGTGGCGGTGTGCCGCTGCGTGGTCAGGTACACGGGGACGGCGAGCAGCGTCGCGCCGAGGCAGAACATCTGCGCGAGGACGCTGAGGCACGACCGCAGGTAGCGGGTCTCGATCAGCAGGCGCGGCGGCAGGAACGCGTCGGGCCGCCCGCGCGACGTCGCGACGTACCCGATCGCGGCGAGCAGCCCGGCGAGGGCGCCGCACCACACGACGGGCGACGCGGCGCCGAGGCTCGCGGCGGCGGACGTGGCGCCGAGCCCGAACGCGGCGGCGAGGGTGAGCAGCGCGGCGCCGCGCCAGTCGAGCGGGACGGCCCGCGCCCGCCCCGGCGGGACGAGCCGGACCGCGAGGACGGCGGCGGCCAGGCACACCGGCACGACCGGCCAGAACACCGCGTGCCAGCCGAACCAGGTGGCGAGGCCGCCGCCGAGCGTGGGCCCGGCGGCCTGCCCGACGCCGTTGGCGGCGGCCCACAGGCCGAGCGCCCGGCCGCACCGGTCGCCGTCGAACCGCGCGGCGATGAGCGCCATGACGGCGGGCAGCATCGCGGCGGTCGCGACGCCCTGCACGGCGCGCATCGCGACCAGGAGCGGCAGCGTCCCGGCGATCCCGGCGCCCGCCGACGCGACCGCCAGCACGACCATGGCCGCGACGAACACCCGGCGCGGGCCGATCCGGTCGCCGAGCCATCCCGAGACGGGCAGCAGCACCGCGAACGTCAGCGTGAACGCGACGACGACCAGGGTCCCGGCGGAGATCGGCGCGTCCAGGTCCCGCAGGATCATGGTCAGCGGGACGTTGACGATGGTGTTGGCGACCGTGCCGGTGAACGTGCCGAGCAGCAGCGGGACGAGCGCCGCCCACGACCCGCGCCCCGCCTCCTGGTGATCGTGGGCGCCGCGTCCCCGGTCGACCGCGGTCATCCGCGGGCGAGCTTGCGGCGGCGCGGGCCGCCGTCCGCGGCGTCCTCCGGCGGGACGTGCACGAGGATCTGCCCGTCCTCCTCCTTCACCGGGTACACGCGGATCGCCTTGGTCGCGGGCGGCGTGATCGGCTCGCCGGTGGCGAAGTCGAAGACGCTGCCGTGGCAGGAGCACAGCAGGCCGTCCTCGGTGGCGCGGCCGGACGACAGCAGGCAGTCCAGGTGGGTGCAGTAGTTGGACATGGCGTGCACCTCGCCGTCCCAGCGGGCGACGGCCACCTCGGCCTCGCCCACGAAGAAGCGGCGGACGACGCCCTCGGGCACCTGGCCCGAGCGGGCCACGGGCTGGTATTCCATCGGTCGCTCCTGTGATCTCGGTGACGGCTAGAGCGCGTCGAACAGTTCGGTGAGGTCGGCGTCCTCGTCGCGCAGGACGTCCGGGTCGGGCGCGGCGCCGGCGCCGATGAGCTGCCGCGCCACGGCGAGGTCGCCGCCGCGGTCGACGGTGAACGCGCCGCGCAGCACCCCGCCGGCGAGGTAGAAGGCGACGAAGTCGAAGTCCTCGACGCGGCCGCGGACGACGATCCGGTCCGCGCCGTCGCAGTGCCCGGCGTGCTGGAGGTTGCGGCCGAACTGGTCGGACCAGAACCACGGCGGCGCGGTGTGCGCGGACTTACCGCCGAGGATGTTCTTCGCGGCGGCCATCCCCTGCGCGTTGGCGTTGTCGAAGTGCTCGGCGCGGACGCGGCGCCCCAGCTCGGGCCGCCACTGCAGGGCGACGTCGCCGGCCGCGTAGACGCCGTCGACGGACGTCCGGCAGTACTCGTCGACGGGGATGCCGCCCGCGGTGTCGATGCCCGCACCGGTGACGGCCTCGACGTTCGGCACCATGCCGGCGCCGACGACGACCACGTCCGCCTCCAGCGACGCGCCGCCGCTGGTCGTGACGACCGCGCCCGACGCGGTCTCGGCGTAGCCCTCGACCTTCTCGCCGGTGCGCAGGTCGACGCCGCTGGTGCGCAGCAGCGCGGCCATGACGTCGCCCATCAGGTCGCCGAGGACGTGCCCGAGCGGCCGTGCCGCCTGCTCGACCAGCGTGACCTGCGCGCCGAGGCCGATCGCGGTGGACGCGACCTCGCAGCCGACGAACCCGGCGCCGATCACCACGACCCGCGCGCCGGGCCGCAGCTCGGCGCGCAGCCGGTCCGCGTCCTCGATGGTGCGCAGGTAGCGGACCCGGTCGCCGTCGATCCCCGGCAGCCGGCGCGGCCGCCCGCCGGTCGCGACCAGCAGCGCGTCGGCCCGCAGCGACGAGCCGTCCGCCAGCTCCAGGCTCCGCTCGGCGGGCCGGATCGCGGTCGCGGCGGCGCCGAGCCGCAGCTCCACGCCGTTGCACTCGCACCAGTCGGGGGTGAGCAGGTACAGCTCGTCGCGGTCGTCCTCGCCCGCCAGGTACTCCTTCGACAGCGGCGGGCGCTGGTACGGGACGTGCGGTTCGGCGCCGACCAGGGTCACGCGGCCCTCGAAGCCGCGGCGGCGCAGCGTGCGGGCGGCGACGGCGGCGGTCTGCCCCGCCCCGGCCACCACGACCGACTCGATCATTGTGCGCCCTCCTTCACGGGCTCCTCTTCCAGGACGCGCGGACGCGGGTCCACGTACACGGCGTCGCCGGCGATCCGCACGGCGTGGCTCGGCTGGCACTCGTCCCGGTCCTCGACGCGCCCGGTCGCCGGGTCGATCAGCCACTGGTGGCCGGGGCAGATCACCCGCCCGTTCAGCACCGTCCCCTTCGACAGGGACCGCTGCTTGTGGACGCACACGTCGTCCAGCGCGTAGACGTCGTCGCCGACCAGGAACAGCGCGACCGGCCGCCCGGCCACGGTCACGCCGAGCCGCTTCCGCTTGCGCAGCTGCGCCAGCGACGCCGCCTCCACCCACTCCTCCTCGGGCTGCTCGTCCACGTGCTCCTCCTCGCGTGTGGTGCGGCGGCGGGGGCATCCGCCCCCGCCGCCGGGTCGGGATCGGATCAGGCGCTGACGAGGTCGGGCTTGACGTAGGTGTCGTAGAGGCCCTGCGTGTAGGAGAAGCGCATCTCCGCGCCCCACCGGCACAGCTTCAGGCAGCGCTGCTGCAGCGCGGGCGTGTCGGCGTGGTCCAGGACGATCTGGTAGCCGCGCTCGCCGTGCACCACGTCGGAGGTGATGTGCAGGTCGAAGAACTCGATCTCGTCCTCGGTGAACCCGTACACCTCGCGCAGCGGCACGATCTGCTTCTTGTAGATGCCCGGCACCTGCGACTCCAGGCCGACCACGAGGGCGGCGGTGGCGACCACGAAGTGCTCGCGCATCGCGACCGCGTAGCACCAGGCCTGCAGGCCGCGGGTGATGGCGTTCATGTTGTCGGGGTTCTCGACCCGCTCCCGGGTGGTGCCGCACGCCTCGGCGAACCGGATCAGCAGGTCGGTGTGGCGGATGTCGGCGAGCTCCTCCTCGTACATGTTCTGCAGGGTGAAGTCCTTGGCGCCGGTGAACTCGTCGGGCGTGTTGCCGTAGACGTAGCCGAGGTAGTCGGCGAACGGCCCGACGTAGTGGTAGTGGTTCTCCGCCCAGCGGGCGAAGTGCTCCCGCTTCAGCTCACCGTTGGCCCACGCCTGGCTGAACGAGGCGTTCTTCGCCTCGCGTCCCTTGATGGCGTTCTCCAGCTCGGCGCGGAACTCTTCCTTGGACAGCAGCTCTGCCATTTCCTTGCTCCCTTCCGGTGGTGCGGCGACTCGTTGATCGGGGGGCTTTTTCAGGGGGTGATGTAGACGCTCTTCTCGCGCAGGTAGAAGAGCATCATCGAGGGGCCGGCCTGCTCCTTGTAGGTCTGCGTGCTGGAGTCCTTGAGGCCGCCGAACGGCACGGTCATCGCCATTCCGGACGTCGGCTGGTTCACCTTCACCAGGCCGGTCTCGGAGCGGCGGGCGAACTCCAGCGCCCGGTCGAGGTCGCGGGTGACGATCCCGGCGGACAGCCCGTAGTCGGTGCCGTTCGCCAGCTCGACGGCCTCGTCCAGGCCGGACGCCCGCTGGAACCCCAGCACCGGCCCGAAGATCTCCTCGCGGGTGATCCGCATGTCCGGGGTCAGGCCGGCGAAGACGGTCGGGGCGGCGAAGTAGCCGTCACCGGGCAGGCGCCGCCCGCCGGTGACGAGCTTGGCGCCCTCCTCCTCGCCGATCCGGACGTAGTCGAGGAACTTCTCCATCTGGAAGTCGGCGGCCAGCGGACCCATGTGGACGCCGTCGTCCAGGCCGTTCCCGACGGTGCGGGCCTCGGCGGCGCGCGCGACCCGGTCGAGCAGCTCGTCGTGGACGGCGTCGTGCGCGATGACCCGGCTGGTGCCGGTGCACGCCTGGCCGGACAGCCCGAACGCGCCCTTGACGATGATCTGCGCGGCGCGGTCCAGGTCGGCGTCGTCCATGACGACGACCGGGTTCTTGCCGCCCATCTCCAGCTGGGCGCGCCGCGACGGGCCGACGGCCGCGTGGACGGCGCGTCCCGCGCGGGTGGAGCCGGTGAACGTCACCGCGCCGACCCGCTCGTCCGCCGCGACGGCGGCCCCGGCCTCCGCGCCGCCGTGTACCAGCGCGATCGCCTTCGCCGGGAGCCCGCCCGCGAGCAGCGCCTCGACGAGCCGCTGCGCCAGCAGCGGCGTCACCGGCGACGGCTTGAACACCACCGCGTTGCCCGCCGCCAGCGCCGGCCCGAGCTTGCGGGACGGGATGTTCAGCGGGAAGTTCCACGGCGTGATCGCCCCGACCACCCCGACCGGGTCGCGCCGCGTGTAGACGAGGCCGCCGTCGGCGGACGGGTAGCTCTCGCCGCCGATCCGGTGCGCCTCGGCGGCGTAGAAGCGCAGGTTGCGGGGCGTCCGGGAGATCTCCATCGCGGCCTCGGCGCGGGTCTTGCCCTCCTCGCGCACCAGCTCGCCGACGAGGTCGCCCGCCCGGTCCTCCAGCCAGCGCGCGGCCGCCTCGAGGACGTCGGCGCGTTTCTCCGCGGACGCCGCGCCCCATTCCGCGGCGCCTTCCACGGCGCCCTCGACGGCCTTTTCCACGTCCGCCGCCGACGACTCGGGGAATTCCCCGACGACCTCGCCGAGATCGGCCGGGTCATGGCGCCGGAACGTCACGCCCGAGGATGCGGGAACCCATTCCCCGCCGATGAGGTTCAGGCCCTTGTGCACGGTCACTCGTCCTCCACGTTCGGTGCGGCGATCGCGGTCAGCTCGATTTCCACCGGGGCCCCGCCGGGCAGCGCCCGGACGCCGATCGCGCTGCGCGCGGGGCGGGCCTGGCCGAGGCCGTCCAGGACCTCGGAGGCGCCGTCGGCGACGGCGGACAGGTCGGTGAACCCGTCGGCGCAGGCCACGTACACGGTCATCCGGAGCCAGCGCCGGACCTGTCCGGGGTGCCCGGCGGCCAGGGCGGCGACGGCGTTGCGGGCGGCGAGCGCGGCGGCGTCGCGGGCTTGCGCGACGTCGAGGTCCCGCCCGACGAGCCCGGTCATGACGAGGCGGCCGTCCTCGCGCGGCGTCATCCCGGCACTGGCGAGCAACACGTCGCCCGCGCGCAGCGGCTCGGCGACGGCGGTGACGTAGGCGCCCTGCGGACGCGGCGCCGCTTTCGGTTCAGACACCGAGGGCCACCCCGTCCTGGCGGGGGTCGGACGCGCCGAGCAGGGCGTCGCCGGCGACCGAGACGATCTGCGCGCTGCCGCCCGCGTCCCACGCGTCCTGGACGGCGACGTCATGCCCCGACGCGCGGAGCGCCTCGATGCGGGCGGCGCCGAGCCGGGACTCGACGCGCAGCTCCGGCGGGCTGCCGATGACGTCGGCGTCGCTGCCGGGGTGGACGGTGAAGCGGGGCGCGGCGACGGCCGTCGCCGGGTCGTGGCCGTGGTCGAGCAGGTGCGAGAGCAGCTGGGCGTTCCACTGGACCTGGCCGTCGCCGCCCGGGGTGTTGCCGACGTGCAGCAACCGTCCGGCCGAATCGGTGACGAGCCACGCGTTCAGCGTGTGCAGCGGGCGGCGGCGCGGCCGGACCTCGTTGGGGTGGCCGTCGATGAGGTAGGCGCCGCGCCCGAGCCGGTTGTTCAGCACGATGCCGGTGCCAGGGACGGTCATCCGGGCGCCGAAGGTGAAGGCGAGCGAGTGGATGAGGCTGACGGCGCGGCCCTCGGCGTCCACCGCGACCATCGACGTGGTGTCGCCGCCCGCCGGCACCGGCGAGGGCGCAGGCCCCGGGAGTTCCCCGGCGTCGAGGCGGGCACGGGCGGCGGCGATCGCGTCGGCCGTGAGCAGGCCGCGCCAGTGGTCGCTGTCGGCGCCGCATCCGGCGAACCGGTCGGCGAACGCGAGCCGGGCGGCGCACGCCATCCGGTGGACGGCCTCGGCGGACAGCCACGGCAGCCCGGCGAGGACGCCGTCGCAGAGCCCGGCCTGCTGCGCGACCATCCAGCCGGGCGTCGGCGGCGTCGTGAGGTGGACGGTCGCGCCCTGGTACGTGCAGGTCAGCGGCGTCTCGGCGGCGGAGCGCCCGCTCGCCATCCACTCGTAGCCGGAGAACGGGGCGCCGGCGGCGACGAGCGCGTCCACGCACCGCTCGGCGAGCCCGCCCGCGTACAGGTCGTTCGGGTCGCCGGCGAGGCGGCGCAGGGTCCCGGCGAGTTCGCGCTGGTAGAGCGGCTCACCGGCGGACGGGACGCGGCCGCCCGGCAGGAACGTCCCGGCGGTGCCGGCATCGCGGGCGAGGGCGTCGCGGCGCTCGACGATGTCGGCGCGCGTCTTGAGCGTGCAGGGCAGGCCGTTCTCGGCGGCGTCGATGGCGGGCGCCCACAGCTCGGGCAGGCCACGGGACGCGGAGTCGGCGTGCAGGGCGGCGAGCGCGCCGACCGCGCCGGGGGCGGCGACGGCGAGCGCGCCCTCCAGAGGGACGGCGGTGAGGCCGCGGTCGCGGAAGAAGGCGGGCTCGCCGCCGTCCGGGCCGAAGCCGCTGCCGTTGAACGCGGCGACCGACCCGTCCGGGCGGCGCAGCAGCGCGAACGCGTCGCCGCCGACGCCGCACTGGCCGGGCAGCGCGAGCCAGGACAGCGCGGCCATGGCGAGCGCCGCGTCCACCGCGTTCCCGCCCTCGGCGAGGACCCGCGCGCCGGCCAGGCTGACCGCCGGATGGCTGGAGGCGACCATGCCGCCCGACGCGACGGCGGGGCCGCGGCCGGGGTTCCCGAAACCCGCCGGCGTTGCGTTCTCTGCTGACATGCCGCCCAGTTTCGGCGGGCCGCGAACCGCGCCGATACGGGCCGAATGCCGAAGATCGGCACCCTTCCTTGGGCACCCTGCACAGGCTGGACGGGTCCTGCTGATCGCTTGCCAAGGAGTCCGACATCGTGCACAAAATGACTGCCTGTGCCGTGTGCACGTTCCTCATTGCTCACCGGGGAGGGATCGACCAGATTCTCTGCAACCGTTGCGCCGATCGCCTCGCAGATGGCGCCGACAGGGAGGTGGCGCGCCCGTGGGAGCCGCTCACTGGGTCTATCTGTCCGGAATAGTCCTCATCATCGCCGTCATGATCGCCCGGAAGAACGTCGTGATCCCCGCCATCGCGGCGACGTTCCTCACCGCCTGGACGTTCACCGGCAGCTTCGTCAAGGGACTGGAGTCCATCTTCAATGCCAGCCTGACCTCCGCCTCCGAGCTGTTCAACATCTTCCTCATCATCGCGCTCGTCACGGCGCTGCTCGGCGCGCTGCGCGCGCTCGGCGCCGACCGCCGCATGGTCGAGCCGTTCCGGCTGGTCATGCGGTCGGGGCACTCGGCGTTCTGGGTGCTGGCGTTCGTCACCTACGCGATCAGCCTGTTCTTCTGGCCGACGCCGGCGGTGCCGCTGATGGGCGCGATCCTGCTGCCCGCCGCGATCGCCGCCGGGCTGCCCCCGATCGCCGCCGCGCTCGCCATCGCCGTCGCGGGCCAGGGCATGGCGCTGTCCAGCGACTACGTCATCCAGGTCGCGCCGGGGCTGTCGGCCAAGGCCGCCAACGTCGGCACCGACGCCGTCGCCGACAAGGCGATGGTGCTGTCGCTGATCACCGGCGGCGTGGCCCTGTTCCTCGGCTACCTGATGACCCGCTCGCAGTACCGCGAGCCGGACGCGCTGCTCCTCGAACGCTGGGAGGCCGGCGAGACGGAGGCCGCCGCGCCGGCGACGCGCCGCTCGCTGATCCCCGGCCTGCCGCTGCGCCGCCGCGTCCTGCAGCCCGCGCCCGCAGCCGCGACGACCGCCGAGGGCGAGACGTCCGTCGCCGTCCTCGACTCCGGCCCCGGAGCCGGCTCCGGCTCGGGGACCGGGACCGGCTCCGTGACCGTGCCCGCGCCGCGCACCGGCGGCGGCGGCGCGTCCGGCGGGACGCGGTCCGGCGCCGCCGGACGCTCCGGAGGCGAGCCGAGCGACGCGATGGCCGCCGCCGCGCTGAGGTCGCTCAACGGCGGCGACCAGCCCGGCGACGACTGCCCGAAGCGGTCCAAGGCGTTCGCGGCGATCATCCCGCTCGCGCTCGTCGGGCTCGTCGGCTACATGCTGCTGGGCAAGTTCACCGACGCGGTCCCCGAGGTCGTCGGCGGCGACGCCGCCGCCCTGGTCGGCGGCGTCACCGTCGCGCTGCTGCTCGCCGCCGCCGTCGCCCGCGACGCCGGCAACGCGCTGCAGGCCTGCGCCGACCACATCGTGGACGGCCTCGTCTTCGCGGTCCGCGCGATGGGGGTCGTCATCCCGATCGCCGGGTTCTTCTTCATCGGCAACGCCGACTTCGCCGGCAAGATCATGAGCCTCGGCGACGGCGCGAAGGCGCCCGGCTTCCTGTTCGAGTCCGTCACGCACCTCGAGGGCGCCATCCCCGACAGCCGCTACGTCGTGGGCTTCGGCGTCCTGATCATCGGCATGATCACCGGGCTGGACGGGTCGGGCTTCGCGGGGCTGCCGCTCACCGGCTCGCTCGCCGGCACGCTCGGCCCGACGTCCGGAGTCGACCCGTCGCTGCTCGCCGCGATCGGCCAGATGGGCTGCGTGTGGTCCGGCGGCGGCGTGCTCATCGCCTGGTCGTCGCTGCTGGCGGTCGCCGGGTTCGCCCGGGTGCCGGTCATGGACCTCGTCCGGCGCTCGTTCGTGCCGGTGGTGGCGGGCCTCGTGGTCGCCACCGTGGCCGGCCTGATCATCTACTGACGCGCCCGCCCGTCCG
>NZ_WBMR01000261.1 GCF_008923365.1 Actinomadura montaniterrae
GGGCATGGGCCGACGCGCCCGGGCATGGGGCGACGCGCGCGGGCATGGGGCGACGCGCGGGGGCATGGGGCGGCGCGCCCGAGCGCGAGGCGACGCACGCGCGGACGTGGGGCGAGGCGCGGTCGGGCGCTAGGCGGCGTGGAGGCTGACGGCGAACGCGGGGCCGGGGTTGGTGAGCGTCTGCGGGCCGCCGTGGACGCGGACCCGGTTGGCCCGCAGCGGCCGCTCCGTCACGCCGTCCGCCGCGATCGCCACCTCCGCCAGCTCGCCGGCGAGCAGCGTGCTGACCTGGCCGTGGACGGTGGCGCCGTGCCCGGGGGGCCAGGTGGTCAGCCACAACCGGACGCCGTCCGGTGCGTCCAGCGGGACGTGTACCGGGCCGGCGTCGTCGAAGACCACGCGGCGCCACCAGTCGGACGGGCGGGCCGCGAGGTCGCGGACGCGGGCGGCGAGCTGCCCGACGGTGGGCGGGCGGGCGGTGATGGTGCGGCCGTGCGGGTCGTCCTGGCCACGCATAGTGAGATCGGGAACCATGTCCTGGATGTCCTGGTCTGAGCCGGATCCGGGTGAGCGCCACCCGGGAGCAACGGGATGATCAGCGGCTACAGGCAGGACACAGCGCGCTCGCCACGCGGCGGAGGGCCACGGGGCTGTCGGCGGGAACGCGCGCTGGCATGGGAACAAGGAGACACTCCGTGACCAACGGTTGTCAAGCCGAACACCTCCGTTCACCCGCCGTGCACCCGTGATCCGTCCCGGTCCGTCAGCATCCGTCCGGTAACGGATCAAGGAACGGAGTCTGCGATGGACCGGCGAAGCGTGCTGCGCGGTGGTCTCGTGACGACCGCGGGAGCGGCCCTTGCCCTGCTGAACGACGGTCCGGCCCGCGCCGCCGGCCTGGTGCGGACCGGCCGCCCGCGGCTCACCCACGGCGTGCAGAGCGGCGACGTCACCGCGAACGAGGCCGTGATCTGGGCGCGCTCGGACCGGCCCGCGCGGATGCTCGTCGAGATCGGCGACCGGCCCGACTTCCGGAACGCGCGGACGCTCCGCGGTCCCGTCCTCACCCCGGACACCGACCTGACCGGAAAGGCGTTCCTGCGCGGCCTGCCACCGGGCCGCGAGCTGCACTACCGGGTCCGGCTGGACGACCTGGACCGGGGGCCGGCGTCCGAGCCGGTGACCGGGCGGCTGCGCACGGCGCCGCGCACCCGCCGCGACATCCGGTTCGTCTGGTCGGGCGATCTCGCCGGGCAGGGCTGGGGCATCAACCCCGACCTCGGCGGCTACCGCATCTTCAAGGCGATGGCCGCGGTCGACCCCGATTTCTTCCTCTGCAGCGGCGACCTTGTCTACTCGGACGGCCCGCTTTCCGAGACGGTGAAGCTGCCGGACGGTTCCACGTGGCGCAACCTCACCACGGCGGAGAAGTCCGCCGTCGCGCAGACCCTCGCCGAATACCGCGGCCAGTTCCGCTACAACCTTGAGGACGCCAATCTCCGCGCGTTCAACGCGCAGGTCCCGATGCTCTACCAGTGGGACGACCACGAGACGCTCAACAACTGGTACCCCGGCGAGATCCTGGACCTGCCGCAGTACACGGAGAAGCGGGTGGACGTGCTGTCGGCGCGGGCCCGCCGCGCCGCCTTCGAGTACACGCCGATCGCCATTCCGGCGGCGAAGGGCGGCCGCATCTACCGCAAGATCTCCTACGGTCCGCTGCTCGACGTGTTCATGCTGGACATGCGCACGTACAAGTCGCCGAACGACGCGGACGACTCCCCCACCCAGCGCGACGGTCTGCTCGGCGCCGAGCAGACCGCCTGGCTGAAGAGCGAGCTCCGCCGCTCCCGCGCCACCTGGAAGGTCATCGCGAACGACCTGCCCATCGGCCTCGTCGTCCCCGACGGCACCGCGCAGGAGGCGGCGGCGCAGGGCGACAACGGTGCCCCTCTCGGCCGCGAACGGGAGATCGCCGGGATCCTTTCCGACATCAAGAAGAACCGTGTCCGCAACACCGTCTGGCTGACGGCCGACGTCCATTACACGGCCGCGCACTACTACGACCCGTCCAAGGCGGCGTTCAAGGACTTCGACCCGTTCTGGGAATTCGTGTCCGGCCCCCTGAACGCGGGTGCCTTCGGCCCGAACTCCCTCGACGGCACGTTCGGGCCGGTCGCGAAATTCGTCCAGGCGCCGCCGCACGCCAACACCTCGCCGGCGGAGGGCTACCAGTTCTTCGGCGAGGTCGACATCGACGCGCACTCGGCGGCGCTCACCGTCCGCCTCCGCGACCTCGACGGAAAGGTGCTGCACACCGAGACGCTGAATCCCGCCCGCTGACGGCGGCGCGTGAGGTCGCGCCTTCCTGGAAAGGCGCGACCTCGCCCCGCCTCGCAGATGTCCGATGCCCCATCGGGCTTCTCAGCGGGTGATCAGGACGTACGCGATCACGGTGAGCACCGCGGTCACGATCAGATACTTGGCGAACACGTACCGCACATACCCCGCAGATCGGGACACAGTCCCCGACCTGGGATCATCGACCGTGTGAACCCCGTGCGCACCCTCGCCCCGCCCGCGGCGGCGCTCGTCCTGTGCCTCCTCCTCCCCGGCTGCTCCGGCGGCGGGGACCAGCGGAAGGCCGACTGCGCCAAGATCACCGCCGCCCTGCGCACCCCGTCGAGATCGGACGACGTCCAGGGGATCATCGACGCGCTGCGCCGCGTCCGCCCGAAGCTCAAGGACGACCACCTGGCCAAGGAGGTCGACGTCGTCCTGGACGTCGGCGCGAAGCTGAAGAAGAACGGCGGCGACGAGACCGGCCGGAACCTGCTGTCCGACTCCGAGGCGATCCGCTTCAGCAAGGCGACCGACGACATCACCGAGACCTGCGGCACCCCGTCCCCCTGACCCCCCGGCCACCCCCGTCCCGGATCGGCGGTGGCGGCCGCGGCGACGGCGGGTGGCGGTGAGCGGTCAGGACCTGCGGTCGAGCCAGGCATGGAGGCCGTCGAGGATGCGTTCGAGGCCGAACTCGAAGCCGGCGTCCGGGTCGAGATGGAGCGGCATGTTCCGCCGCCAGTACTCGGCGTAGGCGGGGTAGTCGCCGGCCACGCGCTCCACGAAGGGGCGGAGCTGCTCGACCAGCTCGTCCGGCGACTTCCCGGCGTCGCGGGTCGCGCGGTTCAGCGCGGCGTCGGAGGTGGCGTAGCCGATGGCGTGCGACACCAGCAGGGAGCTGGCCCAGCCGATCTCCGCACCGGACAGGCCGGCCGCGGCCAGCAGCGCGATGGTGCGGTCGCTGATGCGCATCCCGTTCGGGCCGAGCGCGGGGTGGGTGCCGAACAGCTGGACCACCCACGGGTGGCGCAGCAGCACCGTCCGGAAGCCGCGGGCGAGCCCGGCCGCGGCCTCCCGCCAGCCGGCCTCCGCGGCGTCCGGGACCTCGACCTCGCCGAGGACCTCGTCGACGACGAGTTCGAGCAGCTCGTCCTTGTTCGCGACGTAGAAGTACATCGAGGTCGCGCCCGCGCTGATGCTCGCCCCCAGGCGGCGCATGCTGAACCCGTCGAGGCCCTCGGCGTCCAGCAGCGCGACGGCGGCGCCGACGATCTCCTCGCGGCTGAGCTGCGGGCGCCCGCGCCGCGGGCGGCCCGGGCGCAGCCAGACCGAATCGGTGAAGGGATCGTTCTCACGGGCCATGCGGCGTCCTTGTGACCTGGGCTGCTCCGGCGCCCCAGATTATCGGTTGACGAACGGTGTACCAAAGTTAGTACAGTGTGCGAAAATTCGATCGCCGTACGAACGGGGATGCCATGTCCGCCCGCAACCCGCGCCGCTGGGTGATCCTCGGCGTGCTCTGCCTCAGCCTGCTCGTGGTGGTCATCGACAACACGGTGCTCAACGTCGCGATCCCGTCGCTGGTCGAGGACCTGCACGCGAGCAACTCCGACATCCAGTGGATCCTGGACGCCTACATGCTGGTGTTCGCCGGGCTCCTGCTCACCGCGGGCGCCCTGTCGGACCGGTTCGGCCGCCGCCGCGGCCTCGTCACCGGCCTGATCCTGTTCGGCGGCGCGTCCGGGCTCGCCGCGCTGGCCGACTCGTCCGGCGAGCTCATCGCCGCGCGGGCGCTGATGGGCGTCGGCGGCGCGTTCCTGATGCCCGGTACCCTGTCGATCCTCACCACCGTCTTCGACGACGAGGAGCGCAAGAAGGCCCTCGCCATCTGGAGCTCGGTGCTGATGGTCGGCGCCGTCGCGGGCCCGCTCGTCGGCGGCCTGCTGCTGCGCGACTTCTGGTGGGGGTCGGTGTTCCTGCTGAACATCCCGATCGCCGTCCTCGGCGTCGTCGCCGCGCTGCTGATCATCCCCGAGTCGCGCGGCCCCGCCGTCCGCCCGGACGTGGTCGGCGCCGTGCTGTCCACCGCCGGGATGACCGCGCTCGTGTGGGGCGTGATCGAGACGGCGCGGGACGGCTGGTCGTCCGGCCGCACCATCGGCGGGTTCGCCGTCGCGGTCGTGATGATCACCGCGTTCGGGCTGTGGGAGCGGCGCTGCGCGGAGCCGATGCTGCCGATGGGCCTGTTCCGGGACCGCAACTTCAGCGGCGCCAGCCTCTCGGTGGTGCTGATGTCGTTCTCGGCGGGCGGGCTGCTGCTCGCCCTCACCCAGTACCTGCAGTTCGTGCTGGAGTACAGCCCGCTGAAGGCGGGCGCCGCGTTCATCCCGCTGATGGTGGCCGCGATGGCGTTCAACGGGGTCGGCGTGGTGGTCGACAAGAAGCTCGGCGCCCGCGTCGCGGTGGCCGCCGGCCTGCTGCTGCTCGCGGCCGGCTTCGGCGTGCTGGCCACGCTGTCGCCCGGCGACGGCTACCCGAAGCTCGTCATCGCCCTGGTCGTCATGGGGATGGGCAGCGGGACGATGGGCCCCGCGGCGTACGGGACGCTGCTCGGCGCCCTCCCGCCCGAGCGCGCGGGCGTCGGCTCGGCGGTCAACGACACCGTCCAGCAGGTCGGGCAGGCGCTCAGCGTCGCGGTCCTCGGCAGCGTCCTGTCGGCGGCGTTCTCCAGCCACATGCCGGACGGGGTGACCGGCCCGGCGCGCGAGTCCATCGGCGACGCGCTGGCGGTCGCGGCGGCCAAGGGCGACGCCGGCCTCGCGGCGGCGGCGCGCGACGCGTTCACCGACTCGATGGCCACGATCGCGATCGTCGGCGTGGTCGCCGGGATCGCCGCGGCGGCGCTGGCGTTCCTCGTGCTGCGCCGGACGCCGTCGGCGCCGCAGGACGCACCGGCGGCCCCCGTCGACGTCGCCCCCTAGCCGCCATTTACAAATCACCATAAGGCAGTTCATTACCGGCGAAGCATTTCCGGGTTTTAGTGGACCGCTACATTCACTTTACCCCTCCTATACGTTCTGGATGAGTAACTATTCGCAACGCGGAATAGCGACACATCCGCGTTGTTCGAGGCGTGACAGTCCCCCGGCCCGGTGCCCGCGCGGCACCGGGCCTGCCACACCCCAGAACAGAGGAGTGATACGTGAATTACGGAGACGAGCTACGACGAGAGATCATGTCGGAGGGGGTCACCCCCCTCATCGGAGTGTTCGACATGTTCTCCGCCTCCGTCGCCGCGAAGCACTACGACGGCCTCTTCGTGTCCGGATTCGGGTTCGCCGCGTCGCACTACGGGCTGCCCGACATCGGCTTCATCGCCTGGCCGGACATCGTCGCGTTCGTGCAGCGGCTGCGCCTCGCCTTCCCCGGCCGGCACCTCCTGGTCGACATCGACGACGGGTACGTCGACGCGGAGGTCGCCTGCCACGTCGTCGAGCAGCTGGAGATGATCGGCGCGTCCGGCGTCATCCTCGAGGACCAGCAGCGGCCGCGCCGCTGCGGGCACGTCGACGGCAAGCGGATCCTGCCGCTGCCGGAGTACCTCGAGAAGCTCGACATGGTGCTGCGCACCCGCCGCGACCTCGTGGTGGTCGCCCGCACCGACGCCACCGACGAGGACGAGATCCTCGTCCGCGCGCAGGCCCTCGCCGAGACCGACGCCGACGTCGTCCTCGTCGACGGCGTCCGCAGCGTCGACTGGATCCACCGGGTCCGGTCGGTGATCGGCGGCAAGCCGCTGCTGTTCAACCAGATCGCCGGCGGCAAGTCGCCGCGCATCTCGCTGCCCGAGCTGACCGAGCTCGGCGTGGACGTGGCGATCTACAGCACGCCGTGCCTGTTCGCCGCGCAGAGCGCGATGGACGCGGCGCTGCTCGAACTGAAGGGCGCCGACGGCCGGCTGCCCGAGATGACGCCGGGCACCGTCGGCGTCAAGGAGTCCATCGAGCTGCTCGAACGCAACATCAGCCGGCACCACCGGCCGAACGGCCGGGAGATGGCGCCCGCTCCCGCCTGATCCACCCGAACACCGAGATCCTCCCGAACACCGAGCACCTTCCGAACACCGATATCCGCCCATCGCGGTGATTCCCCACCGGGGAGTCGCCGCGATGTTTCGTCCGTACCGAAAAAGGGGTCACCATGCGCATGCTCGCCCGGCTTCTCGTCCTGTCCGCCCTCACCTGCGGCGCCGCCGTGGCGACGTCCGGCATCACCTGGGCGTCCACGTCCCCGTCCCCGTCCCCCGCGACGGCTCCGGCCGGGCACGGGGACAGCGTCGTCAGCGCGTTCAACAACACCGGCGACGACGCGGGCAACGACAGCTGGCTGGAGATCGACCGGTCGCTCAACCTCGCCAAGGGCGACGGCAGCCCGGGCAGCGACATCATCAACGAGGTCAGCGGCGCGTCCAGCGGGATGTCGCCCGGCTCGTCGAACGGGTCGCTGTCCGGCACGTCGACGACCACGTCACCACCGCAGTCGGACGACGAGTGACGCCCCGGACGGCGCCCGCGCACCCCGCGGGCGCCGTCCGCTTACCCGGGGGCGACGATCGGGCGGCCCTTGGGCCAGGTCAGGCGGGGTCCATGTGAATAGGGCGAAAATCCGGAAAAGTAAGGGGCATCCGATTACGGTCGGTCGGTGATCGCCCACGGAACGGGGCGGTCGCGACCGGCGAGGAGTGACAGTGACCCCCGAAGCACGAACGGACGCCACCGAGGCGTCGCATATGGACAGGGTCGACGTGAACCCCGGCGTCGACCGCGCGACGGAGCCCGACGAGGAGCGGGTCCTCCGCGACCTGTACGGAGAGCCGGACGGCGACGGGATCTTCCGCGGGGAGGGTTCCGGATGACCGCGGCGAGCATGCTGGCGGAGGCCCGCAAGTCCCTCGGGATGTCGGGCCGCCCGAACACCATCACCAAGGAGTACGCCGCCAGGCACGGGGACGAGTTCCTCAACGCGTCCTGGTGCGACATGGCCGTCACCTACTGGGCGCGGCACAGCGGCAACGCGAGCGCCGTCCTGCCCGGCGGCGACCGCGCGTACACCGTCTGGCACGCGCAGGACTTCCAGAAGGCCGGGCGCTGGCACGCCGGCACGACCGCGCAGGTCGACGCCGCGAAGCCGGGCGACATCGTCTTCTTCGACTGGGGCGCGTCCAACACCGTCTCCGCGATCGACCACGTCGGCGTCGTGGAGAAGGCGCTCGGCGGCGGGCGCGTCCAGACGATCGAGGGCAACACCTCCGACGCCTGCAAGCGCAAGGTGCGCGGCGCGGACGTGATCGCGGGCTACGGGCGGCCCGACTACAGCGGCGACGACTGGACGGAGGCCATCGTGAACAAGCTGCCGCAGGTGAGCAAGGGCGACACGGGCGAGCACGTGGAGAGCGTGCAGGGGCTGCTGCTGGCGCGCAGCCACCCCGAGGTGGCCGTCAACGGCGAGTTCGACGCCACCACGGAGGCGGCGGTGAAGGCCGTCCAGAAGTGGGGCGGCGTCACCGCGGACGGGATCGTCGGGCCGGACACCTGGCCGGTCCTGCTGCGGGTGCACTAGCCGGCCGCGTCCCGCCCAGGCCCCGCCCGGGCACCGCCCGCGCCGCCCGCTCCACCGCCGACAAAAAGGCCACGTCAGGGTCTAGTACGCGATTCAACCGCGGCATACCTTCGTAAGGTCGCATGTCGCGGAGCGTTCCGGCGGTTGCGCCGCGGAGTGCTCCAGAGAGGCGGGGCCCCGATGACGTGGCCAGATCAGCGTGCTCCGCCCGGGGGCGTCTCCTCTCCGGTCCACCCCGAGACGTCCCTGGGAGAAACGCATGCCACGTATCCGTGTCGAGGTCGATGGTGCGACGTACGAGGACGACGTCGAACCGCGGCTTCTTCTCGTCCACTATCTGCGCGACCGGCTGGGCAAGGTCGGCACCCCGGTCGGGTGCGACACCAGCAACTGCGGAGCCTGCACCGTCCTGATGGACGGGTTGAGCGTGAAGAGCTGCTCCGTGCTCGCCGTCCAGGCCGACGGCCGTGACGTCACGACCGTCGAGGGGCTCGGGGCCGGCGGCGCGGAGCATCCGATGCAGCGCGCCTTCCACGAGGAGCACGCGCTGCAGTGCGGCTACTGCACCCCCGGCATGATCATGGCGTCGATCGATCTGCTGCGGGAGAACGCCGACCCGTCCGAGGACGAGATCCGCGACGGGCTCGAGGGCAACCTGTGCCGGTGCACCGGCTACCAGAACATCGTGAAGGCCGTCCGGCGCGCCGCGGCGGAGATGCGGACGCCCGCGCAGGAGAGCGAGGTGACGCCATGACCGCGACGGCCGAGGGCCCCGCGCAGGAGATGGGCTCGCCCAGGAAACGGTCGGAGGACGCCCGGCTGATCACCGGGCGGACGAGGTGGACCGACAACATGGCCCCGGCGGGGACGCTGTACGTGGCGTTCCTGCGCAGCCCGCACGCGCACGCGCGCATCGCGGGGGTGGACGTCGAGGCGGCGAGGAGCCGTCCCGGGGTGGTGGCGGTGTTCAGCGGCGCCGACTTCGCGGACGAGCAGGGCGCGCTGCCGTGCGCGTGGGTGGTCACCGAGGACATGAAGCATCCGGACCATCCGCCGATGGCGGTGGACGAGGTCCGGTACGTGGGCGAGCCGGTGGCGTGCGTGGTGGCGCGGGACCGGTACGCGGCGTTCGACGCGCTGGAGGAGATCGACGTCGACTACGAGCCGCTGCCCGCCGTGGTGGACATGGAGGCGGCGGTCGCGGACGGCGCCGACCTGGTCCACGAGGGGCTCGGCACGAACACGTCGTACACGTGGGTGTTCGAGAACGGGGACCTGGACGCGGCGATGCGGGACGCGCCGGTGGTGCTGGAGCGCCGGTACGTGCAGCAGCGGCTGATCCCGACGGCGATGGAGCCGCGGTCGGTGCTGTGCGTCCCGGAGGGCGACGAGTTCACGCTGTACTCGGCGACGCAGATCCCGCACATCCTGCGGCTGATGCTGGCGACGGTCACCGGGATCCCGGAGCACCGGATCCGGGTCGTCGCGCCGGACGTGGGCGGCGGGTTCGGGTCGAAGCTGCAGGTGTACGGCGAGGAGGTCATCGCGCTGCTGCTGGCGCGGCGGCTTGGCCGTCCGGTGAAGTGGACGGAGTCGCGCAGCGAGGGGAACATGACCGTCCACCACGGCCGCGACCAGATCCAGCGGCTGACGCTCGCGGCGGAGCAGGACGGGCGGATCCGCGGCCTGAAGGTGGAACTGCTCGCCGACATGGGCGCCTACCTGATGCTGGTGACGCCGGGCATCCCGCTGCTGGGCGCGTTCATGTTCAACGGCATCTACAAGATGGACGCCTACTCCTTCACGTGCTCGGGCGTGTTCACGACGAAGACGCCCACGGACGCGTACCGGGGCGCTGGACGTCCGGAAGCGACGTTCGCCATCGAGCGGCTGATGGACGAGCTGGCCGCGGAGCTGGGCATCGACCCGATCGAGGTGCGGCGCCGCAACTGGATCGCGCACGAGGAGTTCCCGTACGACACGATCGCGGGCCTCACCTACGACAGCGGGAACTACGAGGCGGCGACGGACAAGGCCCTGGAGCTGTTCGAGTACGACAAGCTGCGCGCCGAGCAGGCGGACCGGCGCGAGCGCCGCGACCCGGTGCAGCTCGGCATCGGCGTGTCGACGTTCACGGAGATGTGCGGGCTGGCGCCGTCGCGGGTGCTCGGGTCGCTGTCGTACGGCGCCGGCGGCTGGGAGCACGCGTCGGTGCGGGTGCTGCCGTCCGGGAAGGTCGAGGTCGTCACGGGCTCGTCCGCGCACGGGCAGGGCCACGAGACGGCGTGGGCGCAGATCACCGCGGACCGGCTGGGCGTCCCGTTCGAGGACGTGAAGGTGCTGCACGGCGACACGGCCGTGTCCCACAAGGGCATGGACACCTACGGGTCGCGGTCGCTGGCGGTCGGCGGGATGGCGCTGTACTCGGCGTGCGACAAGGTCGTCAACAAGGCGCGGAAGGTCGCGGCGCACCTGCTGGAGGCGTCCGAGGAGGACCTGGAGTTCGCGGGCGGGCGGTTCAGCGTCCGCGGCGTCCAGCAGGAGGGCCGGACGCTGCAGGAGGTCGCGCTGGCCGCCTTCGCGGCGCACGACCTGCCGGACGGGATCGAGCCGTCGCTGGACTCGGACGCGACGTTCGACCCGGACAACTTCTCCTTCCCGCACGGCACGCACCTGTGCGCGACCGAGGTCGACACCGAGACCGGGATGGTGAAGATCCGCAAGTACGTCGCGGTCGACGACGTCGGCAAGGTCGTGAACCCGCTGATCGTCGAGGGGCAGGTACACGGCGGGCTCGCGCAGGGCATCGCGCAGGCGCTGTACGAGGAGGCCGTGTACGACGCGGACGGCAACCTCACGACGACGACGATGGCCGACTACTTGATCCCGTCCGCGGCGGACCTGCCGTCGTTCACGACCGACCGCACGGAGACGCCCGCCACGTCCAACCCCATGGGCGTGAAGGGCGTCGGCGAGGCCGGCACGATCGCCTCGACCCCGGCGGTCGTGAACGCGATCGTCGACGCGCTGCGCCCGTACGGCGTGGACGACGTCCCGATGCCGTGCACGCCGGAGCGCGTCTGGCGCGCGCTCCGCTCGGAGTCCCAGCCCGACACGGCCGAACCCGGAGCGGGCGGCGGTCTCGGATCGGCCGGAGGTGCCCAGTGATCCCCGCGACGTTCGACTACGTGCGGCCCGCGTCGGTGGACGACGCCGCGCGCGCGCTCGCCGACGCCGGCGAGGACGCGAAGGTCCTCGCCGGCGGGCAGAGCCTGATGCCGCTGCTGCGGATGCGGCTCGCCTACCCCGACGCGCTCATCGACCTCGACCGGCTCGACGGGCTGCGGGAGATCCGCGACGACGGCGACGCCGTGGTGATCGGCGCGATGGCGACGCACCACCAGGTGATCGGCGACCCGCTGGTGCGCGAGCACCTGCCGCTGATCGCGCGGGCGACGGAGACGGTCGCGGACCCGGCGGTCCGGCACCGCGGCACGTTCTGCGGGTCCCTCGCCCACGCGGACCCGGCGGGCGACCTGCCGGCGGTCGCGCTGGCGCTGGACGCGGTGCTGCTGGCCCGGTCGGTGCGGGGCGAGCGCGAGATCCCGGCGGCGGAGTTCTTCGTCGACTGGATGACCTCGGCGCTGGAGCCGGACGAGCTGCTCGTCGGGGTCCGGGTGCCGAAGCCCGGCGCGGGCTGGGGCGTGCACTACGAGAAGTTCCACCGGACGGCGCAGGCGTGGGCGATCGTCGGGGTCGCGTGCGCGGTGCGCCGGTCGGGCGACACGGTGGAGGAGGCCCGGGTCGCGCTCACCAACATGGGGCCGACGCCGGTCCGGGCGAGCGGGGTCGAGGACGCCGTCCGAGGGCGGGCCGCGTCGCGGGAGGCGTTCCAGGCCGCCGCCGGGCACGCCGCCGAAGGCACCGAACCGCCCACGGACCTGCATGGATCCGCGGAATACCGGGCACACCTGGCGTCCGTGCTGACCGCACGGGCGCTGAGCACGGCGGCGAACATCTGAGTCGTGGCCGCGGGGGCCGGGCCCCCCCCCCCC
>NZ_WBMR01000262.1 GCF_008923365.1 Actinomadura montaniterrae
CCCGGCGGGCACCGCGGCCCCCCGGTTCCGGCCGCGGCCGGCCGATGCTCGCGACTCAGGCAACGTCCGACCGCTCCCGCGCCGTCCGCCGGGCCCGCAGCGCGACGGCGCCGAGCCCGGCGGCCGCGAGCGCGCCCCAGCCGATCGCCATCAGCGGCGCGCCGGAACCGGCCGTCCGGCCGTACATGCTGCCGTCACCGGTGTCGATCCGGCCGTTCGGGATCTTCGGCTTCGCCGGCTGCATGCCGCCGCCGGGCTTGCCGGGGGTCTTCGACGGGTGCGTGCTGTACTTGACGGACCCGAAGCCCTTGCAGACCACCGTCGCGACGGTCGGGTCGGGCAGGCTGCTCTTGAACGTGCCGGTCGCGGTCCAGGTCGCCTTGCCGGTCTTCGTCACGGGCAGGGGGTTGCGGGTGTAGCCGTTGCTGGTGATGGTCACCGTGCTCGGGCAGGTGACCGTGAACGTGGTGTGCCGTCCGGGTGCGACGACCCGGCTGGACAGCTTCACCTTGTCGAACCCGAACGTGAACGTCGGCTTCGGCTCGGTGGGCGGCGAGGTCGGCGGCTGCTGGCCGGTGACGTCCACCCAGTGGGGGACCTTCTGTCCCTTCTCCAGCACGCACTTCAGCAGCGTGCCGTCCGCGAGCTTGACCTGTTTGCCGATGTCGGCCTTCTTGCAGAACTGTCCCGCCTTGGGGCCGTCCTGCGCGGGCGCGGCGAGTGCGGGACCCGCCATCCCGAGCACCAGGGACCCGGTGGCGACCGCCGCCGCGGCCAGCCGAGTTGCGCGCATTTGCCTGCTCCTCTGATCGGGGGGTCTCGCCATGCGTGCCGGGCTGGATTCGCACCTGGCCGATGGCGGGGGGAAGCCGCGGGACCGCGCGGCTTGCAGGGCGGGTGCGCTCGAGAAGCGAGGCCCGGTGTGCCGGACGAGAACGATGGGCCTGGAGCTTAGCGGGATCAACCATCACACACCCGAAATGCAACGGAAAAACGAGCTGACTGGCCATTTCCGGAAATCTGTGGGAATGGTGTAAACCTCGTCCGCGCCTCGCGCGACCCTCTGCACAGAAACGATCTTTGGAGTCCCGCGCGGAGCCGCCTGCGCGCCGGCCCGCCGTCACCCCGGGGACGGTGACCTCCGTCACATCGCTTTATGCAACCTGAGGCTGTCATTTCGTGACGTGCTGGGGGTTGTAACGATACGAGCAGGGAACAACGCGTGCCGTAGTCGTCGCCATGTGCGACAAAACGGATGAAGTGTGCCAGTTTGGCGCTGTCCCGGTACATGATCTTGGCCATCTCCCTGGCCAGGTGACCGCCCGAGGAGAGCTCCCATGAAACGGCACCTGAGGGCGCTGGCCCGCGCGTGCGCGGCGACCGCCGTCGCCGCCGCCGGCCTGACGGCCGTCGCGGGCCCCGCCCACGCCGACGACCCGCCCACCCCCAGCCTGGACAACTACTACATGCGGCCCGCCTGGAACCAGGCCGAGCTGCAGGATCGGGTCAAGCAGCTCGACGCCCAGCTCCCCAAGCTCGGTGTGCAGAACATCCTGGCCGAGGCCCCGCGCCAGGGGGGCACCGCCAACGGCAAGGCGTGCAACGCCAAGGCCATCGACGGCACGACCGGCCGCCAGCCCGACGTGACCTACAGCTTCTGCTGGGACACGGCCGACTCCGCCGCGTCCGGCAACTACGAGTGGACGCCGCAGGGCGTCACCACGGTCGCCGACGCCCAGGACGACAAGTACTGGGGCTCCGCCCAGCCGGTCGTCACCACCTGGTACCAGCAGCAGCACGGCGCCACGGTCGGCGAGAAGTGCAAGTACAAGAAGGACGGCGTCTGGGTCGAGCAGAACTGCGTCAAGGGCGTCCGGATCTCGATCATCGATCCGAACACCGGCAAGTACGCCCACGTGCTGCTCGTGTACCCGTTCGTCAACGCGTCCGGCAACGCCAGCTACATGAGCCTGCGGACGACGCAGGACAGCGACCACGGCTCGCTGCACGCGGGCGGCATCGCCTGGTACGGCAACTACCTCTACGTGGCCGACACGGCGCGCGGGCTGCGCGTGTTCGACATGCGCTACATCTTCGACCTGAAGTCGGCCGGCGATAAGGCCGACATCACCGACAAGACGAAGATCGGCCGGCAGGACGGGAAGTTCTACTCGCACGGCTACCGCTACGTGATGCCGGAGGTCGCCGCGTACACCAACACGGTGCCGCGCACGGCCACGGGCAAGTACGAGTGCCGCAACGGCAGCTCCCCGAACACCTCGTTCGTCTCCCTCGACCGCAGCGGCAACGACCACCTGGTCACCGGCGAGTTCTGCGACGCGGCCAAGAGCGACACCAACGGACGGGTCGCCACCTGGCCGCTGAACGGCGACAACGGGCAGCCGGACCTCAACGCCACCTGCGTCTCGAACCTGCCGGGACACGCGGAGATCCCCTGCTGGCACGCCGACACCGCGTACGCCATGCCGGCGGACGGCATCCAGGGCGCGGCCCGCTACGACGGCAAATGGTTCATGAACCAGAGCCGCGGCGAGACGTCGGCCGGGGTGCTGATACAGGCGGCGCAGCCGGACGGGAAGACGGGCCTGCTGCGCTCCCTCGCCCCGCCGCACTTCACCGCGATCGGCCCGGAGGACCTGTCGTACTGGCCGGGCTCCGACGCGGGCCGCAGCGGGCTGTGGACGCTCACCGAGCACTACGGCAAGCGCATGGTCTACGTGACCCCGAAACCGTGACCCCGAAACCCTGACCCGCGTCCGTTGACTCGTGGCCGTGTCGCCCTTAGGGGCCCCGTCCATAAGGGCGACACGCCACAGTCAACGGGCGTTGCGGGTGATGGTGGCCAGGGAGACCACGATGCCGAGCAGGTACAGGCCGACGGCGACCTTGAAGCCCGCCGTGTAGCCGTGGACGAGCGCGTCCGCCAGGGGCGTGCCCTTCGCCGCGTGCTCGGTCGTCGTGACCGCGACGGTCGCCAGTCCCGCCAGGCCCAGCGCGCCGCCGATCTGCGAGCCCGCGGTGAGCAGCGCGGAGCCGATGCCGGCCTCGGAGCCGTCGATGCCGCGGACGCCGATCCCGGTGGCGACGACGACGGTGGCGCCCAGCCCCAGGCCGGTGACCAGCGACGCCGGCATCATCACCGTGTAGACGCCGGAGTGCGCCGTCAGGAAGCAGAACCAGGCGGTGCCCGCGGCGGCGAGCGCCAGGGCCAGCGACAGGGCGACCCGCTCCGAGGTGCGGGCGAGCAGTTGCGGGCCCACGCCGCCGGCCGCGATGCCGAAGCCCACGGCGAGCGGCAGGTACATCAGGCCGGTCCGCAACGCGGAGTAGCCCAGCACCTGCTGCATGTAGAGGGTCAGGAAGTAGTACGTGGCGAAGCTGCCCGTCGACATCAGCAGCGTGACGATGTTCGCCCCGACCCGGCCGCGGTCGCGGACCACCTCGCGCGGGATCATCGGCGTGCGGCCGGTGCGCTGGAGGGCCGCGAAGGCGGCCAGCAGGACGGCCGAGGCGGCCAGGAAGCCGATGACCACGGCGTCGCTCCACCCGTGCTCGCCGACCCGGTCCACCGCGTAGACCAGCGAGCCGGCGCCGAGGGTGGCGGTGACCGCCCCCGGGACGTCGATCCTCGTCCGCGCGGCGGGCCCGCCCTCGTCCAGGGCGCCGACGCCGAGCAGGACGCCGATGATGACCGGGACGTTCACCAGCAGTACCCAGCGCCAGCTCACGTAGGTCGTCAGCACGCCGCCGAGGACCAGGCCCATCACCGAGGCGAGCCCGGTCATCCCGCCGTACAGGCCGAGGGCCCTGGTGCGGTGCCTGCCTTCGGGGAAGGTGGCGACCAGCAGCGACAGCGCGCCGGGCGTGGCGATCGCCGCCCCGATCCCCTGGACGGCGCGGAAGCCGATCAGGGCGGCGCCGGTGGGCGCCAGCCCGCCGAGCAGCGAGGCCGCTCCGAACAGCACCAGGCCGACCCTGAAGACCCGCTTGCGGCCGTACAGGTCGCCGGCCCGCCCGGCGACGAGCATCAGCCCGCCGAACGTCAGCGAGTACGCGTTGACCACCCAGTTCAGGTTCGCCGGGGAGATCTTCAGCGCGTCCTGGATGCTCGGCAGCGCGACGATCATGATCGTGCCGTCGAGCACGACCAGGAACCGCGCGAAGGCGATGACCCACGTGGCGACGCCGAGCCGGCGCGGATCCGCGACCGTCGCGGGGACGTCCGTCGCGGCCGCTTCGTCCGTCGCGGCCGCTTCGTCCGGTGACATGCCGAGGGTGCCGCCGGCGGTGTCGGACCGCGGAGCCCGGTCGTCCGCGTTACCGGTCATCGCTGCTCGTCGCGACGCGGCCGACCTCGGGAAGCCGGTCGTCGGCGGCCGAGGCCGGCGCCATCCGCGTGACGGCGGCCGGCATGGGGCCGACGGTGAACACGCGGGTGACCGAGCCGACGGTGACCCCGGCGAAGGAGGCCTCGGCAGGTACCTGGTCCGGAATCGGGATGACGTGGGTGCCCGGGTCGAGCCGGTCGTCGAACACGTACATCGACGCGCTCTTGGGTTCCGGGGGCACGAACGACGTGCCCCACCACGCCTCGACGGTGACCGGGGCGGGATCGGTGAGCGTGACTCGCAGCAAGCGCTGTTCGGCGTCGTAGACGACCTCGCCGCCGTCGAGGGCGTCGCCTGAGGTGGCGGCGCGCACCTGGGCGGCGATGAGGCCGGCGATCCCGGCGAGCCCCTGGACGAACGTCACGCCGGGGTTGCGTTCGAGGACGTCCTCGCGCAGCCGCCGCTTGGTCTCGGCGGGCACCATGCCGCCGAAGACCAGGACGTCGAGACCGGTGACGTCGTAGTCGTCGAGGACGTGGTCGAACTGGTTCGTCGCGTCCGCGGAGTAGCCCCCGGCCCGCAGGAGGTCGACGGCGGCGACGAGCACGCCGGGGCTGCGGCCGACGATGAGAACGCGGTCGGGCCTGTCGTTCGCTGGCATGTTCACGGTGAGGTCTCCCTGGTCGGCGCCTCTATGAGTATTGGTCATGCCAACATAGCGAGTGTTGGGACTACCCACAACAGCTAGACTTGCCGCGTGCCCATGCCCCGCCACGAGGCCGGCCGCACGCCGGCCCGGCTCCAAGGACGCGCCACCTGGCTGGTCAGCCGCGCCTACCTCCGCTCGTCCGGGCTGCTCGGCGCCGGTTTCGAGACCCACGGCGGCGGGCTGCGCAGCTACCACTACCGGCTCCTCGCCGCGCTCGAGGAGTGGGGACCGGCGAGCCAGGCCGACCTCGGCCGCAAGACCGGCATCGACCGCAGCGACGTCACCGCCGCCCTGACCAAGCTCGAATCGATCGACCTCGTCGAGCGCTCGGCCGACCCCGCCCACAAGCGCCGCAACATCGTCACCATCACCCCGGCGGGCATCGAACGGCTCCTCGAACTCGACAAGGTCATCGACGGGATCCAGGAGGAGTTCCTCGCGCCCCTCACACCCGCCCAGCGGCGCCAGTTCATCACCCTGCTGACGCGCCTCACCGACGCCCAGCCCTGATCCGCCGGGCCCAGGCGGCACTACCGGGCGCTCTCGCCGTCAGGAGGCCGAGGACCCGGTGCCGGCGAGCGAGCCGAGAAAGGCCAGGTCGTCGTCGGTGAGCGAGAGCTCCAGGGCCGCGAGGTTCTCCTCCAGCCGCGCCACCCGCTTCGTGCCGGGGATCGGCACCACGGGCACGCCCAGCCGCCTGGCCTGGGCATGCACCCAGGCCAGCGCCACCTGGGCCGGGGTGGCGCCCTTCGCGTCCGCCAGCGACCGGACCGCATCGATGACCGCCCGGTTGGCGGCGGCGTGCTCGGCGACGGGGCCGAAGCGCGGGTTGCCGCGCCGGGCGTCCTCGGCACCGGAGTCGAGGGTGCCGGTGAGGTAGCCGCGGCCCAGCGGTGAGTACGGCACCAGGCCCACGCCGAGGTCGCGCATCGCGTCCAGGACGGTGGCCTCGATCCCGCGGCTCCACAGCGAGTACTCGCTCTGCACCGCGGCGATCGGATGCACGGCGTGGGCACGCCGCAGCAGGTCGCCGTCGACCGCGGACAGGCCGAGGAAGCGCACCTTCCCCTCGGCGACCAGCTCCGCCATGGCGCCGACGGTCTCCTCGATCTCGGCCGTCTGCGGAGGCCGGTGCAGGTAGTACAGGTCGATCACGTCGACGCCCAGCCGCAGCAGCGACGCCTCGCAGGCCCGCTTGACGTACCCGGCCTCGCCGCGGCGGACGGCGGTGCCCGCGCCGGCCGACCTGTCCACGCCGAACTTGGTGGCCAGCTGGACGCGCTCGCGCCGGCCCGAGATCGCGCGGCCCACCAGCACCTCGTTGTGACCCGCCCCGTACACGTCCGCGGTGTCCAGGAACGTGACGCCGAGGTCGATCGCGCGGCGGATCGTCTCCGTCGCGGAGTCCCAGTCGGTGGGGCCGCGCCACTCGCTCATCCCCATGCAGCCCAGGCCCTGGGCGGACACGGCCAGGCCGCCGAGTTCCGCGCCTTTCCCGTGCCGCGCCGTCCCGTGCGCGCGGGCCTGGTAGATGCCGATCTTCCGGTCGAGGAGCCGCAGGTACTCCCGCTGGGTCGCCAGGGCTTCGGAGACGAACGCGCGGTGCCGCCGCAGCACGTCGAACCGCTCCGGCTCGCCGGCCCCCGAGCGGACGAGGTCGGCGTAGCGCCGCAGCTCGCGGATGGGCATGCCGGTCGCGCGCAGCTTGCGCAGCAGGGTCAGCCGGTCGATGTCGGCGCCGGTGTACCGGCGGCGTCCGTCCGGGCCCCGCTCGATGGGGCCGACCAGGCCCGCCTTCTCGTACCAGCGCATCGTGTCCGGCGGCAGCCCGCACTTGCCTGCGGCCTCACGGATGGACCAGGTCTTCACATTTCCGACAGTAGGAGTTGGAGCGCGCTCCAACGCAAGCTCGTGGCAGGCGAACGCGTCGCGCCGCTGAACGGGCGCCGATGCGCCGGACGCCGCGCCTCCTGCGGTCGCTCGGGCCTTAGCCGCGTTGCGGGGCGGCCTCGGCGGTGACGGCGAGGAGCTCCGCCGCACCGGTGGCCAGGGCTTCGGCGAAGTCGGTCTCCTCGTCGGCCAGCCACCGCTCGGTCGCCAGGCGCAGGACGGCGAGGCCGGCATCGGCGGCGAGCCGTGCCGTCCGCGGGTCGCAGCCGCGCCGCTCCAGGGCGGCGGTGAGGGCCTCGGACAGCGAGACGAGCTTGATCAGCTCGCGCTCCCGCAGGGGCGGGTTGGCGGCGATGACCGCCGCCCGCCTCTCCAGGAAGTCGCGGGGACGGAGCACCTCCGGGGCGGTGGCGAAGGCGGCCAGCAGGGTCGGCAGCGCGCCGGTGCCCGGCGGGACGTCGTCCATGGCGGTGAGGAAGCGCTCCTGGAGGTCCCCGCCGCCGAAGAGCACTTCGCGCTTGTCGGCGAACCAGCGGTAGAAGGAGCGCTCGGTGAGGTTCGCGCGCCGGGCGATCTGCGCGACCGTCGTCCGGTCGTAGCCCTGCTCGTCGAACAGGTCGAGCGCGGCCCGTTCGAGGCGGCCCTGCGTGTTGCCCTCCCAGCGTGCCATGCCCGGAAGTATAGCGACAGCAGATGCTGTCATCACATGCTAGCGTGAGGTGACGACAGCATCTGCTGTCACTACTTGGGGAGGTTCCATGCGCACCCTTCGGTTCCACGAGTACGGCGCGGCGCTCGACGTCCTGCGCCTCGACGACGCCGAACCGCCCGTGCCCGGTCCCGGCCAGGTCCGCGTCGCGGTCGAGGCGTGCGGGCTGAACCCGGCGGACTGGGCGCTGTGCGGCGGCCTGTTCGCCGGCGACCTGCCGCGCGGCGTCGGGCTCGACGTGTCCGGCACGGTCGACGCGGTCGGCGACGGCGTGACCGGCGTCGAGCCCGGCGACCCGGTGCTCGGCCCGGCGCCCTTCACCGGTGCGACGGCCGGCGCGTCCGAGCAGGCGGTCCTGGACGTGTGGTTCCCGCGCCCACCGGGGCTGGACGCGGTCGGCGCCGCCGCGCTGCCGATGGCGGTCGAGACGGCCCGCCGGGGCCTGGACCAGCTCGGCGTCCGCGACGGCATGACCGTGCTGGTGAACGGCGCCGGGACCACCGTCGGGTACGCGGCGGTGCAGATGGCGGTGCGGGACGGCGCGCGGGTCATCGCCACCGCCGGCGAGACCTACGCCGGCGCGCTGCGGGCGGCGGGCGCCGAGGTCACCGGGTACGGCGACGGCATGGCCGACCGCGTGACGGCGCTGGCGGGCGGGCCGGTCGACCTCGCCCTCGACGCGGCCCCGGTCAGCGGCGCGTTGCCGGAGGTCGTGCGCACCGTCAAGGCGCCGGAGCACGTCCTGACGATCACCGACTTCGCCGCCGCCGCGGACCTGGGCGTGCGCACCGCCTTCGGCGACGCCCCCGGGGCCCTGCGCCACGACGTGCTCGGCGAGTACGCGCGGCTGGCGGCCGAAGGCCGGTTCACGGTGCCGGTGGCGCGCACGTTCCCGCTGGAGGACTGGCGTACGGCCGCGGAGCTGAGCCTGTCCGGACGGGCGCGCGGCAAGGTCGTCCTGGAGATCGGCGGCTCACGGTAGGTGCCTGGTGGGACGGCGGGTAGATCCGGTGGCGGTGGTGTCACATTCGGGGGGCCGCCGTTCGTCTATCGGGTGAAGGCAGAGATGGCCCGAGCCGCACAGGAGGGGCGCCGTGCCGGATGAGGACAGGAAACGGGCAGTGCACCAGGCCCTGGTCGACCGCGTGCTGCACGGGGACGGCCGGGCGTCCGCGGAGCTGCGGGCGCGCGCCTTCCGCAACGAGGGCCTCGCCCCGCCGCTGGACGCGCTGATCGGCAAGGTCGCGGACAGCCCGGCGCAGGTCACCGAGGCGGACCTCGCGGCGGCGAAGGCGTCCGGCTGCACCGAGGACCAGCTGTTCGAGCTGGTGGTGTGCGCGGCGGTCGGCCGGTCGTCGCGGATGTACGAGGCCGGGCTCGCGGCCCTGGCCGAGGCGACCGCCGAGGAAGGACCGGATCATGCGCCTTGACGTCCTGAACCGCGGCTACCGCCCCGGGGCCAGGCTGCTGTTCGCCGCCGTCCGGCTCTTCTCCGGCCGGCCGCTGCCGGACGCCGCCAAGCTGACCTTCTACCGGCCCGACTTCTACGGCGCGCTCGCCAAGGAGTTCACCCACGAGGCGATGCGCGGGCCGTCCGCGTGGTCGGTCGGCGACCGGGAGCTGATGGCGGCCTACGTGTCGAAGGTGAACGGGTCCGCGTTCTGCGTCGGCGCGCACACCGCGACCGCGGCGCAGGCGTACGGGGACGCGCCGCGGGTCGCGGCGGTGCTCGCCGACGTGGAGGCGCCCCCGGTCGAGGAGCCGCTGCGGGCGACGCTGCGGATGCTCGGCAGGCTGACGCGGGACGGGGAGGTCGGCGCCGGCGACGTCCGGGAGGTGCTGGCCGCGGGCGCGACGCCCGAGCAGGTCCGGGACGCGCTGGCGGTGTGCGCCGCGTTCAACACCACGGGCCGGCTCGCCGACGCGTTCGGGTTCGAGCTGCTCAGCCCCGAGGGCTATGCGGCGGGCGCGAAGTTCCTGCTCAAGCGCGGCTACCGGTAGGGCGGGCGGCGCGTCAGGACTCGGCGGCCAGGCGGATGCCCAGGCCGAGCAGGACGAGCCCGGAGACCTGCTCCATCCGGCGGCGGATCGACGCGCGCTGCAGCAGCACGCGGGCGCGTCCGGCCAGCCAGACCATCGGCAGGTACCAGATCATGTCGACCACGGCCCAGATCACCGAGAACAGGACGAGCGTCGCCAGGACCGGCGCGCCGTGCGGGACGAACTGCGGCAGGAACGACACCGCGAACACCCCCGCCTTCGGGTTCGCGAAGTTGGTGATCAGGCCCTGCCGGAACGCGCGCCCGTGCGAGACGGCCGCGGCCGGGGCGGGTTCCTCGTCCACGCCGCCCTTGTGCCGGGCCTTCCACAGCGCGCGCGTCCCCATGTACACCAGGACCACCGCGCCCGTTATCCGCATCGCGTCGTAGGCGAGACGGGATGCCAGCAGCAGGGCCGACAGGCCGAACGCGGCGGCGAGGCCCCACAGCAGCACGCCGCATTCGTTGCCGAGCACGGTCGCCATGCCGTTGACCCGGCCGTTCATCACCGCGCGCCGCAGGATCACGGCGGTGCTGGGGCCGGGGACCATCGCGATCAGGAAAGCCGCGCCGACGAATGCCACGAGCGAGGACATCATCCGCCAAGTATCCAGAGCCGCCCGTATCCCGACAACGCCTTTCCGGGGAGGCGCGTCACCGGGACCGCCGCCGGCACCGACCGCGGCGCGGACCGGCTCGGCGGCGATCACGGTCATGCGGGGCATGGACTTCGGCGCGTTCCGGCGTCCCGGCATGGTCGGCCCGGAACGTCCGGCCCCCGCCGGTAGTGCTAGGCGAACTGGCCGGGCCGGTAGTCGCCGGCGGGCTGCCGGGTGATGACGTTGAGGCGGTTGTAGGTGTTGATGACGGCGATGAGCCCCACCAGCGCCGCGAGCTGCTCGTCGTCGAAGTGCTTCGCGGCGTTCGCCCAGGTCTCGTCGCTGACCCCGGACCCGTCGGCGAGGCGGGTGCCCTCCTCGGTCAGCTCCAGCGCGGCGCGCTCGGCGTCGGTGTAGACCGTGGCCTCGCGCCACGCGCCCACCAGGTTGATCCGCTGCTGGGTCTCTCCGGCCGCCGCGGCGTCCTTGGTGTGCATGTCGAGGCAGTAGCCGCAGCCGTTGATCTGGCTCGCGCGGATCCGCACCAGCTCCTGCGTCGCGGCCGGAAGGCTCGAGTCGGCGATGGCCTTGCCCGCGGAGTTGAAGTACTTCGCGACCTTCATGGCCAGGTCGCTCCCGTAGAAGTCGATCCGAGCGTTCATCGTGATCTCCTCATGGCGGTGTAGGTGCCGATACCTCCATGACGGAACCGATCCGCGAAATGTGACGCGGCGCCCGCGCGCCGCCCGCGCGCCCCCGGCGGGTCGCCCGCGCCCGCGTCAGGGGAGTTGCGCGCCGAACGCCTGGAGCGCCTCGGTGACCGGCTGGAAGAACGTGACGCCGCCCGCCTGGCAGTCGCCCGACCCGCCCGACGTCAGCCCCAGCGCCGTGGTCCCGCTGAACAGCGGCCCGCCGCTGTCGCCCGGCTCCGCGCAGACGGTCGTCTGGATCATCCCGGTGACCGTCCCCTCGGGGAAGTTCACCGTGGCGCCGACCGCCGTGACCCGCCCGGTGTGCACGCCCGTCGTGCTGCCGCTGCGCGCGACCTGCTGGCCGACCACCGCGTCGGCGGCCTGCGCGATCGGCTGCGCGGTGCCGTCGTGCAGGTCGACCGCGCTCTGCCCGGCGTCCGTGGCCTGGACGAGCGCGAAGTCGTCGCCCGGGAAGTCGCTCTGCACCGTCGTGCCGAGGGCCTGCGCGCCCTCCTGGTCGGCGGTCCAGTCCTTCACGATGTTCCCGCAGTGCCCGGCGGTGAGGAAGAACGGCTGCCCGCCGCGCTGGACGTTGAAGCCCAGCGAGCAGCGCGCGCCGCCCCCGAAGATCGCGTCGCCGCCGAGCGCGAGGGTGTGCAGCCGCCCGGGGACGCGCACCATCCGCACCGCCGTGCCCATGGTCGCCGCCTCGCGCTCGACACCGGCCATCCGCGCGCCCTTCACCGAGTCGTCGACCCACATCACGACCTGCGACGTCGCCGGGTCGACGGCCCATCCGGTGCCGGGCGTGCCCGCCATCGACCGGCGCAGCGCGGCCGTCGTCCTGGCCAGGGCGCGCGGGCTCGTCCGCATCATCTTCGGGACGGCGCCCGCCGACCGCACCATCGCCGCGTCCGCCGCGGTGGCGACCGTGACGACGGGCCGCCCGGCCGCGTCGAGGTAGCCGCCGGCCGTCCGGCCGCCGAGGCGTCCGGCGACCCGTGCCGCGAGCGCCGCCGCCCGCGGCTG
>NZ_WBMR01000263.1 GCF_008923365.1 Actinomadura montaniterrae
GGCTGCGAGAGTGCGCGGTGCAGCCGCCGCTCGCGGTGCTGCGGCGGTGGGAGACCTCGCCGAAGGGCCTGGACGAGGCGGAGGCGCAGGAGCGGCTGCTGCGGTTCGAGGACGGGCCGCGGCGCCGGGCGCGGCGGCTGGGCGGGGCGGTCGCGGCGCCGTTCGCGGTGGTGCTGGCCTTCCTCGCGCTCGTGTCGGCGCTGACGGGGGACGTGCGGGGCGCGATCCTGATCTGCGCGCTGGCGGTGTTCAGCGGGGCGATGCGGTACCGGCAGGAGGCGCGGTCGGGGCGCGCGGCGGCGGCGTTGCGGACGATGGTGACGACGACGGCGACGGTGCTGCGGCGGGCGCGGCCGGGGGCGGAGCCGGTGGCCAGGGAGGTGCCGGTCGACCAGGTGGTGCCGGGCGACGTGGTGCTGCTCGGCCCGGGCGACGTGGTCCCGGCCGACCTAAGGCTGC
Organism: Actinomadura montaniterrae; assembly: GCF_008923365.1. Lineage (GTDB taxonomy): Bacteria > Actinomycetota > Actinomycetes > Streptosporangiales > Streptosporangiaceae > Spirillospora > Spirillospora montaniterrae. The sequence continues at coordinate 460 of NZ_WBMR01000263.1, forward strand.
TGAACTCGGTGGACCTGGAGATCAACCAGGCGATGCTGACCGGGGAGTCGCTGCCGGCGGGCAAGCACGCGGCGTGGACGGACGCGCCGGAGGGCCGTCCGGGCGATCTGTTCGACCATCCGCGGCTGTGCTTCATGGGGACCACGGTGGTCAGCGGCACCGGCACGGCGGTGGCGGTCGCGACCGGCGCGCGGACGTACTTCGGGGCGGCGAACCGGGAGCGGCCGGGGCGCGGGACGGAGACGGCGTTCGACCGGGGCGTGCGGGTGGTGTCGTGGACGCTGGTCGCGGCGATGCTGGCGGCGCTGCCCGCGGTGGTGGCGGTCGCGGGGGTGCTGCGCGGCGACTGGTACCACGCGCTGCTGCTGGCGATCGCGGTGGCGGTCGCGGCGACGCCGGAGATGCTGCCGCTGGTGGTGACGGCGCTGCTGGTGCGGGGCGCGAAGGGGCTGGCGGGCCGGCAGGTGATCGTCAAGCGGCTGCCGGCGGTGCACGACCTCGGCGCGATGGACACGCTGTGCGTGGACAAGACGGGCACGCTGACCGAGGAGCACGTGGCGCCGGCGTGCCATCTCGATCCGTCCGGCCGGACGGATCCGGAGGTGCTGCGGTGGGCGCGGGTGAACGCGCTGTGGTCGGTGGAGCTGGCGGGGCGGCTCGTCGGCGACGCGATCGACGAGGCGCTGCTGCAGGACGCGGGGAACCTGGGCGGCCCGTCCGGCGTGGCCGCGATCCCGTTCGACTACGCGCGGCGGCGCGCGACCGTCCTGCTCGAAGGCGGGCGGCTGGTGGTGAAGGGGGCGGTGGAGGACGTCCTGAACCTGTGCACGGCCGCCGGTGACCGGGTGCTGGACGCGGAGGAGCGCGCGCGGCTGCTGCGGCTGGACGACCGGTGGGCGGCGGACGGGGTGCGGCTGCTCGCGGTGGCGGTGGGGACGCGGACGCGCGGCGGCCCGCTCACCCCGGCGGACGAGCAGGACCTGACGCTGGCGGGGTTCGTCGGGTTCCGGGACCGGCTGGATCCGGCGGCGCCGGCGGCGGTGCGGGGGCTGCGGCGGCGCGGCGTCGCGCTGGTGATGATCACGGGCGACCATCCGCTGGTGGCGCGGCGGATCTGCCGGGACGCGGGGATCGCGGTGTCGGGGGTGGTGCTCGGCCGCGAGGCGGTCGACCTGGACGACGCGGAGCTGGCGCGGCTGGCGGGCGCGGGGACGCTGTTCGCGCGGGTGGGGCCGCCGCAGAAGGCGCGGATCGTGCGGGCGCTGCAGCAGGCGGGCCGGACGGTCGGGTATCTCGGCGACGGGGTGAACGACGCGCCGGCGCTGCGGGCGGCGGACGTCGGGATCACCGTGCGGGGCGCGGCGGACCTGGCCCGGGAGTCGGCGGACGTGGTGCTGGTCCGCCCGGATCTGCGCCTGCTGGAGCAGGCGATCGTGGCGGGCCGCCGGACGTTCGCGAACACGGTGAAGTACGTGAAGATCGCGCTGACGTCGAACGTGGGGAACGTGGTGTCGCTGCTGGCGGCGAGCGCGATGCTGCCGTTCCTGCCGATGCTGCCGCTGCAGGTGCTGGTGCAGAACGTCTGCTTCGACCTGTCGCAGCTGGCGCTGGTGCGGGACCGGGTGGACGAGGCGCAGATCCGGAGCCCGCGGACGTTCGACGTCCGGGACCTGGCGCGGTTCGTGGCGTGCCTCGGGCCGGTCGGGGCGCTGTTCGACCTGGCGGCGCTGGCGCTGTTCTGGTGGCTGCTGGACGCGCACGGCGGCGCGGCGGGGCGGGAGCTGCTGCGGTCCGGCTGGTTCGCGGAGAACCTGATCGCGCAGGGCCTGGCGATGCTGCTGCTGCGCCGGCGGGGCCGCGACGGGCCGCGGGCGGGGCGGACGATCGTCGCGACCGCCGCGGCGCTCGGGCTGTCGGGGCTGCTGCTGCCGTTCACGCCGCTCGGCGGGGTCCTGCGGCTGGAGCCGCTGCCGTTCGAGGCGGTCCCGATCCTGGCGGGCGTGATGACCGGGTACGTCCTCGCGACGGTCGCGGCGCGGCACGTCTACCAGCGCGTTTTCGGCAAATGGCTCTGACGCCCTTGTCAGCGGCGGGTCCCTGCGGTCAGCTGGAATGCGGGAGGCGACGATGACCGAGGGGAAGGGCACGGCGGGGCCTTCGGGCCTGGAGGCGGCGCGCTGGTGGGCGCGGATGATGCGCGACCCGATGGACGCCTACGGGGCGCTGTTCCGCCGGTACGGCGACGCGGTGCGGCTCCCGCGCGACCGGCGGCGGTCGCTGTTCCTGCTGTCGCGGCCGGAGCACGCCGAGCACGTCCTCGTCGCGAAGCAGGACAACTACGTCAAGGCGTTCACGTACCGGCCGCTGCGGGTCTTCCTCGGTGACGGGCTGCTGACGAGCGAGGGCGAGACGTGGCGGCGGCACCGGCGGCTCGTGCAGCCGGTCTTCGCGCAGCGCCATCTCGCCGCGTTCGCGCCGGGAATGGCGGGGGTCGCGGCGCGGGCGGTCGCGCGGTGGCCGGACGGCGTGACGCTCGACGCCGCCGCGCACATGCGCCGGGTGACGCTGGACATCGTCGGGCGGGTGCTGTTCGGCAGCGACCTCGCGGCCGAGTCCGACGCGACCGGGCGGGCGCTCGCGGACCTGCAGCGCAGCGCCGTGATCGGCCTCGGCGCGACGTTCCTCGGCGACGCGGGGCTGCGGCGGGCGTTCCGGCTGGTGCCGGGCGCGCAGCGGGCGGGCGCGCAGCTCGACGGGATGGTCCTGCGGGTGATCGAGGAGCGCCGCGCGGCGGGCCCCGGCGGCGAACCGGACCTGCTGGACCTGCTGATGCGGGACGGCGACCCGCCGCTGTCGGACGCGGAGCTGCGCGACGAGGTGCTGACGCTGCTGCTCGCCGGGCACGAGACGACCGCGGCGGCGCTGACCTGGACGCTGATCCTTCTGTCGCGGTATCCGGCGGCGCGCGACCGGCTGGAGGCGGAGGTCGACGACGTCCTCGGCGGCCGGGATCCCGCCGCCGGGGCCCTGGACGCTGGGGCCCTGGAGGCCGGCGACCTGGACGTGGCCGATCTGGACGTGGCCGATCTGGACGTGGCCGATCTGGACCGGCTGCCGTGGACGCGGGCCGTCCTGTCGGAGTCGATGCGGCTCTGCCCGCCCGCGTGGACGATCGAGCGGGACGCGGTCGCCGACGACGACGTCGCGGGCGCGGAGGTGACGGCGGGTTCGACGGTGGCGATCTCGCCCTACCTGCTGCACCGGAACCCGGACCTGTGGCCGGATCCGGAGGGGTTCCGCCCGGAGCGGTTCCTCGGCGAGCAGGACCGTCCGCGCCACGCGTACCTGCCGTTCGGCGGCGGCCGGCGGATCTGCGTCGGGGCGGGCTTCGCGATGATGGAGGCGGTTCTGGTGCTGGCCCTGATCAGCCGGTCCGTGCGGCTGGACCTGGCGCCGGGCGTCGCCGTCCCGTCGCGGGCGGAGGTGACGCTGCGTCCGGCGCGCCCGGTGCCGATGCGGGTGTCGCGGAGGTGACCCCCGGGCCAAGCTAACTGGACGGCAAATCGAAAAGGGGTCTTGGCAAAAGACGGCGGCGCCTCTACATTCCGGGAGCGGCGGTAAGCGGGTGCTTGCCGCGTCCACCCCGGGAGGCCCCTGTGAAGAGCCCGTTCACCCGACGTCCGGCGCGGGCGGCCCGGCGCGGCCTGGCCGCCGCCGCGCTCGCGTCGCTGCTCGGCACCGCCGCCGTCGCGGCACCGGCCCAGGCCCACGCTCAGGCCCAGGCCGCTGACAAGATCCCGGTCGGCGACGTCGGGACGTCCCTGGTGAACTTCTTCAACAGCCCCGACGCGGTCGCCGGCGCCAACGACTGGAACTGCAAGCCGAGCGCCGAGCACCCGACCCCGGTCGTCCTCGTCCACGCCACGTTCGTGAATCTCGGCACCAACTGGAGCGTGCTGTCGCCGATGCTGGCGAACGAGGGCTACTGCGTCTTCGGCTTCAACTACGGCATGACGCAGCTGTCGTTCGACCGGATCGGCGGGCTCGGCGACATCGCCGAATCCGCGAAGACCCTCGACGCGTTCGTCGACAAGGTCCTCGCCGCGACCGGCGCGCAGAAGGTCGACCTCGTCGGGCACTCCCAGGGCGGGATGATGCCGAACTACTTCATCAAGCGGCTCGGCGGCGCCGCCAAGGTCCGCACGTTCGTCGCGCTGGCGCCCAGCAACCACGGGACGACCATCGACGGCGTCCTCGACCTCGGCAAGGCGCTCAACCTGCTCGGCTTCGCCAACCAGACGCTCACCGAGGCGGGCGCGCCCGGGCTCGTCCAGCAGGAGCAGGGCTCGGACTTCCAGAACGCCCTGTTCGGCGACGGCGACACCGTCCCCGGGCCCCGGTACGTCGTCATCGAGACCAAGAACGACATCGTCGTCACCCCGTACACGAACGCGTGGCTGAAGGGGGACGGCGTCACGAACATCCTCGTCCAGGACCAGTGCCCGGACGACTATGTCGGCCATGTCGGGATGTTCAACGACAGCCCGGTCATGCAGGACGTCCTTAACCAGCTCGGGGCGAACACCCCCGGCTTCAAGCCGGCGTGCGAGGGCTACGGCCTGCCGCTGTAACCGGTCACTCCGGCTTCCGCGGCCTCGGCGCCGGGATGTGGAAAAGGTCGGCGAGCCTGCGGACCGCCGCGGTGTCCCCGGACACCGCGGCGCTGCCGTCCTCGATCGCCGCCCCCAGCGACGACCGGCCCGACGCCATCGCGATCAGCACGTCCTCGCTCATCGCGACGGACGCGTCGGGCCGCTGCGCCGGGCCGTGCACCATCTGGACCGACCCGTCGTCGACGGCCGCGTGGAACACCTCGTCCTCCACGCGGAACTCGTACACCAGGTGCAGCCCGGCCGACGCCTCCGGCACGAAGCAGGCCTCCAGGCCGAGCACCGCCCACCCCGGATGGAACGTCTCGCCGTCGCGCCGCTCGCCGAGCGCCCACCTCATGCCCCAGCGCGCCAGCGCCAGCACCGCCGGGCCCAGTTCCTCGCCCGCCTCGGTCAGCGCGTACGCGGAGGTCCGGGCGGGCGGCGGCAGCGTGACCTTCCGCGCGAGCCCCTCCCGTTCGAGGTGCTTCAGCCGCGCCGCGAGCAGCCCGGTGCCGAGCCCGCGCAGGCTCGCCTGCAGGTCGCCGAAGCGTTTCGGGCCGGTCAGCAGCTCGCGGATCAGCAGCAGCGTCCAGCGCTCGCCGACGAGGTCGAGGGTCCGCGCCGTCGCGCAGTACTGGTTGTAGGTCCGCTGCTCCACCGCATCACTCTAAGCGCCCGCCTCGAGGATCAGCCGGGCCAGGGCGCCGGGCCGGGTGAGCATCACGTCGTGCGGGCCGTCGATCGGGACCGCCGGGTACCCGATGGCCTTGGCGCACTGCTCGAACGGGTACACGCTCGGCCGGCACAGGATCGCGGTGCCCGGGATCCGGTCGGCGGCGCCGGTGAGGCGGGTCGGCTCCTCGAACGTGCGGGCCGGCTGCGGGCGCAACCGCTCGGCGAGCCACGCCGCGTCGTCCGGGTCGTCGATGCCGACGGCCGCGGGCGGCGGGGCCGCGATCAGCCCATCGGACGTGCGGTCCCGCAGCGCCTGGACGAACGGGGCGGGCGCGAGGTCGTACAGGCTCGTCCCGTCGGCCCCGGCCCAGCCGTCGACCAGGACCAGGCGGCGGACGCGGTCCGGCCGGCGGTCGGCGGCCTCCCGGACGACCAGCCCCGCATAGCTGTGCCCGACCAGCACGACGTCGCAGTCCTCGACGCCGTCGAGCGCCGCGACGACCTCGTCCGTGTGGTCGTGGAGGCCGGCGTCTCCTTCGCCGAGCGCCGGGGCGAGGGTGCGGGCACCGGCGTCGTGCAGGAACGGGACGACCCGGTCCCAGGCCCAGGGGCCGTGCCAGGCGCCGGCGACGAGGACGAACGTGGTCATGAGCGGACCTCCGCGGAAACGAGGGGACGGACGCGGCCGGCGAACTCCTCCAGGGCGGCCCCGTGGTCGCCGGTCGCGAAACGGACCACGATGTGGCGGGCGCCCGCCGCGACGTACGCGTTCAACCAGGCGGCGGCGTCCTCGGGCGTCCCGGCGAACATCGCCTGGATGGAGGCGATGAACTCCAGCGGCGCGTTGTAGTAGCGCTCGATGCTCTTACGGAGCCTCTCCCGCGCGCGCTCGGGGTCGTCGTCCAGGCAGAACGTCGCGTACAGGGCAGGGGTGACCGGGCGCTGAGCCGTCTCCCGGATTGTCGCGGCCTCCTTCGCGTAGACGCCGTGCTCGGGCGGGTACGGCAGCCAGCCGTCCGCGACGCGGGCGACCCGGCGCAGCGCGGGCCCGCCGCCGGCGAGCCAGACCGGCGGGCCTCCCGGACGGGCCGGAGGCGGGGCGACGCTCACGTCCTCGAACGCGAAGTGCTCGCCCTTGAACGAGACGGCCTCCCCGGTCCAGAGCAGCCGCATCGCCTCGATCGACTCCTCCAGCCTGCGGCCCCGGGTCGCGAAGTCGACGCCGAGCGCGGTGAACTGCGCGCGGGTGGCGTCGGTCGGGAAGCCCGCGCCCATCCCCGCGATCACCCGTCCGCCGCTGAGCCGGTCGAGGGTGCCGAGCTGGTGCGCGAGCAGGATCGGGTGGCGCAGCGCGGGCAGCAGCACCGCGGTGCCGAGCTCCACGCGGCGCGTGGCCTGCGCCACGGCCGCCAGGACGAGCAGCGGGTCCGCGCGCTGCCGCGTGATGGGGCTGTCGCCCGCCCAGACCGAGTCGTAGCCGAGCGCCTCGGCGCGCACCGCGTACTCGATGAGGCGGTGCGGCGCGTGCTCGCCCGACACCGCCTGGTCGCGCGTCGGCAGCAGGTAGCCGAACCGTGTCTCCGTCATGGATCACCTCCGGTGGTCGTTCCGGTGGTGATCCTATGACCAATGCTTCTTATTTTTGAAGTAGTTGGTTCTAACTCAGGAAGTTCGATGGCTCCGGGCACGCACCAGCGGGAGGAACAGCTCGTCGACGATCTCGGCCAACACCTCGTCCGGCACCGGGCGGTCCGTGAGCAGCATCTCGTGGCGGACGAGGTCAGCCGGCATCTTCGCCAGCCGCGGCGTCACCGCCCCGGGCGCGACCTCGCCGCGGTCGGCGGCGCGGCGCAGGATGACCGACATCGCGTCCGGGATCACCTCGAACGTGTCCGGATCGAGCGCGTGCGCCTCCGCCATCAGGCCGTGGACCAGGTCGGGCCCGAACTCGCCGAACCGCCGCGCCATGTACCGCAGGACCGCCAGGACGTCCCCGCGCAGGCTCCCGGTGTCGGGCACGTCGTCCGCGATTGAGGAGTACCGGTACCGCAGCGCGGCCAGGACGAGGTCGGGCCGGCTGGCCCACCGGCGGTAGATGACCTGCTTGCCCGTCCGTGCGCGCGCCGCGACGTTCTCGATGGTCAGGCCCGCGTAGCCGGACGCGTCGAGCTCCTCCCAGGTCGCGTCCAGGATCGCCGTCTCCAGCGCCTCCCCGCGCCGCCGTGCCTTCACCTCGCCGGTCACGCCGCTCCTCCCGAGACCTTTAAGAGACCTTGCGTCTCTTGTTGTGCGCAGCCTACACTCCAGGCCCTTAGAGACGTGTCGTCTCTTAATGGAGGATCGCATGACCACCGGCACCCGCGCCGCGCCCGAACGACTCGACCCCGCCCTGCTCAAGCTCGCCGGAATCCTCGTCACCGGCGCCCTCGCCCCGCTGCTCGACAGCACGATCGTCAACGTCGCGATCGGACGGCTCGGCCGCGACCTGCACGCGCCGGTCGCCGAGATCCAGTGGACGATCACCGCCTACCTGCTGGCCCTCGCCATGGCGATCCCGCTCACCGGCTGGGCCGAGGGCCGCTTCGGTGCCCGCCGCGTCTGGCTGCTCTCCCTCGGCCTGTTCCTGCTCGGCTCGGTGCTGTGCGGGCTCGCCTGGAACGTCGCCTCGCTGATCGCCTTCCGGGTCGTGCAGGGCATCGGCGGCGGGCTGATGATGCCGGTCATGCAGACGCTGCTGATGCGCGCCGCCGGCGGCCGGCAGATCGGCCGGCTGATGGCCGCGATCAGCATGCCCGCGCTGGTCGGGCCCATCCTCGGCCCCGTCGTCGGCGGTCTCGTCGCCGGCCACGCCGGCTGGCGGTGGATCTTCTACGTGAACGTGCCGGTCTGCCTCGCCGCGCTCCTCCTCGCCTGGCGCGGCCTCCCGCGCACCCCGCCGCGCGGCGGCACCCGGCCCGATGTCACCGGCATGCTCCTGCTGTCACCCGCCCTCGCCGCGATCATCTATGGCCTTTCGCAGGCGAACGGCGGGTTCGGGCACCCCTCCGTACTCGTCCCTCTTGGCGCCGGAGCCCTGCTGCTCGCCGCGTTCACCGTCCACGCCCTGCGCACGCCGTCCGAACCCGCCATCGACCTGCGGCTGTTCCGCCGCCGCAGGTTCGCCGCGTCCGCGGCCCTGCTGTTCCTGTCGGGGCTCTCGTTGTTCGGCGCGATGCTCCTGCTTCCGCTCTACTACCAGCAGGTCCGCGGGCACGGCGTGGTCGTCGCCGGCCTCCTGCTCGCCCCGCAGGGGCTCGGCAGCCTGCTCGTCCGCACCCGCCTCGGCGCCCTCACCGACCGGATCGGGCCCCGCCCCATCGTCCTCACCGGCCTCGCCCTGACCGTCCTCGGCACGCTCGCCTACGCCGAGGCCGGGCCGCACACCGGCGAATGGCTGCTCGGCGCGTCCCTGGTCGTTCGCGGGGCCGGGCTGGGCGGCGTCACCCTCGCCGTGATGACCGCCGCCTACCAGGGCCTCGGCCCGGACGAGATCCCGCACGCCAGCAGCGCCACCCGCATCATCGTGCAGGTCGGCGGCTCGTTCGGCGCCGCCGTCCTCGCCGTCGTCCTGCAGCACCAGACGTCCGGCGGCGCCGCGCCGTCCACCGCGTACGCGCACGCCTTCTGGTGGTCCCTCGCCTTCACCGCCCTCGCGTTCCCGCCGGCCCTCCTGCTTGGCCGGACCGGGCCAGTACCCGTTTCTGGCTAAGTGGGCACTGTGGCGGGTGAATCTTTGATCTCATAGAGCAGCGAAATCAGTACATAGAGTCACGTCGGGTCTAGGGGGGACTATGGTCGGGGACTCGAAGGTGTCGCGGGACGGGACCGGAAGGCGGGGGAGGACCGGCCCTCCCGGCCGCTACGTGCCGCTCGCGGAAGACCCGGGATTCGTGCAGCTCAGAAAGAGATTCCTGGTGGCGGCCGCAGGCGTCACGGCCGTCTTCTTCGGGTGGTACGGGGTGTACGTCGCGCTGTCGGCGTTCGCGCGGGGGTTCATGGCGCGGCAGGTCGCCGGGCACGTCAACGTGGCGCTGCTGCTCGGGCTGCTGCAGTTCGCGTCGACGTTCCTGCTGGCGTGGGCCTACGTCGCGTACGCGCGGCGGCGGCTGGACCCGCTCGCCGAGGACCTGCGGTCCCGGCACGCCGGAGACGGGGTGACCCGCTGATGCCGGCGCTCGACGGACGGGCCCTGACGTGCACGCTATTCGTGGCCTTCGTCCTCATCACCCTCGGCATCACGGTGTGGGCGCGCGCCAACACCAGCGGCGCCGACGACTTCTACGCCGGCGGGCGGACGTTCAACGGCGCCCAGAACGGGATCGCGCTGGCCGGCGACTACATGTCGGCGGCGTCGTTCCTCGGCATCGCGGGCCTCATCGCCCTGTCCGGATACGACGGGTTCCTGTACTCGATCGGGTTCCTGGTGGCGTGGCTGCTGACCCTGCTGCTGGTCGAGCTGATGCGCAACGCCGGACGGTTCACCATGGCGGACGTGCTGGCGCACCGCGTACGGCGGCAGCCGCCGGTGCGCCGCGCCGCGGTCGTGTCGACCGTGACCGTCTCGGTGTTCTACCTGCTCGCGCAGATGGTCGGGGCGGGCGCGCTGGTGTCGCTGCTGCTCGGCATCCACCGCGGCCGCGAGTTCCTCGGCATGTCCGCCGGCACCGCCCGGACCGCCACGATCGTCGTGGTCGGCGCGCTGATGATCTGCTACGTCATGTTCGGCGGGATGAAGGCGACCACCTGGGTGCAGATCATCAAGGCGGTGCTGCTGATGGCGGGGGCGCTGGTGCTGACCGGGCTGGTGCTCGCCCGGTTCGGCTTCGACCTCGGCTCGATGCTCGGGTCCGCCGCGCACGCCAGCGGGAAGGGCGAGGCGTTCCTGCGCCCCGGCCTGCGGTACGGCAAGGACGTGCCCGGCGACGCGTACCAGACGATCGTCAACAAGCTCGACTTCATCAGCCTGGCGATCGCGCTGCTGCTCGGCACGGCCGGCCTGCCGCACATCGTCACCCGCTTCTTCGCCGTCCCCGACGCGAAGGCCGCGCGGACGTCGGTGTCCTGGGCGATCGGCCTCGTCGGCGTGTTCTACCTGATGACGCTGGCGCTCGGGTTCGGCGCGGCGGCGCTCGTCGGGCGGAACGCGATCGTCGCGCAGGACCCGTCCGGCAACACCGCCGCGCCGCAGCTCGCGCAGGAGCTCGGCCGCCACCTCGGCGGGCGGGTCGGCGGCGACATCCTGCTCGCGTTCATCGGCGCGGTGGCGTTCGCGACGATCCTCGCGGTGGTGTCCGGGCTGGTGCTGGCCTCGTCGACGTCGCTCGCGCACGACTACTTCGGGCAGGTGCTGATGCTCGGCCGGCCGCGCGAGTCGCAGGAGGTCGCGGTCGCGCGGTTCGCCTCGTTCCTGGTCGGCTCCCTGGCGATCGTGCTGGCGGTGGTCGCGCGGAACCTGAACGTGGCGTTCCTCGTGGCGCTGGCGTTCGCGATCGCGGCGGCGTCGAACCTCCCGGCGATCGTGCTGACGCTGTTCTGGCGGCGGTTCAACTCGGCCGGGGTGACCGCGGGGATCTACGGCGGACTGATCAGCTCGCTGGTGCTGGTGTTCTTCTCGCCGGTCGTGTCGGGGAAGGTCGACCCGGTCACCGGCGAGAACCAGGCGCTGTTCCCCAAGGGCGTCGACTTCCACCTGTTCCCGCTGGAGAACCCCGGCATCGTGTCGATCCCGATCGGGTTCGCGTGCGCCGTCGCGGGGACGTTCCTCGGCCGGGAGAAGGCCGACCGGGCGCTGTACGACGACATGTCGGTGCGGGCGCTGACGGGTGCGGGCTCGCACTGAGCCGGGCGCCCGCCGCGCCCGCCGCCGAGGTGTCCGCGACGCGCCGGCGCGGTCGGGCTACCATTCCGTTCGGACCCCGGTTACCCGCCGGTAAGGGACGGCTGGTGGCGGCTCCGGGACGCGCGGTGACGCGCCGTCCCGGACCGTCCCCGAATGTGCCGCGCGCCCCGGCGCCCGGCACATCGCGTGGCAGAATGTCAGATCGCGCCGTGGACCACGGCGGACGGCCGAGGGGAGGTGCGGCGGCGTGTCCCATGCCGGTCGGCGCCGTGCCCCGCGCGACCGTCCGGCCGCGCGCCTGCGCTCCGCACTCCGCCCCGGCGTCGCGGCCCTGCGCCCGCGCATCGCC
>NZ_WBMR01000264.1 GCF_008923365.1 Actinomadura montaniterrae
CCTGGTCGCGGCCGGCGCCGACGCGCCCGACCCGGCCGTCCGGCTGACCCGCCGCCAGCTCCTCGACGGCGCCGGCATCGGCGAGGACCTGCTCGGCGACCTGGAGGAGTACGGCCTCGTCCGGCGCAACGGCACCCACTACGACGGCGAGGCCCTCACCGTCGCCCGCGCCGCCGCCGCGCTCGGCGAGCACGGCTTCGAGGTCCGCCACCTGCGCGCCGCGAAGGCCGCCGCCGACCGGCAGGCCGGGCTGATCGAGCAGATGGTCGCGCCGCAGCTGCGCCGGCGCAGCCCGGGCGCGCACGAGCAGGCCGCCGAGACCGCCCGCGACATCGCCGCGCTGTCGGTCCGGCTGCACGCCGCCCTGCTGTCCGCGGGACTTCGCGAAAGCCTCGACCCCTGATCGCGCGGGCCGCGGAGGCATTTGCCGCCCCGCCGCCGCGCCACCCTGTCCGAGCCTGGGTGTACGTTGGGCTACAGGGTTCGTCGAGGATCCGACCGGTGCACGTGGTGATCGAGACAGCGTCGACCAGCAGGGAGCCGCAGTGAAGCAGATGGAGGTCGTCGGCGTCCGGGTCGAGATGCCCTCCAATCAGCCCATCGTCCTGTTGAAGGAGACGGAGGGCGAGCGCTACCTGCCCATCTGGATCGGGGCGGTCGAAGCGACCGCGATCGCCTTCGCCCAGCAGGGCGTGCTGCCCGCGCGCCCCCTGACCCACGACCTGTTCCGGGACGTGCTCGACGCCCTCAGCGTCCAGCTCCGCACCGTGAACATCACCGACCTGCGCGAGGGGATCTTCTTCGCGGACCTGGTCTTCTCCAACGGCGTCGAGGTGAGCGCCCGCCCGTCCGACTCCATCGCGCTCGCGCTGCGCACCGGCGCGACGATCTTCGCCAGCGAGGACGTCCTCGAGGAGGCCGGCGTGGCCATCCCCGACGAGCAGGAGGACGAGGTCGAGAAGTTCCGCGAGTTCCTCGACACCATCTCCCCGGAGGACTTCGGTCGCGCCGGCTGACCGCCCGCACGGCACGGACGCGCGCACAAGGACCGCGCGCACACAAAAGCCGCGCACACAAGCCGTGGACACGCAGGCCGCGGGCACGAGGGCCGCGCCGCGCCGCGGGGTCCCGCGTCTTCGACCGGGCATCGGTTACGCTGTGTGATGGAGCGGTGCGGGCCGGGCTTGGGGGCGAAGTGGGGAATGTCACTTCGGCGTGTAAGGTCATGCCGTGCCGCGATTGGTCTTGCATTGCCCTGGACCTGGCAGTTTCCGAGGGGCGACCATCGGGGTAGGAGTGCGGTGGCGGCCGAGGTGCGCAGTTTGCCCACGTGAAGCCGGTTCATCCGGGCATGCGACGCGCCGACGGTGAACGTTGACCACACCCTGACCGGCACCTACCGTGCTGGTGGAACACCCGTGGTGTAATTCGTCAAACCCCCTTGACGAAGCGCCACGGGCTGATAGAAGCCGGAGGTCCGCGTGGCGGTGAGCAGCGGCGAGGGCAAGGCGACCCCCGACAGGCACATGGCGTCACGGCGCGCCGGAGAGCAGGGCCTGCTCTTCGACACGCAGGTGTCCGCACCGCCGGAGGACGTCGGCTACCGCGGCCCGACGGCGTGCGCGGCGGCGGGGATCACCTACCGGCAGCTGGACTACTGGGCCCGCACGAAGCTGGTCGAGCCGAGCGTCCGCGCGGCGCACGGGTCGGGCAGCCAGCGGCTCTACAGCTTCCGCGACATCCTGGTCCTGAAGGTCGTGAAGCGGCTGCTGGACACGGGGGTGTCGCTGCAGCAGATCCGCACGGCGGTGACGCACCTGCGCGACCGCGGCGTCCAGGACCTCGCGCAGATCACCCTGATGAGCGACGGGGTGAGCGTCTACGAGTGCACCTCCGCCGACGAGGTCGTCGACCTGCTGCAGGGCGGGCAGGGCGTGTTCGGGATCGCGCTCGGACGGGTGTGGCAGGAGGTGGAGGGGAGCCTGGCGGAGCTTCCCGGCGAACGCGCCGCCACCGACGACCTGGACCCTCTCGAACACCCCCACGATGAGCTGGCGAACCGGCGGCGCGCCCGCCGCACCGGCTGACCCCCTCCGGCACGAACTCCCCCCAAACTCCCCCAGGGATCGTCCCCCTCAGATCGCTTCCTTCCGCTGGAGATAGGCGAACGCCGCCCAGCCCGGCAGGACCGGAAGCCACAGCGTCAGCAGGCGGTACAGCAGCACCGCGGACGTCGCCGTCTCCGCCGTCAGCCCCGAGATCGTCAGCGCCAGCGTCAGCGCGCCCTCGACGGCGCCGAGCCCGCCCGGCGTCGGGACCGCCGACCCGACCGCGTTGGCGGTCAGGAACACCACCACGACGGCCGTCCAGTGCAGCGACCCGCCGAACGCCCGGATCGAGGCGTCCAGGCACAGCACGTACGCCGCCGTCAGCCCCACCGTCCCGCCGAGGCCGGTGGCGAGCTTGCGCGGCGACTGCAGGACGTCCACGAGCCGCGGCACCACCCCGGAGAACATCGCCCGCAGCCGGGACGTGGCGAACCGCCGCACCCGCGGGATCGTCAGCGCCGCGCCCGCCGCCAGCCCCAGAGCCAGCACCACGATCATGATCGTGCGGGACGGCGCCAGGTCCTTGGTGGCGTTGTGGGTGGAGCCGGTGAGGAAGCCGAACAGCGCCAGCAGCAGCACGTGCACGACGAGGCCGACCAGCTGGGACGCGCCCACGCTCGCGACCGCGAGGCCCGAGCGGATGCCGGACTTCTGCAGGAACCGGGTGTTGATCGCGACGCCGCCGACCGCGGCCGGCGCGACCAGCTGCACGAACGACGCGGCGACCTGCACCAGCACGGTCCGCCCCAGCCGCAGCCGCTCCGGAACGAACCCCAGCAGCATGTACGCCGCCGCGAGGTAGGTGGCGGCGGACCCGGCGAGGGCGATCAGCAGCCAGTGCCAGGTCACCGTCGACAGCAGGTGGGCGAAGTCGAGGCTGCCGACCTGCGGGATCACGATGTACCCGGCGACCGACAGGCCGACGATGCTGAAGATCGTCCGGGGCCGGAAGCGTTCCAGCCGGACCGGCGCCGCCTCCGTCTCCGGCTTCAGCGCGACGATCTGCTCCCGGATCCGGGTGAGCAGCTCCCGGTCGCGGCGCAGCGCCGTCCGCGTCGACCGCGACAGCGCCACCCGCTGCAGCAGCGGCACCGCCGCCGGCAGCGCGTCCTCGCCGAGCGCCGCCGCCGCGGTCCGCACGGCGCGCTCCGGGCCCGCGCGCAGCGCCACGGTGGTGAGCAGCTGCGCCAGGTCGAGCCGCAGCGCCAGGTCACCGGCGGCGATCTCCCCGGACCGCATGTCGGTGAGGTAGGCGCGGCCGTCGTCACCGACGAGGATCGCGTCCTCCTCCAGCCGCCGGTGCGCGAGCCGTCCCTCCTGCAGCCGCCGGAACTGCCGCCACACGTCGGCGAGCAGCGTGTCGGTGACCTCCTCGTCCCGGACGTCCCCGAGCCGCCGCCCCGGCACGTGCTCGTAGGCCAGCAGCGCCGCCTCCGTGCCGACCTCCGACGTCCCCACCAGCCGCGGGGTGCGCGCGCCCGCCGCGGCCACCGCGTACGCCATCAGGGACTCCAGTTCGAGGGAGCGGCGCAGCGGCCGCAGCGCCCGGCCCGTGGTGGTGCGGCTCAGCCGCAGCGTCCGCCACATCCGGTACAGCAGCCCGGCGGTCTGCTGGTCGCGGTCCAGGACCCGGACCTCCAGATCCCACCGGCCGGGCCGCCGCTCGCCCGGCGCGCGGCACCCCGCGTCGTCCCGGTCGAGGACGACGCCGTACCGGCGGTCCGCGCCGGCGTCGCCGGGGTCGTCGAGGCGGGCGGCGCGGCGCGGGCACAGCCCGAGCCGCTCCAGCGTGGACACCACCGTCGTGCCGGTCGGCCGCGGGTTGGGCGTGCCGACCGCGTACAGGGTGCCGTAGCCGATCGCCCGGCCGAGCAGGTAGGTGGCGGCGAGCGCGGCGACCGACGCGTACGACGCGGTCAGCCCGGTCAGCGCGGCCAGCCCGATCAGCGTCCACGTCACCGCCTGCCAGCGGGTCCGGCCCGCCATCCCGACCGCCGTGACGAACGCGATCACCGGGGCGATGTCGGTGTGCACCGGCGCGGTCGTGGTGCCGCCCCAGATCAGCGAGTCCAGCACCCCGCCGGGCGCCGCGCTCGTCACCCAGTCGTCCAGCCCGACGGTGATCCCGAACGCGATCACGGCGGCGAGCAACGCGATCGCGACCCGCATGCCGTCCTTGCGGAACAGCCGCTCGACCGCGAACGCGATCGGCACGGTCAGCACGCCGAAGCTGGAGGCCAGCGTGGCGAACGACAGCAGCAGGCGCGGGGCGTGCGCGGTGCCCTGCGCGATGTCGGTCTGCAGCCCGTGCGTGGTCTGCTGGGCGATCGACACCAGCAGCATCACCACGGCCAGCGCGACGCAGGACACCCCGAACCTGATCGCGTCCGCGGACCGGCGGATCCGGTCCGGCTGGGCGGGCTCGTCCACGGGGACGCCGGCGGTCGCGCCCGTCGCCGGGCGCACCGCCCCGCCGTGGGTCTGTGTCACGCCGTACCGCCGCCCTGACCGTCCGCCATCCTGATCAGCGTCCCAGGGCCGGCGGCGCGCCGTCCAACGGCGCCCCCCGGTCCGCCGTGCGGACGGCGCGGCGCCCCGTCCGCCCGGTGGGCGCGCCCGGCCCGCGGCCGCCCCGGTGAGCTGTGCACATCGTACTTGCCGGTACATGCCCGGACCGTCCATCACCCCGGCTCCGCGCGGCGGCCGGCGCCGACAATACGGCGGTTCGCGGGGGCGCCCGACGATCGCCGGGCCGAGGGTTGGGTAGGGTTTGTTCCGGACATGCCGTCGACCCTGCGCGGGAGAGACCCCATGCGGCCAGCGTGGGGCGCCGAAGGGGCAACCTCCCCGGAACCTCTCAGGCAAAAGGACCGCGCGGGCGAGGCACCTCTGGAAAGCAGGCGCCGATCCCCCTGACCGGGGAGGGGCGGCTCACCGAAGGGGAAATCCCGCCTGGCGGGGGAAGCTCTCAGGTGCCGATGACAGAGGGGGAGACCGGCCGCCGGCCCGTTGCCGGCGGCGGCCCTGAGCGACCGCAGCAGCCAGGAGGCTCTCCATGACCGCCCAGTTCTTCGCCCCCGTGGCCTCGCCGCAGCACCCCCGTTCCACGTTCGCCGACCGGCACGTCGGCCCGTCCCCGGACGAGCGGGCCCGGATGCTGGCCGCCATCGGCTACTCCGGCGCCGAGGCGCTGATCGACGACGCCGTCCCGGCCGCGATCCGCACGTCCCGGCCGCTGGAGCTGCCGCCCGCGCTGAGCGAGACCGCCGCGCTGGCCCGGCTGCGCGAGCTCGCGTCCCGCAACACCGTCCTCACCTCGATGATCGGCCTCGGCTACCACGGGACGATCACGCCGGGCGTGATCCTGCGCAACGTGCTTGAGAACCCGGGCTGGTACACCGCCTACACCCCGTACCAGCCGGAGATCTCGCAGGGCCGGCTCGAGGCGCTGCTGAACTTCCAGACGGTCGTGTCCGACCTGACGGGCCTGCCGGTCGCCAACGCCTCCATGCTGGACGAGGGCACCGCCGCCGCCGAGGCGATGGCGCTCGCGCACCGGGTGTCGAAGCGCAAGGAGCCCGGGACCTTCCTCGTGGACGCCGACGCGCTCCCGCAGACGATCGAGGTCGTGCGGACCCGCGCCATCCCGCTCGGCATCGAGGTCGCCGTCGCCGACCTGTCCGAAGGGCTGCCCGACGGCGACTTCTTCGGCGTCCTGCTGCAGTACCCGGGCGCGTCCGGCGCCGTCCGCGACCTGGAGCCGCTCACCGCGCAGGCGCACGAGCGCGGCGCGAAGGTCGTCGTCGCCGCCGACCTGCTCGCCCTGACGCTGCTGCGGCCGCCGGGGGAGTCCGGCGCCGACATCGCCGTGGGCTCCGCGCAGCGGTTCGGCGTCCCCTACGGGTTCGGCGGCCCGCACGCCGGCTACATGGCCGTCGGCGAGGGCATCCAGCGGCAGCTGCCCGGACGCCTCGTCGGCGTGTCCGTCGACGCCGACGGCGCCACCGCGTACCGCCTCGCCCTGCAGACCCGCGAGCAGCACATCCGCCGCGAGAAGGCCACCAGCAACATCTGCACCGCGCAGGTCCTCCTCGCCGTCATGGCGAGCATGTACGCCGTGTACCACGGCCCCGAGGGGCTCGCCGCGATCGCCCAGCGGACGCACCGCCGCGCCGCCGAGATCGCCGCGGGCCTGCGCGCCGGCGGCGTCGAGGTCGTCCACGGCGCGTTCTTCGACACCGTCCTGGCGAAGGTCCCGGGCCGGGCCGCCGAGGTCGTCGAGGCCGCCCGCGAGCGGGGCGTCAACCTGCGCCCGGACGGCCCCGACCACGTCGCCGTCGCCTGCGACGAGACGACGCTGCCCGAGCACGTCACCGCCGTCCTCGAGGCGTTCGGGGTGCCCGCCGAGACCGGTGGCGCGCAGGAGGCCGTCCCGGACGGCCTGCGCCGCGAGAGCCCCTACCTGACCCACCCGGTCTTCCACGCGCACCGCTCGGAGACCGCGATGCTGCGCTACCTGCGCAAGCTGCAGGACAAGGACATCGCGCTCGACCGCTCGATGATCCCGCTCGGCTCCTGCACGATGAAGCTGAACGCCACCGCCGAGATGGAGCCGATCACCTGGCCGGAGTTCGCAAACGTCCACCCGTTCGCGCCGCTCGACCAGGCCGCCGGGTACGTCGAGCTGATCGGCGAGCTGGAGGACGCGCTCGCCGAGATCACCGGATACGCCAAGGTGTCCGTCCAGCCCAACGCCGGATCGCAGGGCGAGCTGGCGGGCCTGCTCGCCATCCGCGGCTACCACGCCTCCCGCGGCGACGAGCACCGCGACGTCTGCCTCATCCCGTCCTCGGCGCACGGCACCAACGCCGCCAGCGCCGTCATGGCCGGGATGCGCGTCGTCGTCGTCAAGTGCGACGAGGGCGGCAACGTCGACCTCGACGACCTGCACGCCAAGATCGCCAAGCACGGCGACCGGCTCGCCGCGATCATGGTGACGTACCCGTCCACGCACGGCGTGTTCGAGGAGTCGATCACCGACGTGTGCGCCGCCGTCCACGAGGCGGGCGGGCAGGTCTACGTCGACGGCGCCAACCTCAACGCGCTCGTCGGCCTCGCCCGCCCCGGCGAGTTCGGCTCCGACGTCTCGCACCTCAACCTGCACAAGACGTTCTGCATCCCGCACGGCGGCGGCGGCCCCGGCGTCGGCCCCATCGGCGTCCGCGAGCACCTCGCCCCGTTCCTGCCGAACCACCCGCTGCGCGAGGAGGCCGGCCCCGCCGGCACCGGCGTCGGCCCGATCTCCGCCGCCCCGTGGGGCTCCGCGGGCATCCTGCCGATCTCCTGGGCGTACATCGCGATGATGGGCCCGGACGGCCTGCGCGCCGCCACCGAGGGCGCCATCATCGGCGCGAACTACCTCGCCGCCCGCCTCGGCCCGCACTACCCGATCCTCTACACCGGCCGCAACGGCCTCGTCGCGCACGAGTGCATCGCCGACCTCCGCAAGATCACCAAGGAGACCGGGATCACCGCCGAGGACGTCGCCAAGCGCCTCATCGACTACGGCTTCCACGCCCCGACGCTCTCCTTCCCCGTCGCCGGCACCCTGATGATCGAGCCCACCGAGTCCGAGGACCTCGCCGAGCTCGACCGGTTCTGCGACGCCATGATCGAGATCCGCCGGGAGATCCAGCGCGTCGCCGACGGCGGCTACGACCGCGAGGACAACCCGCTCAAGAACGCCCCGCACACCGCCGCCTGCCTCGTCTCCGACGACTGGAAGCACGCCTACACCCGCGACGAGGCCGCCTACCCCGTCCCCGCCCTCCGCGAGACCAAGTACTGGCCGCCGGTCCGCCGCATCGACCAGGCCTACGGCGACCGCAACCTCGTCTGCTCCTGCCCCCCGCCGGAGGCCTTTGAAGATTAGGGGAGCGACCCCCTAAAACCCCCGTCACGACGGACGACGCGTTTCCCGCTCCGCTGGCGCGGCCCCGGCCCCCCGGCGGGCGGCGGGGGGGGGGGCCGCTGCGCTCGCTGCACTCGCTCCGCGTGCCTGCCCGTGGCCGCTGGCTGAGGTCTGGAGGGGCGTGCCGCTCCGATTCGTGATCTCGGTGGGGTTTTCGAGTGTCGGCCGGGACGGGGCGGTATCCGGTCGCTAGGCTCTGGGCGGACCCCGACCCCCAGAGGGCAGAAGACCGATGAGCGAGTCCGCGGCCGACGATCCGGCCCTGTTGTGCGAGGAGGCGCGGAGCCTCGCGGAGAACGGTGCGGCCCGCGAGGCCGCGCTGCTGTTCGAACGGGTGCTCGCCCTCGGCGACACCCCGTGCCGGGCGCAGGCCGCGCTCGGCCTCGCGGTCGTGCTGGACGACGGCGGGGACGTCGAGGCCGCCCGTGAGGCCGACCGGGCCGCCATCGCCACCGGCGACCCCGAGTACGGGCCCCGCGCCGCCTACCACCTCGCGCTCACCCACGAGCGGGCCGGGGAGCACGACGAGGCGGCGCCCGCGTGGCGCGTCGTCGTCGACTTCGGCAACCCGGCGTACCTGCCGCCCGCCCACCTCGCCCTCGCCCGGCTCGCCGACGACGCGGGCGCGTTCGAGGAGGCGCGCGAGCACTGGGAGGCCGTGATCGGGACGGGCGACCCCGAGTACGGGCCGCCCGCCGCGCACGACCTCGCCCAGCGGCTGCTGGAGCGCGGCGAGCCCGCCCGCGCGCAGCGGGTGCTGGCCGCCGGGCTCCGGCTGATCGACCGGGACGGCGCCCCCTACGCGTACGCGCGGCTCGCCGTCGCGCTCGGCATCTCCTACCTCGACCAGGCCGTCGGCGCGTTCGGCGCGGCGCTCGGCGACGCGTCCGAGCCAGCCGACCCGGAGGTCGGGCCGCTCGCGACGGAGCTGCTGGCCCGCACGCTGCCGCTGCGCGGGCGCGGCGCGGAGGCGGGGGAGGTGTGGCGGCGCGGGCTCGCCGACCCGGGCGTCGCCGGCCAGGTCCGGGCCCGGCTGCGCCGCGACTTCGGCGACGAGGACGCCGACCCCGCCGACCTGTGGTGGGAGCCGGTCGTCGAGCAGGCCGTCACCGACGGGACGCTGCCCGCGCTCGCCGGCGAGGCGTTCGGCGCCCTCGACCACATGTACGCGCTGCTCGCCGTCCGGCAGGCGGGCGAGCAGGAGCCCGCCGGAGGAGCCGGCGAGGTGATCGGCGACGCCGTCCGGGTCCCGGACGGGTACCCGTGGGGGCCGCTGCTGCACGAGAGCTTCGCCGAGCGGCTGCGGCTGGCGATGGGCGGGCCCCCGCCGGAGCGGCCGGGCGGCTGACCTCGCGCCCGCCTCAGTGGGAGATGTCGCGCTGGGCGACGACCTTGGTGATGCGGGCGCGGACGAGGAACTCGCCGGGCACAGCGTTGCGCTCGCCGAACTCCTCGGCGCGGTCGGCGCCCATGTAGCGGCCGCCGATGACGGTGGCCCACCTGCGCAGCTCGTCGAGGTCCTCGGTGAGCCGGGCCTCCGCCTGGATCATCACGTACGAGTACGGCGGCGCCTGGTCGTCGACGCACACCGACAGGCGGGGGTCGCGGGCGAGGACGCGCGCCTTGATGCTCTCGTGGTACGTGGTGAACAGCAGGTCGTCGCCGTCGAGGACGAACCAGATCGGCGTGACGTGCGGCGTCCCGTCCTTGCGGGTGACGCCGGCCTTGCCGGTGCGGGTGCCCGCCATGACGAAGGCGCGCCATTCGCTGTCGGTCATGATCTCCATCCGTCCAGTGTGCCCCACGCGATCACCGGGCGTGCCGGGCCGGTACCGTGGCGTCATGCGGATCCAGACGGCTCACGGGCCCGCCGAGGCGACCCTGGACGGGCCGGACCGCCCGGCGTTCCTGCTGGTCCTGACGCACGGGTCGAACGGGGGAGTGGACGCGCCTGACCTGCTGGCCGTCCGCGACGCCGCGCTCGGGCTGGACGGCGCCGTCGCGCGGGTCATGCAGCCGTTCCGGCTCGCCGGGCGCCGCGCGCCCGGCTCGGCCGTCAAGCAGGACGAGGCGTGGCTGGAGATCGTCGAGGTGGTGCGGGAGCGGTACGGGGACGTCCCGCTCGTGCAGGGCGGCCGCAGCAACGGCGCGCGGGTCGCGTGCCGGACGGCGACGGCGGCCGGCGCGGCGGGCGTGGTCGCGCTGGCGTTCCCGCTGCATCCGCCCGGGAAGCCGGAGAAGACCCGGGTGGACGAGCTGCGCGGCGCCGGCGTGGAGGTGCTGGTCGTCAACGGCGACCGGGATCCGTTCGGGGTGCCGGACGCGGCGGACGCGGCGCAGGTCACGGTGCTGCCGGGGGAGCGGCACGACCTGAACAAGGACCCCGGCGAGGTGGGCCGGGCGGTGGAGCCGTGGCTGCGGCGCTGGGCGGCGGCGCCGGCGCGGGCGTCCCGCCGCTGACGGGGCCCGGACAGCAGTACGCCCCTGGGCCCTGGTGCGGGCCCAGAGGGCGTGGTCGGGCGGGCGTGCCCCCGAGGATGATCACCCGTTCGAACTAGTCCCCCGTCGGAGACTGGTCACGCGGCGGACGGCGCCTTCAGGTCCGTCGGCCGGTGCGGTGCGATGACCTCTCCGTCGGGCAGCAGCTCGCCGGTGTCCTCGAAGAGCACGACGCCGTTGCACAGCAGGCTCCACCCCTGCTCGGGGTGGGCGGCGAGCGTCCTGGCGGCGTCGCGGTCGGGCGCGTTGTGCGAGGGACAGGGCGGCTGGTGCGGGCACATCGGCGTGCCTCCGGTCTCAACTACTGGTCGGTGGTGGTGCTTTCCCTTTATGACGCACCCCAGTGTGGAACGGTTCGCGCGGACCGGCCATAGCCCGTTGGGACGATTGTCCTTTGGTTCCGGAGTACCGGTGATCTGTGACCCGCCTCACCCCGAGGTGCCAGGCATAGCGTCCCTCACGCTCGATAACGGACGAAGAACGACACGCCGACGTCCCGGAAACGTTCCCGCCGGTTTGATCTTCCTTACCGGGGCGCCCGGTTCCGGTCGGTGTCTGCGATCGTTTCCCCCGGACGCGGCCTCCGGGCGCCCTACGATGTCCCCCGGGGGACCGGGCTTTGCGAGGCGTGGGGGGTGAGGCCGGTATGCGGGTCGCGCTGTTCGTCGCGTGCTTCGACGACGCGTTGTTCCCCGCGACCGGCAGGGCCGTGACGGCGCTGCTGGAGCGGCTCGGCCACGACGTCGCGTACCCGCCCGGGCAGACCTGCTGCGGCCAGGTGCACTGGACGACCGGCTACCACCGCGAGGCGGCCGGCCTGGCGCGCGCGTTCACCGCCGCGTTCGACGGCGCCGAGGCGATCGTCGCGCCGTCCGCGTCGTGCGCCGCCGCCGTCCGCGACGCCTACCCGCGGATCGCGCGGGCGGCCCGCGACCCGGCGCTGGCCCGGGCCGCCGAGGACCTGGCCGTCTACGAGCTGACCGAGTTCCTGGTGGACGTGCTCGGCGTGACGGACGTCGGCGCCTACTTCCCGCACCGCGTCACCTACCACCCGTCCTGCCAGTCCGCGCGGACCCTCGGCGTCGCCGACCGGCCGCTGCGGCTGCTTCGCGCGGTGAAGGGCCTCGACCTGGTGGAGCTGCCGGCCGCGGACGAGTGCTGCGGGTTCGGCGGCGCGTTCGCGATGAAGAACGCCGACGTGTCGGTGGCGATGGTGGCGGACAAGGTCCGGCACGTCCGCGACACCGGCGCGGACGTGGTGTGCGCGGTCGACAACGGCTGCCTGGCGCACATCGGCGGCGCGCTGTCGCGGCTGCGCGGCGGCGTCCGGGTGATGCACCTGGCGGAGATCCTGGCCGGGACGGGG
>NZ_WBMR01000265.1 GCF_008923365.1 Actinomadura montaniterrae
GGACGGCCCGCCGGCGCGCGCGTCGCCTGCGCGACCACGGCGCACAGCACGAGCAGGACGGCGCCCGCGCCGGCGCCGCCCAGCCGCACGATGCGGTTCGCCAGCGGCAGGACGGATCCGCCGCCGGACCGCGGAGGGGACATCACGCCGCCAGCGTCGCGGCTCACCCGATAAGGCGGCGCTTCGGACGGGTTAAGAGTCGGCTAAGGCGCGTAATGGCCAAGGCCGCGTGCCGTCAGGACGGGGCGCCGTCGCGCGGCGGGACGCCGAAACGGACCATCACCCGCGCGCCCCCGGCCGGGGATTCGCCGAGCTGGAGGCTGCCGTGGCTCGCCTCCGCCGTCCGCCGCACGATGTCCAG
The DNA here is from genome assembly GCF_008923365.1 of Actinomadura montaniterrae. Classification (GTDB taxonomy): domain Bacteria; phylum Actinomycetota; class Actinomycetes; order Streptosporangiales; family Streptosporangiaceae; genus Spirillospora; species Spirillospora montaniterrae. The sequence continues at coordinate 362 of NZ_WBMR01000265.1, forward strand.
CCCGAGGCCCGTCGACGAGGCGGTGCTGACCCCGCGCCGCAGCAGATGCCGCCCGCCGAACCCGGGGCCCGCGTCGTCCACCGTCAGGTACACCGCGCCGCTGCGGGCCTCCAGTGCCACGCCCATCGCGCCGCCCTCCGGCGTGTGCGCGAAGACGTTCCCGAGCAGCGCGTCCAGGCACGCCGACAGGTCCTCCGCGCGCACACGGACCAGCAGCGGGCCGGACGGGATCCGCATGTCCATCCGCCGGTCCTGCTCGTCGGCGAGCACCGACCAGAACCGCACCCGCTCCGCCACGACCGCCGTCGCGTCGGTGCACGGCGCCTCCGCGCGCACCGGCCGCCGCGTCGTGTTGATCAGCTCGGTGACGGTCCGCTCCAGCACGTCGACCTGCTCGCCGATCCGGCCCGCCTCCGCCGGGTCCCGTAGCGTCTCCGCCTCCAGCCGCAGCACCGTCAGCGGCGTGCGGAGCCGGTGCGACAGGTCCGCGGCCTGCTCCCGCTCCCGGGACAGCAGCGCGTCGATCTGGCCCGCCAGCTCGTTCAGCCCCACCGTCACGTCGCGGATCTCCGGCGGGCCGCCCGGCTCGATGCGCGCCTCCAGGTCCCCGGTGGAGATGCCCTTCGCCAGCGCCGCCAGCTTCGTGATCCGCCGCACCAGCGACCGCGCCAGCCGGTCCGCGACCAGCACGCTCACCGCCAGCAGGCCCGCCGCCAGCCCCGCCAGGATCGCCCACGCCCGTCCGACGCCCGCGAACATCTGCCGGTCCGTGACGAACGCGCGGATCACCGCCGTCCCGCCGCGGCCGCCGAGCACCGCCACCAGGATCTCCCGGCCGCCCGGCGTGTCCACGGTCAGGCTCCGGCCCCGCTCCGCCAGCCGCACCCCCGCGTCCCGGTCGGCGGGCGCGCCGCTGAACCGCCCGTCCGGCCACAGCACCGTCATCGGATAGCCGCTCGACGCCGTCTGCTGCAGCGCCACCTCGACCGTCGCCCGGTCGCCCGCCGCCACCACCGGCGCCAGCGCCTGCGCCCGCACGTTCGCCGCCGCGAGCGTCCGCGTCCGCGCCACGTCCCGCACCAGCAGCGACAGCGGAACGAGGAACGCCACCAGCACCAGCACCACCGTCGACGCCACCAGCAGCGTGATGTGCCGCCTCACGACGGATCGACGATCTTGATGCCGGAGCCGCGCACCGACCGCAGGTACCGCGGCCGCGACGCCGACTCGCCGAGCTTGCGCCGCAGCCACGCCACGTGCACGTCGATCGTCTTGTTCGCCCCGCCGAGCGGCACGTGCCACACCTCGGTGAGCAGCTCCCGCTTCGACACCACCTGCCCCGGCCGCGACGCCAGGTAGAACAGCAGGTCGAACTCCTTCGGCGACAGCTCCAGCGGCCGCCCGTCGAGCGCCGCCTCCCGCGCCGCCGCGTTCATCCGCAGCCCGCCCACCCGCACCTCCCGGGCCGCCGCGCCCGGGTCCTCCGCCCGGCGCAGCACCGCCCGGACCCGCGCGTCCAGCTGGCCCGCCCCGAACGGCTTCACCAGGTAGTCGTCCGCGCCCGCGTTCAGGATCCGCTCGATCTCCCGCTCGTCGTCGCGGGCCGTCGCCACGATCACCGGGACGGAGCTGACCGCGCGCAGCATCCGCAGCACCTCGCCGCCGTCCAGGTCGGGCAGCCCGAGATCGAGGATCACCAGGTCCGGCCGGGCGCTCACCGCCCGCCGGATGCCGTCCATGCCCGTGGGCGCCGACGCGACCGCGTGCCCGCGCTCGCCCAGCGCGCGGACGAGCCTGCTGCGCACCTCGGCGTCGTCTTCCACCAGCAACAGTTGCGCCACGGCGCCACGCTAGACCGGGAAAGCGGCCGATAAAGGCCCTATAGACGCCTTAAGGGCGGCTTAACCGAACCTTAGTCATCGATATGGGACAGTTCGCGCATGTCCAAGCACAGCGCGCTCGCCGCCATGGTGTGGTCGGCGGCCGCCGTGCTCGGAGTCGGCGCCGGGATGGCCGCGATCTCCGCCGTCGGCACCGGCATCACCGAACGCGGTGTCAAGCCGATGACGCCGGACGAGGTCGACGCCGCGCTCGCCGTCCCGCCCACGCCGCCGGAACCGTCGCCCGCGCCGTCCGCGCCGCTGCCGCGCGACAAGCCCCGGCCCGCGCCGACCGTCACCGTCACCCGCCAGGTCACCACCGCCATCACCAACCTCGCCTCCGAGGCCGGGGACATCGTCGCCCGCTGCGACGGCGGCGCCGCGTTCCTCGTCTCCTGGACGCCCGCGCAGAACTTCAGCGTCGGCGACAGCAACCGCACGCCCCCTGGAGCCGTCTTCGTCCGGTTCCAGTCGTCCAGCCGGTTCGTCACGATGACCGTCACCTGCCGCGCGGACCGTCCGACCGCCGCCGTCAGCGTGGACCGCCGCGACGATCGCCATTACCGGTACCCCCACCGCCATTTCCCCAGCAGGGGCTAGCGAGGCCCCCGACTCGCTAGCCCCTGCGCTCCCTTCCTTCATGGCCCAGGTCACCCTGCGCGGCATGTCACGTTCCGCGCCGTGCCTCCCGTCTAGGTGGTCGATCGCAATGAGAACGGCCTAGGAGGACGACATGGGCGCGCAGATCCTGCTCACCGGCGGTACCGGCACTCTCGGCGGGCACGTCCTGCCCCTGCTGCGGGACGCCGGACGCGACGTCCGGGTGCTCAGCCGCCGCCCGCACGAGGACGCCCCCGGCGTCGGGTACGTGACCGGTGACCTGCTCAAGGACGAGGGCGTCGACGCGGCGGTGGAGGGCGTCGAAACCGTCCTGCACCTCGCGGGCGGCGCGAAGGGCGACGACGTGGCGACCCGGAACCTCGTCCGCGCCGCCGCCCGCGCGGGCGTCCGGCACTTTGTGCTGATCTCGGTGATCGGCGCGGACCGCGTCCCGATCGGCTACCTGCGCACGCAGCTGCGCGCGGAGGAGGCGCTGATGGAGTCGGGCGTGCCGTGGACGATCTTGCGCGCCGCCCAGTTCCACGACCTGGTGTTCACCATGGCGCGGAAGATGGCGAAGCTGCCGGTCGTCCCGGCGCCGGGCGGCGTCCGCTTCCAGCCGGTCGACTCGCGCGAGGTCGCCGCGCGGCTGGTGGAGCTGGCGCTCGGCGAGCCCGCCGGGCGCGTGCCCGACCTGGCCGGCCCGAAGGTGTACCGGATCGGCGAGCTCGTCCGCGGCTACCTCGACGCGGCGGGCAAGCACCGGCCGATGATGCCCGTCCGCGTGCCCGGCAAGGCGGGCCGCGCCTACCGCGACGCCGCGAACCTCTCGCTGGACGACGCAGACAAGGGCACCCTCACGTGGGAGGACTTCGTCGCCGCGCATGTCCGCTAGGCCGCCGGGTCGCGCCGCAGCAGGATCAGCACGGACACTCCGGCGGCGACGGCGGTCGTGGCGAGCTGGCAGACGATTCCGGTTCCGAGGTGGGCCGTCCCGCCGGCGTCGAACAGGTGCGTCCAGTCCTGCCAGTAGTGCACCGGCAGGACCGCCTGGACGGCGCGCAGCACCGGCGACCCGTTCAGGATGCTCGCCACGACCACGAACCCGACGGACGCGCCGAGCGCCTCCGCGCCGCGCGGCAGCAGCAGCCCGAGCGCGAACGCGATCCCGGCGATGCTGAGCATGCACAGCAGCGTGTAGCCGGACGCCGCGCCGACGCGCCCGATCGCCTCGCCCGTGGACAGATCGGGCGCGCCGATGATGTGGAACGGATGCCAGCCGAACAGCGCCAGCCCGACGCCGACGCCGCCGACCAGGACGAACAGGGTCGCGGCGGCGGTGACGACCGCGACGGCGCCGAGCTTGCCCGCCAGCAGCCGTGCCCGGCCGACCGGCGCGACGTACAGGTAGCGCAGCGTCCCCCAGTCCCGGTCGGACGAGCCGATCGCGCTCGCGAGCAGCGCCACCACGACCGGCAGCAGCAGCGGGCCGATGAACTCCAGGCTCGCCATCGCGTGGTTGAGCGCGGAGAACGACGACGCGCCGAACAGCCCTCCCTGGCTTCCGTTGCGGTGCCCGGCGTGCGACGCGGTCGCGAGCCCGGCGATGACCGGCACGGCGGCCAGGCACGCCAGGGCGACGAGCGTGCGGATCCGCAGCAGCTGCGTCCTCAGTTCAACGCGCAGCATGCTCGCCCTCCCCTTCGGTCATGGTCAGGAACGCCTCTTCCAGCGACCGGCCGTCCCGGGTCACCGACATGACGCCGACACCCGCCGTGACCAGCGCCTCCACGAACTCCGCGGGGGGCGTCCCGGGTGCGGTCACGACGAGATGGCCGTCGCGCACCGCGACCGACGCGACGCTCCGCGCCTCCCGCAGCACGGCCGCCGCCCGCCGGGTGTCGTCCACCTCGACGCGGAAGGCGTCGCCGCCGCCGAGCAGCTCGTCCAGCGGGCCCGACGCGACGAGCCGCCCCCGGTTCATCACCACGGCATGCGTCGCGAGCTGCTGCACCTCCGCCAGCTGATGGCTCGACACCAGCACCGCCGCTCCCTCTTGAGCGAGTCGCCCGAGCCGCTCCCGCAGCGCCCGCACCTCCGCCGGGTCCAGGCCGTTCGCCGGCTCGTCCAGGATCAGCACGTCCGGCGCGCGCATCAGCGCCTGCGCCAGCATCAGCCGCTGCTTCATCCCCATCGAGTAGCCCTTCACCTTCCGGTTCGCCGCCGCGCCGAGGCCCGCCAGGTCGAGCGCGTCGTCCAGCGCGGGCGGCGGCCACGCCCGGCCCGTGGCTGTCCACAGCAGCTTCAGGTTCGCCATCCCGGACAGGTGCGGGACGAACGCCGGACCATCGATGAGCACCCCGACGCGCCGCAGCACCGGGGCCCCGAGCCCGACCGGCTCGCCGAGGATCCGCGCTTCGCCCTCGTCCGGCCGGGACAGCCCCACCAGCATCCGGATCGTCGAGGTCTTCCCCGCCCCGTTCGGCCCGAGCAGCGCGCAGACCTGCCCGGACCCGACCGCGAAGCCGAGCCCGCCGACGGCCTGCCGCCGCCCGTACCGCTTCGACAGCCCGCTCGCACTGATCACCGCTGCCATTGCCTCCCCTTCGTCATGAGCAGGACCCCGGCGACGGCCGTGACGGCCGCCCCGGCGCCGAGCGTGAGGACGGCCAGGTCCGCGACCGACGTCACCGTCCCCGGCCAGAGCGCGTCGCGGAACGCCACCGCGAGCTGGACCGCGACGCACCCCGCCACGGCCGACGCCTCGCCGGCCCGCCGCGTCCACGGCCGTTCCGGACGCGCGACGAACCCGGCGACCGCGTTGCCGATCAGGCAGAACGCCAGGTTGGACGTGAACTCGACCGCGAGCGCCCAGGCGATGAGCCCCGGATTGGTCCAGCGTTCGCCGACGGCCATCGCGCCGACGATCCCGACCGCGGCGAGGCCGCTGGCCAGCGCGAACACACCCAGCGCGTGCCGCCGCACCCAGTCGGCGGCCTCCGGTGCGGCCCATCGCCGCACCACGGGCGTCCGGGCCGCGACCAGCAGGACGTCCCCGAGCCAGTCATGCCGCCACCGTCCCCGCGTCCCCCGGCACCGCGCCAGCATCACCGCCACGACCACCGCGCACACCGAGGTCACGGCCAGCCCACCGGCCAGGACCCACGTCCATCCGGTCCACGACCGCCGCACCACGCCGATGGCGGCCCACTCGAACGCCAGCGTCAGCCCGACCAGCGCGGTCATCGCCCCCGCCGCCCGGACCGTCTGGCGCTCCCGGTCCGGCCCGCCCGGCTCCCGCCACGCGAGCAGCCGCAGCGCGATCACCGCGGCGAGCATCGGCACCGCGAACTGGGCCAGCGACACGGCCACGTCGTAGGGATCGTCCTGCCACGGGCTCGCCGCCCGGACGCCCCCGTCCTGCGTCTCGACGACCGTCAGCGCCTCGAACAGGCAGGCCAGGGCGAGGCCCGCCGGCACGGCGCGCGGCCGTTCCGTTCGTTCCATGGCCGTCATAGTACGCGTCTCGTACTACGCGGCAAGTAGCATCGCGTCTCGTACTACACTCGGGGGCGTGCACAGCAACGACGCCCAGATGCTCGTCCTGACCGTCCTCGCCGAGGGCCCCCTGCACGGCTACGCCATCAACACCGCGATCGAGGAGCTCACCGGCCGCAAGCTCGGCCCCGGCAGCCTCTACGGCGCGCTGTCCCGCCTCGAGGCCCGCGAGCTGATCCGTCCCTCGGACGACGCGTCCGAGGGACGGCACCGCACCATGCGCATCACCGACGCCGGCCGCGCGACCCTCCGCGCCGAACTGGAGCAGATGGCCCGCGTCTCCCAGGCCGGCCTCCGCGCCCTGGGCCCGGCATGAAGGCCTCCGCCCTCTACCCGCCGCCCGTCCGCGAGCGGTGGGGCACCGAGATCGACGACGCGCTCCGCGACGCCGGCCTCCGCGCCTGGCCCGACACCCTCGCCGGCGCCGCCCGCCTCTGGCTCCACCCCACCGACTGGCCCGAGCCCCGCACCGGCCAGACGCGCCGCACCGTCGCCGTCGCCCTCTTCGCCGTCCTCGCCCTGTCGACCCTGCTGCTGCGCGCCGTCTCGCCGTCGACCACCCTGACCGCCGACACGAACCACCCCGCGACCAGCGTGTGGCTCGTCCCGGTCCTGCTCGGCGCCGCCCTCGCCGCCCCGCTCCCGCCCCTGCACTGGTCAGCGCTCCGCCGCCTGGCCCTGGAGACCGTCCGCACCCTGACGGCCCCCGCCCTTGCCGTCCTGGCGATGCTCCTCATCGCCCGGACCGGCACCCTGCAACACCCGCCCGCGCCCGTCGCCGCCGCCCTGTTCGCCTACTACTGGGCCACGCTCGCCTTCACCGCCTACCGCCTCTGCACCCTCATCGCCCGCGCCGCCCGCACCGCCGCACTCCCCTCCACCCGTCGCCTGACCGCCGCCCTGGCCCTCACCGGCACCGGCCTGGCCGCCGCCGCAGCACAAACCGCGACCCTCACCGCCACCCCCGCCCTGGCGGCCCTGGCCCTGACCACCCTCCTCACCGCCCACGACCTCGCAAAAGGCGCCCTCCGCCTTTAGCCGCACGCACAGCGGCATCCGTTACCCGCGAGACATACTCCCGTTCCACCGGATCTCACGGTTCGCCCCACGTCGTCCAAAAGAAGGAGCCGGCGACCAGTGGGGGGACGATGACGCAGACCTCGAACCATTCCGGCCGGCAGTCCGAGCCCGGTGACGAGACCTTCGAGACCTACGCCTGGCGCGTCCACCAGGCCCTGCACGACTGGACCGCGAAAGTGGACGCCAAGGCCTCCGTCGTCCTCACCCTGGAAACGGCGATCCTCGGCATGATCGTCGTCTTCGCGCAGTCGGGAAAGCGGCTGCGGCACCTGTCCGGCCTGGAGACCTGGGCCTTCGGTGTGGGCGTCGCCCTCCTGGTCGGCGCCATCGTGCTGGCCGGAGCCGCCGTCTTCCCCCAGCTCAACCGCATGGAGGCGCGCAGGAACTGGCGGCGCAACTACGTCTACTTCGGCCACCTGCGCCGCTGGGACCCGGCCGAACTCGTCGCCGCCCTCGAACACGGCGTCGGCCGGCGCAACCGCCTCGTCCTCAGCACCCAGCTCGTCGCCCTCTCCAGGATCGTCTGGCGCAAGCACTCGTTCCTGCAGTACTCCATGATCACCGTGGTCCTCGGCAACATCGGCGTCTGGGTCCCCCTCCTGCTCTCCTGACCCGACGCCGTGCCACGCGCCTACTGGGTCTCGGTGATGGTGGTGGCGGCCTGGCCGGAGAAGCGGACGCTGGCGTTGTGCGGCGCGGCCTTCACCCACTGCTCGAACCCGTCGAGCGAGCACTTCATGACGTCGGACGGGGTGGGGGAGCCGTCGGGGCAGGTACCGCCGGCGACGTACAGGACGGTGTCGTCCGCGGTGAAGAAGGCGACGTTCCCGACGAGGAACTTGCCCGGAGCCAGGTAGCGCAGCCGTCCCCACTTGGTGGTGATCTGCTGCCCGCCCTGCGGCGCGGCCGGCGTGTGCCGGACGACGGGGGCACCCTGGTTTCCCGACCCCTGCGGCGTCGAGGCACCGCCCGGCGTGGACGGCGTGGACGTGGACGTCCCGCCCGGCGTCGAGGTCTCGCTCGGCGCCGCCGGGGACCCGGCGGGCGAAGAGGGCGCCGCCGCCGCGGTCTTGCCGTCGCCGTTGCCGCCGCACGCCGTCAGCCCGAGCGCCAGTGCCGCCACAACTCCGCTGATCACGATCTTCCGCATGGGCCGCCGCTCCTCTTCCCGGTGCGCAACCTCCGTGGTCGCGCTGTGCCGGATGAGATGCGGCCCCGCCCCCGCGAAGTTGCCCCCCCGCCACGTGATCAATCCGACCCGCTTTCTCCCGAACCAGTAGCCCGCCCCGCGCATCAGGATGTCTAGAAGCCCGCAAAAGTTCGCCCCTCCAAGAAATCCTTTCCTATCCGCGCATTGGCGCACTTTGGCTGCTGCTAGTTGGTGGGGTTTGGTGGTTGGTGAAGTAGGCGGTCAGGTCGGGGGCCAGGTGGGGGACGGTTTGGGGGGTGCCGTTGTCGCGGAGGGAGAGGGTGGCCAGGTAGGCGGTGGCGACGCTCATTCGGGCGGCGACGGGTGAGGTGTCGGTGGGGCCGCCGTCGCGCGCGAAACGGAGGAACTCCTCGATGACGGCGCCGTCGGCTCCGCCATGCTCTCCCGTGGCCGGTGGGACGGTGTAGGTGATGTCGGGGTCGTGCCGATAGCCGGACTGGCGGCTGTTCCACACCTTGACGACGGCGCCCTCCTCGTCGCCGAAGTTCTCCAGACGTCCGTGAGTGCCGATGACGGTGTAGTTGCGCCAGTAGTCGGGGCTGAAATGGCATTGCTGGTAGGCGGCGATGACGCCGTTGTCCAATCGCATGTTCATGACGGAGACGTCTTCGACATCGATGTGGTGGTGGAACCCGGTGGAGTTGGCCGGTGGCCAGGGCGAAGCGGTTAGCCAGCCCTCGGAGGGGGGTTCGTCGGCGTGGCGACGGGGCAGCGAGCCGTAGACCATGAGGTCGCCGAGGGCGTTCACGCGCTCGGTGTACCCGCCCGCCAGCCAGTGGACGACGTCGATGTCGTGGGCGGCCTTCTGCAGGAGCAGCCCGGTCGTGCGGCGGCGTTCGGCGTGCCAGTCCTTGAAGTAGTACTGGCCGCCGCGTCCCACGAAGTGCCGCACCCACACCGTCTTGGGTTCGCCGATGTCGCCGCGCCGGATGATGTCGCGCATCAGCCGGACGACGCCCATGTGCCGCATGTTGTGGCCGAGGTACAGGCGCGTCCCGGTCTTCGCGGCGACGCGGAGCACCTCGTCGCAGTCGTCGATGGTGACGGCGAGGGGTTTCTCCAGGTAGACGGCCTTGCCCGCGTGCAGGGCGTCGATGGCGATCGCGGCGTGCGTGTCGTCGGGGGTGGCGATGAGCACGGCGTCGACGTCGTCGCGTTCCAGGAGACGGCGGTGGTCGGTGACGAGGACGGCGTCGTCCGCGCCGAGCCGCCGGGCGCTCTCCGGCAGCCGGGCGAGCTCGGTGTCGCATACGGCGGTGATTCGCGATCCCCGGCCGGGGCGATGGGCGGGGGCGGCGAGCACGCCGCGCTGCCCGCCGGGCGACGGCGTGCCATGCCCGCTGCGCTTCCCAGGCCAGTATTACGACGACGAATCCGGCTTCCACTACAACTATCACCGCTACTACGACCCGGAGACGGCTCGCTACATCAGCGCCGATCCCATCGGCCTGGCGGGAGGTCCCAACCCGCACGCCTACGTGCCCAACCCCTGGCGATGGGCCGACCCCCTTCGGGCTCGCCCCCGACTACAGCGGGCTGAGCCAGGAGGCGAAGCAGGCGATGAACAAGCTGGAGAACGTCGCCGACGATCCGCTCGGCAAGATCAACCGCCAGACCGACCACAACCACTTCAAGGCCGCGAGACTCGAGTCCCAGGGCGTGGTGGTGGCGCGCAAACCGGTCACGAACGTTCCGTACAGCCACATCCACGACCTCCAGCAGGCCCGCAACGCGCTGCAGAACAACATCATCCCCGCACTGGACCGTGAGATCTCCCGGCTCGAACGCAGGCTGCCCGACGACCTCACCCACGAGGCGCTCACCAACCTGTTCGACCAGCACGAACACGCCAACAAGCTGTTCCACAACGTCAACGGCTTCCTGCACGGCATCGGCTACCCGCCGAGTGCGCCCATGCACCACTGGCCGCCCGGCGCGTAGGAGAATCGGCGAATGCTGTCCATCAACGCGGCCGCGACGGTGTGGCGCATGGAGCGCTGGGCCGAGCCCCTCATGGCCGCGCGGTTGGAGGAGGCGCTCGAGGAGGCGCTGACCGGTGGCGACTGGGCGGCGGCCCTGGGCGAGCGGCCGCCGTTCGAGCTGGAGACCGACCTCGGCGGCGCGCCGCTGGCCGGCCGCGACCTCACCGGCATCGACCTGACCAGGGCCGTTCTGGACTTCGCCGACCTGTCCGGAGCCGACCTCACCGGGGCGGCACTGCTCGACGTCAGCGCACGCCACACCGACCTGTCCGGGGCCGTGCTCGTCGACGCCGACCTGTCGGCGAGCCGGCTGTCCGACGCGCGCCTTACGGCATGCCGCGCGTCGGGGTTGCGTGCCGTCCGAACGACCGTCCTCACCTGCGACCTCAGCGGCGCCGACCTGACCGGCGCGGATCTCACCGGCGGCATCTGGACCGGCAACCTCACCGATCCGGCCGCCTTCGACGCAGCCGTCACCACCGGCATGCGGAACAGCCACCCCGCGACGACCTGGCAGGCGACCTCACCTCGGCATGGCGAGGCGTTGTCGGCCCTGGCACGCGAACGCGACGCCGCCCGCGCCCGCTGGTCCGACCCCGAACAGGCCGCCAACCTCGAGGACGTCATCCGCGCCGCCGAACGGGGCGACGACTGGACCGACGCCCGCTATCCCGCCAGCGACGGAAACTACACCGACCTGCAGGGCGCCCCGCTGGCCGGGCGCGACGTGCGCGGCGTGGACCTGTTCGGCGCCGAACTCGACCACGCCGACCTGTCCGGAGCCGATCTCACCGGCGCCCGGCTCAACAAGATCACCACAGTCGGCGCCGACTTCACCGGCGCCCTCCTGGACGAGGCCGACCTTCAGTGGGCCGTGTTGTCCCGCGGTGACTTCACCCGCGCCCGGTTCCGCAACGCCACCGTCCACCACGTTCTCTTCGTCAACGCCGTCCTCGACGCCGCCGACTTCACCGCCGCCAGCATCGCCGACACCACCATGCACGGCGCATCCCGAGCCGGAATCCTCCTCGCCCCCGCCACCATCGACGGCCTCCGACACTGACACGAGAACCGACCGGGCGCGGTCCCTCACCCGGTCGAGACCGCCTGTGCCAGCACCGGCTGCTACTCCGCGGGCCTAGGTCGTGTCCAGTGGATCATGCGTTGATCCAGAGCAGTGCTGTGACTAGGACGATTGCCGCTCTGTAGTTGCGGGCGAGCTTGTCGAAGCGGGTGGCGATGCCGCGCCATTGCTTGAGGCGGCC
>NZ_WBMR01000266.1 GCF_008923365.1 Actinomadura montaniterrae
CCCGCCGACGTCCTCGCCGCGCTGGCGGCGCTCGCCGCCGAGGCCGTCGCGGCGGTCGCGGGCCAGGGCCTCGCGGTCGCCGGCGCCGCCGTCGCGCTGCCCGGCCTGCTCGACCGGGAGCACGGCGTCGTCCGGCACGCCCCGAACCTCGGCTGGACGGACGTCCCCGTCGCCCTGCCGGCCGGCGCCGCGCCGCTGCCCGCCGAGTACGACAACGAGGCGAACCTCGCCGCGCTCGGCGAGCTGTGGTTCGGCGGCGGCGCGCGGCTCGGCGACTTCGTGCACGTGTCGGGCGAGATCGGGATCGGCGCCGGCATCGTCGTCGACGGCCGGGTCTTCCGCGGCGCGCACGGCTTCGCCGGCGAGCTCGGCCACCTGGTCGCCGACCCGTCCGGCCCGCCCTGCTCGTGCGGCGGGCGCGGCTGCCTGGAGCAGGTCGCGGGCCAGGAGGCGATGCTGCGCGCCGCCGGGATCCCGCAGGCCCGGACGGTCACCGGCCCGGACGGCTCGGTGAACGCGCTCCTCGACCGGCTGAACGCGGGCGACGCCGCCGCGCTCGCCGCCGTGGACCGCGCGGGCCGCGCGCTCGGCGGCGCGCTGGCGTCCGTCGTGAACCTCATCGACCCGGACGCGATCGTCCTCGGCGGCGTCTTCTCGCCGCTCGCCGAGTGGATCCGCCCGCCGCTCCGGGACGTCCTCGCCGCCGGACCGGGGTCGCTGCGCCGGGGCGTCCCGCCGGTCGAGGTGTCCGGGCTGGCCGAGGGCGCCGCCGTCCTCGGCGCCGCCGGCCTGGTGATCGAGCGGGTGATCGCCGACCCGGCGCTGCTGCTCTAGAGCGGGACGTACTCGAACCAGCCGAAGTCGGCGTGGTTCGTGCTGGGCCGGGCGTTGGACGTGGCGTAGGGGCCGACGAGGACGCCGGTGAAACCGCCCGCGACCTGGCTGGTCAGGAAGTCGCCGTCGATGGGGTCGCCCAGCGGCGCCCAGTGCCCCGGACGCGGGGAGTAGGACGCCCGGTACCAGCGTCCGCGGGCCTCGAACCCGAGCCCGACGACCCCGGACACGGCCGGCGCCTCGGCCAGGACGGTCGTGACGCCCTGCTCCCGCTTGGCCAGCCGCAGCCCGCCGCTCGTCACGCCCAGCACGACGTGGAAGCGGTCGTTCTGCACGAGCGCGAGCCCGGCCTCCTCATCGTCGGCCGCCGTGAAGTCGAGGGCGGTGAAGGCGGCGAACTCCTGATGCCGCTGCCGCCGTCCGAGGAAGGACGGGTTGGCGACGTCGGCGAGCGATTCCGGGCGCAGCCGCAACCGCAGGTGCCCGGGACGGTCGGTCAGGCTCCACCACTGCTCGCGGGGCGTCCGCAGCATGGTCCAGGACGGGTCGAGCTCCGGCCCGTCGAACTGGTCGCACGCCGGGACGGCGGGCCACGGACGCTCCGGCAGCGACGGCACGGGGTACTCCGCCTCGACCCGTCCGCCGGTGACCGGCCAGCCGTCCTCCCACGCGACCGGGGCGAGGAACGTCTCCCGGCCGAGGGCGCACCGGTCCCCGTGGTGCGGGCGCATGGCGAGCAGGACCATCCACCACTCGCCGTCCGGCGTCTCCACCAGGTCGGCGTGCCCCGTCCCGACGATGGGATGACCGGCGGCGAGGTCGCGGTGGGTCAGCACCGGGTTGCGGGGGTTCCCCTCGTAGGGGCCGGTGACGCGGTCGGCCCGCGCGACCACCACCGCGTGGTCCATCGCGGTGCCGCCCTCGGCGGTCAGCAGGTAGTACCGTCCGCCGATGCGGTAGAGGTGGGAGCCCTCCGACCAGATCGCGCCCTTCAGCGCCCCGTCCCAGATCACGTGCTCGTCGCCGACGAGCGACAGCGACTTCGGGTCGAACTCGCGCAGCCAGATCTCCGTGTGCCCCTCGTACCGCCCGGTCGGCCGGGTGCCGGTGCACCAGGCGCGGCCGTCGCCGTCGAAGAACAGGGACGGGTCGATGCCGTCGCCCTCCAGCCGCACCGGGTCCGACCACGGCCCGGACGGGTCGGCGGCCGTCATCACGAAGTGCCCCGACCATTCCGTCCCGTCCACCAGCGTGCAGACCAGGTAGAACGTGCCGTCGTGGTGCCGCAGCGTCGGCGCGTACAGCCCGCCCGACGCGGGGACGCCGTCCAGCGGGAGCTGCTCCGACCGGTCGAGGGCGTGGCCGATCGGCCGCCAGTGAACCAGATCGCGGCTGTGGTGCACCGGCAGGCCGGGGAACCACTCGAACGTCGACGTCACCAGGTAGAAGTCGTCGCCCACCCGGCAGACCGAGGGGTCGGGGTGGCAGCCCGGCAGCACGGGGTTGCGGAACCGCCTCACAGCCGCGTCACCTCCACCGGGACGGTCAGGACGCGGTCCCGGCCGGGCTCGCGGACCGGGCCGTCCAGCGTGAACGAGCCGCGCAGCGGCAGGTCGGCGCTGGACCGCCCGACGGCCGCCTCGATGACGCCGGGTTCGACGATGCGGCGCAGGTCCGGGCCGGTGAAGGAGGTCCGGTCGGCGTGCACCTCGAACGCGACGCGGGCCGCCTCGCCCGGCTCCAGCCGGACCCGCGCGAACCCGGCGAGCCAGCGCTCCGGCCGCACCACCGACGCGACCGGGTCCGACAGGTACAGCTGCACGACCTCGGTGCCCGCGCGGTCGCCGGCGTTGCGGACGACGGCGCTGACCGTGACCGTCCCGCCGGTGCCGGCGCGCTCGTCCGCCCGCAGGTCGGCGTACTCGAACCGGGTCCAGGTCAGGCCGTGCCCGAACGGGTACAGCGGCGCGGGGTCGACGGTGCTCCAGTCGTGCGCGCCGTCCATCGCCGAGCGCAGGTAGGGGACGGACGGCCCGGTCGCGCGGAGCGGCACGCTGAGCGGCAGCCGCCCGGACGGCTCGACCCGCCCGGACAGCACCCCGGCGACCGCGGGGCCGCCCTCCTGCCCGGGGAAGAACGCCTGGACGATCGCGGCGGCGCGGCCGGCGACGCCCTCCAGCGCGTAGGGGCGGCCGGTGAACAGCACGACGACGGTCGGCGTGCCGGTGTCCAGGACGGCGGCGGCGAGGTCGCCCTGCCGGCCCGGCAGGGCGAGGGTCGGGGCGTCGCTGCCCTCCCCGGAGGTGCCGCGGCCGAACATCCCGGCGCGGTCGCCGAGCGCGAGGACGCACACGTCGGCGTCCCGCGCGGCCGCGGCGGCGGCCGCGATGCCGGCGTCGTCGGGCACCAGCACGTCCGCGCCGGCCGCGACCCGCAGGTCGGCGCCCTCCGCGCGGAGCGCCTCCGCCAGCGTCGGGACCTCCACGCCGAGCGGCAGCTCCGGGTGCCCGCGCCCGACGTGACCGGGGAAGGTGTAGGCGCCCAGCATCGCGAACGGGTCGTCCGCCAGCGGGCCCACCAGCGCGACCCGCGTGCCGGACGCCAGCGGCAGCACGCCGTCGTTCGCCAGCAGCACCACCGATTCCTCGGCGACGCGCCGGGCCAGCGTCCGATGCGCGGGCGGGTCGAGGTCCGGCGCCGTCTCGGCGGCCGTCTCGGGTGGGCCGTCGAGCAGGCCGAGACCGGCCTTGAGCGTCAGGACGCGTCCCGCGGCGCGGTCGAGCAGCTCTTCGGGGACGGCGCCGCGCGCGAGCTCCTCGATCAGCGGCGCGCCGTAGCAGCGGACGGTCGGCAGCTCCATGTCCACGCCGGCGCGCAGCGCGGCGGCAGCGGCCTCGCCCCGCGAACCGGCCACGCGGTGGCGGCTCTCCAGGAACGAGATCCCGAAGTAGTCGGCGACGACGACGCCGGTGAAGCCGAGCTCGCCGCGGAGCAGGCCGGTGAGCAGCCGCTCGTCGGCGGCGGCGGGCATGCCGTCCACGTCGGTGTAGGAGTGCATGACGGACCGGGCGCCGCTCCCGCGCAGCGCCATGACGAACGGTTCGAGGACGATGTCGGCGAACTCGCGCGGCCCGATCGGCGCGGGCGCCATGTTCCGGCCGTCGCGGGACGCGGAGTAGCCCGCGAAGTGCTTGAGCGTCGCGACGACGCCGGACCGTTCCAGCCCCCGCGCGTAGGCGGTGCCGAGGACGCCGACGAGGTACGGGTCCTCGCCGACGCACTCCTCCGTCCGGCCCCAGCGCGGGTCGCGGACGACGTCCAGCACCGGCGCGAGGCCCTGGTGGACGCCCGCCGCCCGCATGCCCGCGCCGATCGCGGCGGCCATCTCCTCGACCAGCCCGGCGTCGAACGTGGCGCCCCACGCGGGCGGGCTCGGGAAGATGGTCGCGCCCCAGGTCATGAAGCCGTTGAGGCACTCCTCGTGGGCGATCGCGGCGATGCCGAACCGGTTGCCGGCGGCGACGCGGCGCTGCAGGTCGCGCAGCCGCGCCGCGCCCTCGGCCGCCGCGACGGGCGCGGTCCCGAACACGCGGGTGAGCTGGCCGAGGCCGTGGCCGACCACCTCGTCCAGGGACGGCGCGTCCTCGTGCGAGTCGTCCTCCATCGGGGCGACGGGCTCGCCGGGCTCGGCGGGCATCGCCCAGAAGCCGGCGAGCTGCCCCGCCTTCTCCTCCGGCGTCATCCGGGCCAGCAGGTCGGCGACCCGCGCGGCGGCCGGCAGCGCGCGGTCCCGCCACGGTTCGCGGGCCGCGCGCGCGGCCGGGACGGCTTCGGTCATCGTTCCTCCGTACGGGCCGGCGGGGTGGGGAGCGGCGTGGTGCGGGGCGGCGGGGCGGTGGACCCGCGCACGCGCAGGTCGGTGGCCAGCTCCACGCGCGGGGTGAGCGGCGGGCGGCCGTCCAGCAGCTGGAGCAGCGTGCGCGCGGCGACGCGGCCCATCTCCTCCAGCGGCTGCCGGACGGTGGTCAGCGGCGGCGACAGCCACTCGCAGGTCGGCAGGTCGTCGAAGCCGACGACGCTGAGGTCCTCGGGGATGCGCAGGCCGGCGAGCCGGGCCGCCTGGTAGGCGCCCATGGCCTGCTCGTCGCTGCCGGCGAAGATCGCGGTCGGCGGGTCGGGCAGCTCCAGCAGCTCGCGGGTGCGGGCGAAGCCGCCGCGGTGGTGGAAGTCGCCGTACCGGACGAGGTCCTTGTCGACCTCGATCCCGGCGCGCTCCAGCGCGGTCCGGTAGCCGTCCACGCGGGCCTGCGTGCAGAGCATGTCGGCGGGCCCGCCGATCATCCCGATGCGGCGGTGGCCGAGGCCGATGAGGTGCTCGGTGGCGGCGAGGCCGCCGGCCCAGTTGGTGGCGCCGACGCTGGCGATGTCGGTGTCCGGCAGGTTCACCGGGTCGACCAGGACGAGGCCGACGCCCGCCTTCTCCAGCTGGGCGCGCTGCCGGTGCGTCATCCGGGACGTCACGAGGATCACGCCGTCGCTGTGGTGCAGCGCGGGGAGGTTCTGCCAGCTCGGCGGGCGGGCGTCGTCGTCGCGGACGAGCGAGACCACGACGCCGGTGCCGTGCTCGGCGCACTCGGCCTCGACGCCGCGCAGGATCTCCACCGCCCACGGGCTGTCCAGCCCGGCGAGCACCAGGTCGATCAGCCCGGACCGGCGGGCGCGCCGGGCGACGCCGCCGGGGCCGGGGTAGTTGTGGGTGCGCAGCAGCGCCTCCACCCGCTCGCGGGTCGCCGCGGCCACGTCGGTGCGGCCGTTGAGGACCTTGGACACCGTGGCGGGGGAGACCCCCGCCTCGGCGGCGATGACGGCCAGGGTCGGCCGGGACGGCGGATCCGGCATCTCGTCGGTGGTGCGCACGGGCACGCTTCTCTCCTCCCCGAGGAAACGATTGCGAACAGTATCGCAATGTTTCGCTCTCTCCTAGCCCGAGATGGTGCCGAGTTGGGCGCGCTGTTTGCGGTCAACTGGCCGCCAGGCCTTGACCCTGAGGGGGAGCGTTCTTAGAGTTCCACGGCAACGGAGCCTCGAAGAGTTTCGAAAAGTTTCGAGCGGATCGCCCTCCGCTCCGGCCGTCGCCCACCCCATCCAGGAGACCACCATGGGCAACCCCCACCTGTCGCGCCGCTCGTTCCTGACCGCAGTCTCCGCAGGGGCGGCCGCGGTCACCGCCGCGCCGCTGCTCGCCGCCTGCGGCGACGGCGGCTCCGGCTCGGACGGCAAGGTCACGATCGAATGGATGGACATCGCCACCACCGAGCCGTCCAAGACGCTCTATCCGAAGATCGCCAAGGCGTACGAGGCCGCGCACCCGAACGTGAAGATCAAGCTGACCAACCTGGAGAACGAGGCGTTCAAGTCGAAGATGACGGCGCTCACCGCCTCCGGGAAGCTGCCCGACATCTTCGTCACCTGGGGCGGCGGCGTGCTCAAGCAGCAGATCGACGCCGGGCTGGTCAAGGACATCACCACGCCCGCGTCCGGGCTGCTGAACACCATCACCCCGGTGTCGCTGAAGGCGTACCAGTTCGACGGGAAGACCTACGCCGTCCCGTACGACATGGGCATGGTCGGGTTCTGGTACAACAAGCGGCACTTCGAGAAGGCCGGCATCAAGGCGCCGCCGAAGACGTGGGCGGAGTTCCTGGACGACGTCCGCAAGCTCAAGTCCGCGGGGATCACCCCGATCGCGCTCGCCGGCAAGGACAAGTGGCCCGGCATGTACTACTGGGCGTACCTCGCGATGCGCATCGGCGGCATGCCCGCGATGCAGCAGGCCGCCAAGACGAACGACTTCACCGGCCCCGCGTTCGTCGGCGCCGGGCAGCACCTCAAGGAACTCGTCGACCTGCAGCCGTTCCAGCCCGGCTTCCAGAACGCCGGGTTCGACGCCCCCGGCGGGGAGGCCGCGAGCGTCGGCGCGGGCAAGGCCTCCATGGAGCTGATGGGGCAGTGGGCGCCGACGGTGGAGAAGGACGCCTCCGGCAAGGGCCTCGGCGACGACGAGGGCTGGTTCCCGTTCCCGGCCGTGGACGGCGGGCAGGGCGCCCTCACCGACGTGTTCGGCGGCGGCAACGGCCACGCTCTCGGCAAGGACGCGCCGAAGGAGGCCATCGACTTCCTCGCCTTCATGCTCAGCGCCCAGAACGAGCGGGAGCTCGTCTCCTCCGGCGCCTTCATGCCGGTCGTGAAGGGCGCGGAGAACACGCTCACCGACGCCAACCGCAAGCAGGTCGCCGAGGCGCTCGGCACCTCCACCGGATTCCAGCTCTACCTCGACCAGGCGTTCCCGCCCGCCGTCGGGCAGCAGGTCAACGACAGCGTCGCCGCGCTCATCGGCGGCAAGGGCACGCCCGAGCAGGTCGCGCAGCAGGTCACCAAGGTGGCCAAGAGCCAATGACCGAACCCCTGACGCTGCCCGCCGCGACCGGCGACCGGCGGCGCACCGCCCGGACCCCGCGCGAGCGGGGGTCCCGGGCGCCGCTCGGGCGGCGGCTGCGCGGCTGGGCGTCCACCACCTGGTTCCTGCTGCCGGCGCTGCTGCTGTTCTTCCTGTTCGTCCTGATCCCGATCGCCGTCGCCCTCTACGCCAGCTTCTTCAAGTGGGGCGGGTTCGGGCGCCCCGAGGACTTCGCCGGCCTCGGCAACTACCGCAAGCTGGCCGGCGACCCGGTCTTCCGCGGCGACCTGTGGCGCGGGCTGCTGCTCGTCGTGCTGTCGCTGGCCGTCCAGCTGCCGATCGCGCTCGGCACCGCCGTGCTGCTGAACCAGCGGATGCGGGGCCGGGCGGTGTACCGGGCGGTCTTCTTCGCGCCGTACATCCTGTCCGAGGTGATCGCCGGCGTGCTGTTCGGCATCATCTTCCTGCCCGGCAGCGGCCTCGCCGACGAGCTCGTCGGCGGCCTGCCGCTGGTCGGCGGCCTCGCCGGCAAGTGGTTCTCCGACCCCGGCACCGCGCTGCCCACCCTGTTCGCCGTCATGACCTGGAAGTACTTCGGCTTCCACATGATGATCTACCTCGCCGGGCTGCAGGGCGTCCCGTCCGAGGTCCTGGAGGCCGCCGCGATCGACGGGGCCGGGCCGTGGCGCCGGTTCCGCGCCGTCACGCTGCCGCTGCTCGCGCCCACCCTGCGGATCAGCGTGTTCCTGTCCGTCATCGGCTCGATCCAGCTGTTCGACCTGGTGTGGGTGACCACGACCGGCGGGCCGACCAACTCCACGGAGACGATGGCCGTCACCATGTTCCAGTTCGGCTTCAAGCGCTACCAGATGGGCTACGCCAGCGCGATCAGCGTGGCGATGTTCCTCATCAGCATGGTCTTCTCCCTGGTGTACCAGCGGTACGCGCTGCGCCGCGACCTGCAGGGCGCGGTCACCGCGGCGGGAGGGCTGCGATGAGGGCGGCCGCCGTCCGGGGCCTGTCCCGCCACGCGCTGGTGTGGGTGCTCGGCTCCTTCATCGTCGTCCCGCTGCTGTACGCCGTCGTCTCCGGGTTCAAGACCACCGGCGACCTCACCACCGACCCCGCCGGGCTCCCGCACCCGTGGAAGGTGTCGAACTACACCGGCATCCTGTCGTCGGACACGTTCTGGCGGCAGATCGGCAACAGCGTGCTGATCGCCGTCGCCACCACGCTGATCACCGTCGCGGCCGCCGCGCTGGCCGCGTTCGCGTTCGCCCGCTACGCCTTCCGCGGCCGCGAGTTCTTCTTCACGCTGTTCGCGGCGGGCCTGATGTTCCCGCCCGCGGTGGCGGTGCTGCCGCTGTTCGTCCTGCTGCGCTCGTTCGGGCTGCTCGACAACCCGCTCGGGGTGATCCTCCCGCAGGCCGCGTTCGCGCTGCCGATGACGCTCATCATCCTGCGGTCGTTCTTCCGGACGATCCCCGGCGAGCTTGAGGAGGCCGCGGTCATCGACGGCTGCGGCCGGTTCGGGTTCTTCTGGCGGATCCTGCTGCCGATGGCGCGGCCCGCCCTCGGCACCGTGTCCGTCCTCGCCATCGTGACGAGCTGGAACAACTTCCTGCTGCCGCTGCTGGTGCTGGGCGGCCAGAAATGGCAGACGATCCCCGTCGGCATCCAGCAGTTCCAGGGGCAGTACGCGACGAACTACGCGCTCGTCATCGCCTACATCGTGCTGGCGATGGTCCCCGCGATCGCGTTCTACTCCGTCGCCGAGCGGCAGCTGATCGGCGGGCTGACCGCCGGCGCGACGAAGGGGTGACGGTCACCCCCGGTTCAGTCCGCGAAGGTCGTCAGCGCCTTGGCGAACGTGTCCGGGTCGTCCGCCATCGCCATGTGCCCCTGCCCGGGCAGCTCGACGACCTCGGCGCCCGGGAGGAGCCGGGCCAGCGCGTCCGCCGTCGGCCGCTGGTACGGCGGGCTCGCCTCGCCGACCAGCAGCCGCACCGGCATGCCGATCCCCGCGAACCGGGCGCAGTCCTCGATCCGCGGCACGCTCTCGCTCTCCCGGACGAGCGGCGGCGCGTTGTCCAGGCAGGCCGCCCAGAACCGGCGGGCGCCGCGCAGCGCGTCGACCTGCCGCTGCGACAGGCGCATCAGGTCGCGGAAGACCGTCGCGAGGAGCCGGTCGTGGTCCTGCTCGGCGGCGATCTCGCGCAGCCGCGCCAGCGTCTCGGGGGAGGCGACGTCCCGCCACGGTGTGGTGATCGGCGGCTCGTACAGGACGAGCCGCCCGATCGCGTCCGTCGCCGCGGCCGCGTGGAGGGAGCACAGCGCCCCGTAGGAGTGGCCGACCAGGAACACGTCCCGTCCGGCCGCCTCGGCGACAGCCGCGATGTCCTCGCCCTCGCGCTCGATGGCGTACGGGCCGCCCTCCCGGGCGCTGAGGCCGCGGCCCCGGCGGTCCATCGCGTGGACGGTGAACCGCTCGGCCAGCCTCGGAAGCACCGGCGCCCAGCAGCGGCGGTCGACGGCCGCGCCGTGCACGAGGACCAGCGGCGGGCCCGCCCCGGACACCTCGTACCCGACGATCGTCCCGTCCCTGGACTCGGCGAACCCGGTCTCGGTCACGCGGGGAGCGTACCTGCCCAGGTCGGGAACCGGTATGCGAACATATGTTCGTGTCCCGCGCCGCCACGATCCTGCACGCCGACCTCGACGCCTTCTACGCGTCGGTCGAGCAGCGCGACGACCCCGCGCTGCGCGGGCGGCCGGTGATCGTCGGCGGGGGTGTGGTGCTGGCGGCCAGCTACGAGGCCAAGGCGCTCGGCGTCCGCACGGCGATGAGCGGCGGGCAGGCGCGGCGGCTGTGCCCGGGCGCCGTGGTCGTCCGGCCCCGGATGGACGCCTACGCCGAGGCGAGCAAGGCGGTGTTCGCGCTGTTCCGCGCGACGACGCCGCTCGTCGAGGGCTTGTCGATCGACGAGGCGTTCCTCGACGTGGACGGCCTGCGCCGGATCGCCGGGTCCCCCGCCGGCATCGCGGCCGGGCTGCGGCGCCGGGTGGCCGAGGAGGTCGGGCTGCCGATCACCATCGGCGTGGCGCGCACCAAGTTCCTGGCGAAGGTCGCCAGCGGCGTCGCCAAGCCCGACGGGCTGCTCGTCGTCCCGCCGGACGGCGAGCTGGAGTTCCTGCGCCCGCTGCCGGTGCGGCGGCTCTGGGGCGTCGGCCCGGCGACCGCCGCCAAGCTCGCGGCCTACGGCGTCGCCACGGTCGGCGACGTCGCCGACATGCCGGAGGCGACGCTCGTGTCCCTGCTCGGCCCTGGCGCGGGCCGGCACCTGCACGCGCTGGCCCGCAACCGGGACCCGCGGCCCGTCCGGACCGGGGTGCGCCGCCGGTCGATGGGCGCCCAGCGCGCGCTCGGCCGCCGGGAACGGCCGCCCGAGGAGCTGGACGCCATCCTCGTCGGCCTCGTCGACCGGCTCGCGGGACGCCTGCGCGGCGCGCACCGGGTGTGCCGGACGGTCACGCTGCGGCTCCGGTTCGGCGACTACGCGCGCGCCTCCCGCTCGCACACGCTGCCGCAGGCCACGGCCGAGACGTCCGTCCTGCTGGACGCGGCGCGCCGGCTGCTCGGCGGCGCCGCGCCGCTGGTCGCCGAGCGCGGGCTGACGCTGATCGGGGTGTCGCTCGGCTCCCTGCACGACGACCGGGTCGTCCAGCTCGCGCTGCCGTTCGACGCCGGCGAGGCCGCGGACGCCGCCGTCGACGGCGTCCGCGGCCGGTTCGGGTCGTCCGCGATCACCCGCGCGGTGCTGCTCGGCCGCGACCCGGGCATCGCGGTGCCGACGCTGCCCGACGAGCCGTCCGGCTAGCGGAAGTCGGCGGCGTGGTCGCGGGCCCACGCGGCGAACGTGCGGGCCGGGCGCCCGGTGATCCGCTCGACGTCGCCGGTGACGGGCGGCCGCGCGCCGACGGCCGCTGCCGCGTGCCGGATCAGCGCCTCGGCGACCTCCGGCGGGCCCCACCGGGCGAGGTCGCGGCGGTGCTCGTCCAGGTCCTGCCGTTCGACGGTGACCCGGCGGCCGATCGCCTCGCCGATCCGCTCGGCCTGCCGCCGCCTGGTCAACAGCTCCGGCCCGGTGAGGACGGGCGCGGTCCCCGCGTGCCCCGGCTCGGTCAGGGCGCGCAGCGCCACCGCCGCGATGTCGGCCTCATGGATCGGCGCCGTCCACGACTCGGGGAACGGGTCGCGGACGGTCCCGTCCGCGCGGATCGTCGCGGCCCACTGCAGCGCGTTCGTCGCGAAGCCGCCGGGGCGCAGGAACGTCCACGCGATGCCGGAACGGGCGACGGCCTCCTCCGCCTCGCCGTGCAGCCGCGCGATCGGGTCCGCCGACGCGGCGTCGGCGCCCGCCGCCGACAGCAGCACGATGTGCTCGACGCCGGCCGCGCGGGCCCGCTCGGTGAAGCCGCCGAGGCCCTGCCGCTCGGCGTAGAGGAAGACGCGGCGGACGCCGTCGAGGGCCGGGCCGAGCGTGCCCGGGTCGGCGAGGTCCGCGCGGACGGCCTCGACGCCGCCGGGCAGGCGCGCCGCCGCGGGGTCGCGGCCGGC
>NZ_WBMR01000267.1 GCF_008923365.1 Actinomadura montaniterrae
GGCCGCGGCGCGGGCTCGCGGCGAAGGTGAGGCGGACGAGCCCGCGCCGGTACTCGGCGGAGACGAACAGCGCCCCGATGACGGCCATGACCAGGATGCCCGCGAACGCGCCGACGAGCAGGTTCTCGATGGTGTAGCCGGTGCCGAGGGCCGGTCCGCCGACGATGGGGGCGATGTCGCCGGCGCCCGTCACGGTGAGCCCCCGTCCGGCCTCGGTGAACCCGCCGTGGACCGTGTCGGTGTAGCTGCCGGACGTTCCGGCGCGCCCTATCTGCTCGCCCTTCCAGGCGCCCGGCGTCCACCGGCCGTCCAGGGCGACCTGCCCGAACGTCGCGGTCGCGACGGCGGGGTCGAAGCTCGCGCCGTGCGCGGTCCGGGTGATCGACATCGGGGACGCGACGAACGCGCCCGCCTGCACGGTGGACCCGAGGCCGGGCAGCCGCGCCGTGCCCGCCGGCGTCCAGTGCGCGCCGTCCGCGGAGCCGTACCCGGTGATCGTGTCGCCGGAGCGGACGAGCCGCAGCCACCGCGCCGGCGCGATCGCGCGGGGGGCGGCGGTGTCGTGCACGTAGTCGTGCTGCATCCGCATGCCGTGGCCGGCGGTCACCATGATCGCCGCGTAACGGGAGCCTGGGCGCAGCCCGTCCTTGACGATGATCCCGGCCTTCGCCCACGGCACGACGCCGTCCCGCTCGTCCGGGCCCATGCTGACGATGCCGGTCAGCGACGTCACCGGAACCGTGATCGACCCGTCGCCCCGCAGTGCCCGGTGCACGAAGTAGAAGCTGTCGTTCACCGCCTCGCCGCCGGGCCCGATCGGGATCGCGTCGGGCGGGTGGTCCAGGTTCGGCCCGCCCGTGCCGAGGAGCCCGATCAGCACGGTGACGACGGCGGCGGCGACGGTGCCGGCGACCCAGCCCCGGACGGTCCGGAACTTCGTCCACTCCGCGCGCAGCAGCCGGGCGAAGCCGTCGAGGGCCCGCCGCTCGGCCGCCCGCGGCGGGAGCACCGCGGTCATGACGCGGCTCGCTCGGCGGTGCCGAACTCGACCGCGTCGCGGGTCAGCTCCATGTAGGCCTCCTCGAGCGTCGCGCGGTGCGCGGCGACCTCGGAGAACGGCACCGACGCGCCCCCGAGCAGCCGGACGATCTCCTCGGCGTCCGGCCCGGAGACGGTGAGGGTGTCAGCGCCGTCGACGGTCACGGTGGCGCCCGCGTTCGCCAGCACCGTCATCGCCCGGGCGCGGGCGGACGTGCGGATCATGACCCGTCCGCGCGACGCCGCCGCGAGCAGCTCGGCGACGCTCGCGTCCGCGACGACCCGGCCGCGCCCCGCCACGACCAGATGCCCGGCGGTGTCCTGCAGCTCGCTCATCAGATGGCTCGACACCAGGACCGCGCGGCCCTCGGCGGCCAGTGCCGCCAGGAACCCCCGCATCCACCGGATCCCGTCCGGGTCGAGGCCGTTGAACGGCTCGTCGAGCATGAGGATCGGCGGGTCCGCCAGCAGCGCCGCCGCGATCCCGAGCCGCTGCCGCATGCCGAGCGAGAACCCGCCCGCCCGGCGCCGCGCCGCCCCGTCCAGCCCGACCCGGCCGATCACCGCGTCGACGCGCCCGGCGCCGAGGCCCTGCGAGTGCGCCAGCCACAGCAGGTGGTTGCGGGCGGTGCGGCTCGGCTGCAGCGCGGCCGCGTCCAGCAGCGCGCCGAGGTGCCGCAACGGGTCGCGCAGGCTCCGGTACGGGCGGCCCCCGACCAGCGCGCGGCCCTCGTCGGGCGCGTCCAGGCCGAGGATCACCCGCATCGTGGTGGACTTCCCCGCCCCGTTCGGCCCCACGAACCCGGTGACCTCCCCGGGCCGGACGGTGAACGACATGCCGTCCAGCGCGAGGGCGCGGCCGAAGCGCTTGCGCAGGCCGTCGACTTCGATGGTCGCTTCCATGCCGGAAGCGTAGAAAGCGGACACCCCACCGGTCGTCACGGCACCGAGCGATCCCCGTCCCTCCCGCCAGGGACCCCGACCTCCCTCCTGAGAGCTACGGTTTGGCGCCAGGGACGACGAGGCCGGTCTCGTAGGCGGTGATCACGGCCTGCGTGCGGTCGCGCAGCGCCAGCTTCGTCAGGATGCGGCTGACGTGCGTCTTCACCGTCTCCTCCGTGACGACGAGGCGGGCGGCGACCTCCGCGTTGGACAGGCCGTCCGCGACGAGCCGCAGCACCTGCTTCTCCCGCGGCGTCAGCACGTCCAGCGTCGCCGCGGGAAGGGCGCCCTGCCGGGGCTTGAGCAGGGCGAACTCGTCGATGAGCCGGCGGGTGACGGCCGGGGCGAGCAGCGCGTCTCCGTCCGCGACGACCCGGACGGCGTCGAAGAGCCGCTCGGCGGTCACGTCCTTGAGCAGGAACCCGCTCGCCCCCGCGCGGAGCGCGTCGTAGACGTACTCGTCCAGGTCGAACGTGGTGAGGATCAGCACCCGCGGCCGGTCCGCGCCGGACGCGACGATCCGCCGGGTCGCCTCGATGCCGTCCATGCCGGGCATCCGGACGTCCATCAGCACCACGTCGGGCGACAGCTCGGCGCAGACCCGGACCGCCTCCCCGCCGTCCTCGGCCGTCCCGGCGACGCTGAAGCCGGGCTGGGCGTCCAGCAGCGTCGCGAAGCCGGTGCGCACCACCGGATGGTCGTCGGCGACGACGATGCTGATCGTTCCCGGATCGCTCATCGTGCTCCCTCCGGTGCCGCGGGCAGGCCGGTGCCGGCGGGCAGGCACGCCTCGACGAGGTAGCCGCCGCCCGCCGCCGGGCCGGTGCGGACCTCGCCGCCCACGGCCGCGGCGCGCTCGCGCATGCCGAGCAGCCCGTGCCCGCCGGACCCCGGGGACGCGGGCGCGCCCGGCCCGTTGTCGCGGACCCGCACCCGCAGCGCGTCGCCGGTGTAGTGCAGCTCCACGTCGACGGCGGCGCCGGGCGCGTGCCGCCGCGCGTTGGTCAGCGACTCCTGGACGATCCGGTACGCGGCCAGCTCGACGCCCGGGTCGAGCGGGTCCGGCGCCCCGTGGACGATCAGCCGGGCCGCCGCGCCGGAGACGTCCCGGGCCTCGTCGAGCAGGTCGAGGAGCTGCACGAGTCCCGGCTGCGGCCGCCGCTCCGCGGCCTGCGCCTCCGCGCGGCGGGTGTCGTCGCGCAGCACGCCGAGCAGCCGCCGCATCTCCGTCAGCGCCGCGCGGGCCGTGTCGCCGATGTCCAGCAGCCGCTTCGCGCCCGCGGCGGGCATGCCGGGGGTGGCGAGCCGCGCCGTCTCCGCCTGCACCGCGATCATGGAGATGTGGTGCGCGACGACGTCGTGCAGCTCGCGGGCGATGCGGGCGCGCTCGCCGCGCGCGCTGTTCTCCAGCAGCGTCCCGGCCATCGCGCGCCGGGCGGCGGTGCTCTCCAGCGCCTCGGCCCGCGCCCGCCTGACCGCACCGGCCAGCGCCGCGACCGGCACCAGCGAGGCGAGCAGCACGGCCCGCACCCGGAACTCCGCCGTCCCCGGGCCCGCGAGCGCCAGCACCGGGAACGGCGGCCCGACCGCCAGCGCGGCGACATGCGCCCCGGCCCGCCCGGCGCGATAGGCCGCGACCAGCAGCGCGGCCGAGCCCGCGACGGTCGCCGTGTCGAGGAGGCCGAGCGAGACCGCGTTCGCCGCCGCGACGGTGAACGCCGCGACCGCCGGGCGCGGGAACGCCGCGGGCAGCGTCGCGCACAGGCACAGCAGCACCATCAGCGCGACGAAGGGGACGCGCACCGCGCCATGACCGTCCCGCGCGCCGGACACGTCCGTCACCAGCCGCGCGACCGGGCCCCGGCCGTCCAGCAGCAGCCCGGCGGCCTGCTCCGCGAGCGCCAGGGCGGCGAGGCAGACGGCCGCCACGGGCAGCGGGGATCCGGCGGCCCGCACCGTCCTGCCGACCCATCCGGAATGCCGGGCGCCCGTGCGGTCCACAGGCGCATTATGCAGCACCCATGGGCGACGACGCCGGTTCCCGGGGAGCGGGGGACGGGCGCGCTAGATTGGGAACAGGTACTTCTGGTTCGCGTTTCGCGGTGTGGAGAGTTGGTCGGTTCTGGTGCGTACTGGACGGGTTCTGCGGTTCGACGGGGTGCGCGGCTACGGGTTCATCGTCCCCGACGGCGGCGGTGACGACGTGTTCGTCCACGCCAACGAGGTACTGGACGACAAGTCGGGCCTGACGCCCGGCGCGACGGTCGAGTTCGAGACGGTCGACAGCGAGCGGGGCCCGAAGGCGTTCGGCGTCCGCATCCTGTCCCGGGCGTCGTCGTCCTCCCCGGCGCCGCGGCAGTCGTCGTCCTCCCAGCTGCTGGACGAGGGCCTGTGCGACGTCCTCGAACCGGCGGAGCTGCGCGAGGACATCACCGAGCTGCTGCTGTCCGGCACGCCCGACCTGACCGGCCGGCAGATCGTCAGCATCCGGGAGAGCTTCCTCGGCTTCGCCAAGAAGCACGGCTGGGTCGAGGCCTGAGACCCGCCCCGCGGCCCGCCGGGCCCCGCGACGCCGCCTCCGGCACCCCCGCTTCACCCGCCGGCCATCCGCGGGCCCCCGCGCCCGCACCGAATCGCCCGGTGCGTCCTGGGTAGTGTCAGGCCCATGAGCGGAGCTCCGACGCGCGTGTACATCGCGCGGCTCGCCGGGATCGCGGTGTTCGACCCGGCCGGCGACCAGGTCGGCCGGGTCCGCGACGTGGTGGTGGCGCTGCGCCTGGCCCCCCGGCCGCCCCGGGTGCTCGGCCTCGTCGTCGAGGTCGGCCCCCGCCGCCCCGTGTTCCTGCCGATCACCCGGGTGCAGGTGATCGAGGCCGACGCCATCATCTTCGACGGCCGGCTGAACATGCGGCGGTTCAGCAAGCGCGAGTCCGAGACCCTCGTGATCGCCGAGATGCTCGACCGCACCGTCCGGTTCTGCGACTCCGGCGAACCCGTCTCCGTCGTCGACGTGGCGATGGAGCCCACCCGCACCCGCGACTGGCTGATCGGCAAGGTCGCCGTCCGGCGCGGCGGCCGCGGCCTGCGCCGCGGCGCCGGGCTGCGCCGCCGCGGCGAGAGCCTCGTCGTCGACTGGAACGACGTCGAGGGGTTCTCCGCCGTCGAGCACGGCCAGGGCGCCGCCGGGCTGATCGCCGCGTTCGGCCAGATGAAGGCCGCCGACCTCGCCGGCATCGTGCACGAGCTGACCCCGAAGCGGCGCACCGAGGTCGCCGCCGCCCTCGACGACGAGCGGCTCGCCGACGTCCTGGAGGAGCTGCCCGAGGACGACCAGATCGAGATCCTCGGCAAGCTGGAGGCCGACCGCGCCGCCGACGTCCTGGAGGCGATGGGCCCCGACGACGCCGCCGACCTGCTCGGCGAGCTGCCCACCGAGCAGCGCGAGCAGCTGCTCACGCTGATGGAGCCGCAGGACGCCGCGCCCGTCCGGCGGCTGCTCACCTACGAGGACGACTCCGCCGGCGGCCTGATGACCACCGACCCGGTGATCGTCCCGCCGGACGCGACCGTCGCCGAGGCGCTCGCGCAGATCCGCAACCCCGACCTGAACCCCGCGCTCGCCGCGCAGGTGTACGTGTGCCGGCCGCCGACCGCCACCCCCACCGGCCGCTACCTCGGCACCGTCCACTTCCAGCGGCTGCTCCGTGAACCCCCGCCGACGCTGGTCAGCGGCATCTGCGACACCGAGCTCGACCCGCTGCGGCCCACCATGACGCTGGAGTCCGTCGCGATGATCCTGGCCACCTACAACCTGGTCGCCGCGCCCGTGGTGGACGAGAACGGGCACCTGCTCGGCTCGGTGACCATCGACGACGTCCTCGACCACCTGCTGCCCGAGGACTGGCGGGAGACCGCCATGGACGCGTTCGCCGAGGCGTCCGCGGATCCCGAGGAAGAGGCACTCCGGGGCGCCGAGGGGGCGAGATGACCACACGTCTGGACCAGCCGCGCGAGATCCGCCGGACGATCGTGCCGCGGCCGCACTACGACCCCGAGTCGTTCGGCCGGCTGTCGGAGCGGATCGCCCGGTTCCTCGGGACCGCCCGGTTCCTGGTCTACATGACGGGGTTCATCGTCGTCTGGATCGGCTGGAACTTCCTCGCCCCGCACTTCCTGCGCTGGGACCCCTACCCGTTCATCTTCCTGACGCTGATCCTGTCGCTGCAGGCGTCCTACGCGGCGCCGCTGATCCTGCTCGCCCAGAACCGGCAGGACGACCGCGACCGCGTCCAGTACGAGCAGGACCGCTCCCGCAACGAGCGCACGATCGCCGACACCGAGTACATCACCCGGGAGATCGCCGGGCTGCGGGTCGCGCTCAGCGAGGTCGTCACCCGCGACTTCCTGCGCTCCGAGCTCCAGCAGATCATCCGCGAGCTCGACGCCAAGGACCAGCACCAGACGCTGTCCTAGGACCGGGACCCGGCGCTAGGCCGGCTCGTCGGCGAGCTTGTCGAGGATGTGGCCGAACGTGCTCAGGTCGGGCTCGTCCAGCCGGCTCAGCACGTACTCGCGGACGCCCTGCCGGTACGTCGGCGTCGCGTCCGCCAGCCGCGCCCGCCCCGCCGGGGTCAGCACCGCGTACAGGCCCCGCGCGTCGCTGGTGCAGGACTGCCGGACGACGAGGCCGTCCCGCTGCAGCCGGTCGACCAGCCGGGTCAGCCCGCTGCGCGACAGCAGCACCCGGTCGGCGAGGTCGTTCATCCGCAGCCGCCCGTCCGGCGCCTCGCCGAGGTGCATCAGCACGTCGTAGGAGCCCAGCGCGAGATCGTGGTCGGCGAGCAGGTCCGCCTGGAGCCGGCGGGAGATCTGGACCTGGGCGCGGAGCATCGTGCGCCACACCGCCAGCTCGGCGGGCGACATGGTGCTGGACTGCGATGTCACGCCCCGATGTTACGGTGCCGGAAGCCGCGGGCGAAGGGGCCGGAGGCGGGTGTCGCGCGTCCCCGCGTGACACCCCGTGCGCCCGGTGTGAGGTCCGGCACCCGATTGGCCGATACCGCCGCGGGGTTCATACCATGGACGCATGGCCCACCAGTTGACGACCGAGCAGGTGACCGCGGCCCTCGCCACGGTGAACGACCCTGAGATCCGCAAGCCCATCACCGAGCTCGACATGGTCAAGGACGTCGACATCGCGGCGGACGGCACCGTCCGCGTCGGCGTGTACCTGACCGTTGCCGGCTGTCCCATGCGGGACACCATCACCAAGAACGTCACGGAGGCCGTCTCCAAGCTCGACGGGGTCACCTCCGTCCAGGTCGACCTGGACGTGATGAGCGAGGAGCAGCGCAAGGATCTCCAGACCAAGCTGCGCGGCGGCGAGCCCGCCAAGGAGATCCCGTTCGCCAAGCCGAACTCGCTGACCAAGGTCTACGCGGTCGCCAGCGGCAAGGGCGGCGTCGGCAAGTCCTCGGTGACCGTCAACCTGGCCGCGGCCCTCGCCGCGCAGGGCCGCAAGGTCGGCGTCGTCGACGCCGACATCTACGGCCACTCGGTGCCCCGGATGCTGGGCGTCGCCGACGCCCCCACCAAGGTCGCCGACATGATCATGCCGCCGGTCGCGCACGACGTGAAGGTCATCTCCGTCGGCATGTTCACCGCCGGGAACCAGCCGGTGGTGTGGCGCGGTCCGATGCTGCACCGGGCCCTGCAGCAGTTCCTCGCCGACGTCTACTGGGGCGACCTGGACGTCCTGCTGATGGACCTGCCGCCCGGCACCGGCGACATCGCGATCTCCGTCGCGCAGCTGCTGCCGTCCGCGGAGATCCTGGTGGTGACCACCCCGCAGCAGGCCGCCGCCGAGGTCGCCGAGCGGGCCGGCGCGATCGCCGCGCAGACCCACCAGCAGGTCGTCGGCGTGATCGAGAACATGTCGTACCTGGCCTGCGCGCACTGCGGCGAGCGCCAGTACATCTTCGGCGAGGGCGGCGGCCAGACCGTCGCCGACGCCCTGGCCCGCACCCTCGGCACGAAGGTCCCGCTGCTCGGCCAGGTCGAGATCGACCCGCGCCTCCGCGAGGGCGGCGACAACGGCGTGCCCCTCGTCCTCGGCGACCCCGACGCGGGCGCCGCCAAGGAGCTGCGCACCATCGCCGACAAGCTCGCCGGCCGCTCCCGCGGCCTCGCCGGCATGTCCCTCGGCATCTCCCCCAAGGGCCGTTAGACCCGAAAGAGCGAAAGGCCCCGCCTCCGGCGGGGCCTTTCGCATACCACCTCACGCCCCGGCCGCCCGAAGCCCAGACCACGGGAGCTCGAAGCCCAGACCACGGGAGCTAGAAGGCCAACCACGGGCACGGGCAGGCACGCGGAGCGAGTGCAGCGAGCGCAGCGGGCCTGCCCGCCGACGGACGACGCGTTTCACGCGGAGCGCCAGCGGAGCGGGAAACGCGTCGTCCGTCGCAACGGGGGTTCCAGGGGGTCGTCCCCCTGGGCCAGCTACGTTGCTTCGTTGTCGAAGGGGGGGCGTTCGCCGTAGTCGAGGGCCGGGGGCGACGCCGGGACGTAGGACGGCTCGTCGTCGTCGAACAGCTTGCCGTTCAGGAACGAGTCGTCGTCCTCGAACAGGTGCTTGCGGACGAACGTCTTGGGATGCAGGTCGGCGATGTCGAAGTCCTTGAACTCCGGGCCGAGACCGGCCTCGAGGTCCGCCTTGGCCGAGTTGGCCATCTGCCGGAACTGCCGCAGCATCCGGCCGGCCTGCCCGGCGACCTGGGGCAGCTTGTCACCGAAGATGACCAGGGCGAGGACGACCAGCACCGCCATCTCGCCGAGTCCGACGTCGAACAACCCGTCCTCCACAAGCCACCGGGGACCGGCCCTGCGCGGACCGGTCCCCCCAGCGTATCCCCAGCCGGGATGAACCCGGCCTTAACATCCGGCGCTACGAGCCCAGCGTGATCTCTACCGTGGTCTCCTTGCCGCCGCGCTGGTAGGTGACCTTGATCCGGTCGCCGGGCGCGCGGCTGCGGATCTGCGCGATCAGGTCGGTGGCGTCCTCGATCGGCTGGTCGTCGACCTTGGTGATGACGTCGCCGGGCTTGAGGCCCGCCTTGTCGGCCGGGCCGCCCTTGGTGACCGGGTCCTGGCCCTGCACGGCCTGCTGCATGATGCGGGCGCCGCCCTGCTGGTACTGCGGGTCGGGCAGCACGCCGAGCTTGGCCATCTTCACCTGGCCGGTCCTGATGATCTCCTCGGCGACCCGCTTGCCCTGGTTGATCGGGATGGCGAAGCCGAGGCCGATGCTGCCGCTCTGGCTGCCGCCGCCGAGCGACTGGCCGCCGAGGGTGGCGATCGCGGTGTTGATGCCGATGACCCGGCCCTTCGCGTCCACCAGCGGGCCGCCCGAGTTGCCGGGGTTGATCGCGGCGTCGGTCTGGATCGCGTTGAGGTAGGACGAGTCGCCGCCGCCCTCGCCCTGGGTGGGCACGGCGCGGTTCAGCGAGCTGACGATGCCGGTCGTCACCGAGCCCTGCAGGCCGAGCGGCGAGCCGATGGCGATCACCGGGTCGCCGACCGCGAGCTTGGTGGAGTCGCCGAGGGCGAGCGCGGGCAGCGAGTGCTGGCCCTCCACCTTCACCACCGCGACGTCGGAGGACGGGTCGGCGCCCTTCACCGTGGCGGGCAGCGTCTTCTTGTCGTTGAAGATCACCTGCATCTGGGCGCCCTGGCGGGCCTCGGACACCACGTGGTTGTTGGTGACGATGTAGCCGCCGTTGACGATGAAGCCGGTGCCGCCGACCTCGCCCTGGGACGACTCCACGCGGATCATCACGACGCTGGGCAGCACCCGCTGCGCGACGCCCGCGACGGAGTCCGGCGGGCGGCTCTGCACCTTGGTGTCGCTGCCGCTGCCGCCGCCGAGGCTGACCGAGCCGCCGTCGCCGTTGTCGTCGTCGGTGGCGATCACCCCGATGCCGGCGCCGACGGCCCCCGCGACCAGCGCGACGATCAGCGCGATGACGGCGAGCAGGCCGAGGCCGGGGCCGCGGCCGGACGAGGGCGGCGGAGCCGGGATCGGCGCCCAGTTCGGGCCCGTCCCGGGCGTTCCGAACGCCCCCATCGGGCGGGGCCCGCCGGGCGGCGGCGGGCCCATCGGCGCCCCGGGGGGCGGCGGGCCCATCGGCGGCCGTCCGCCGGGAGGCGGCGGGCCCTGCTGCCAGCCCCCGTACGGCGGCTGCCCGTGCATGGCCCGCGGGTCCTGGTCGTAGGGGACGAATCCGGGCCGCGGACGCTGGTCCTGCGGCCCTTCCATCGGCTGCGGCCCGTCCATCGGCTTGTCGAGCGCGACCGGGGGCGGCGGCTGCGGCATGTCGCGCGGGGGCGCGTCCTGCAGCGGCACTTCCCGGGGCGCCATGGGGCCGGGCACGTCGTCCTGCGGCGCGGCTTCGGCGCGCGGCGCGTCCGGCGGGGCGAACCCGCCCGCCTGCTCGCCGCCGCCCGCCACGAGCCGGTCGGTGCCGCCCGGCTCCGGGTCCGGTTCGGGCTCCGCCGCCGGCTGCTCCAGGGGGATCTCCTGGTCGGTCACCGTCTCGGGAGGAGCCGCCGCGTCCTGCCGCTCAGGCTCCTGCCCGGGGACGGCGTCCTCGTCCCCTGGCCGGCGGTTGTCTTCCGTCATCCCCATCTCTCCTACCGAGCATGGTCTCGTCATCCGTGCTCATCGTGCCGCGATAGGCATGTGGCGAGCGTAAGGCAGAGGCCTGCCGCGGCGCCTCTCGGGTCCTCCCGCTTTGGACGGACTTGGGCGTTCCCCGGTTCGGGTCACTTGAACGGGTCGGCGGCCGAGGCCAGCCGCCGCGCGCCGCGCGCCATCCGCGTCCAGAACGGGTCGGGGTGGCGCGGCAGCTCGAAGGCGACCGCCTCCGCCGTGCTCTGCGGCGCGTCGGTCAGGACGGTGTAGACGTAGCCGTCGGCCGCGGCGACGGCCCAGCGGCGCAGCGACTCGCGGCAGAACACGGTCCGGCCGTGCCGGACGGCCTTCTTCCAGCCGGTCAGGGCGCTCGTGTCGAGGGTGCCGCGCTGCACGAACACCGACACCGAGGCCAGGCCGTCGGAGTAGCTGAGGTGCACGGCGCCGCCGGCCTCGCGGCGCGCGTCGTAGAGGGTGAGGTGGCCGGGCAGCCGATCGGGGACGGGCCAGCCGCGGCGTTTCAGGCCGTGGAGGGCGCGGGCGTCCAGCGGCACCTCGAGGATCGAGGTGGCGGAGCTGTTCGGCGCGGCGTTGGCGCTGCTCGGGCCCTCCGCCTCGGTCCCGGCGGCCGGGGCCTCGGTGATGGCGGGGGCGTCCACGGACGAGCCGCGGGTGCGGCCGGTGCGCGGCGCGGCGCCGCCCTGGGCCGGGACGGTGAAGCTGATCTCGGTGAAGCCGCTGGTGACCACCGGGCGGCCGGTCGCGTCGACCAGCTCCCGGTGCAGCATCAGCCCGGTCTCGGCGTCCAGCCAGAACCGGCCCGCGACCGAGCCGTCCTGCCGGCGGGCCTCCACCACGCAGGCGCGGCGGCCGAGGATGGACGCGTCGCGCTTCCGCACGACGGTGTAGTTGCGGGTCAGCAGCTCGAGCGTCCGCCTGGTGAACCCGGTGGCGTCGCCCGCGGACGTGTCGGGAAGGTAGCCCTCCGAGCCCGCCGCCGAGGTGTACCGGACGCCGTCGCCCGGCGTGTGCACGGCGCTGACGCGGGACGTGGCGGACCGGCCGCGGTTCCACGTCGTCAGGAAGCGGCGCCCCTGGTAGGGGACGCGCCGGGCGGCGTCGGCGGCGGAGCGCAGCAGGCCGACGGCGGCGGGGTCGCTGCGGGCGCGGCGCGCGGCGCCCGGGTCCCCGGCCAGCCCCCAGGCGAGGGCCACCGCGCCG
>NZ_WBMR01000268.1 GCF_008923365.1 Actinomadura montaniterrae
GGGCGGGACCGGCCGCCGACCGCGAGCGCCGTCGCCGCCCGCTACGAGCCCGGCCCCCGCGTGCTGACCTGGGCGCGGGCCGGGCACCCGCCACCGCTGCTGGTCCGCGACGGCGCCGCCGCGCTGCTGGAGGCCCCCGAGGGCGTGCTGCTCGGCGCGCACGACGCCCCGGACCTGGCGTCGGTCATCACCCGGCTGCACCGCGGCGACCTGCTGCTGTTCTACACCGACGGGCTCGTCGAGCGCCGCGACCGCGACCTCGCCGACGGGTTCCGGATGCTGCTGGCCGCCGCCGCGGCGCGGCCGGGCGCCGGGCCCGACGCCGTCATCGACCACGTGCTGCGCTCGCTCGGCGCCGCCAACCCCGACGACGACACCTGCGTGCTCGCCGTCCAGGTCACCTGAGCCGCCGAGACCCGGGGAGGCGCGTCCCGGCGTCCTGCCGTGGCGCCGCCGGGATGTCGGGGGCGCGTGGGAGCATGAGGCCATGAGCGGGCTGATGCTGCTGGACACGCCGTCGTTGTACTTCCGCGCCTTCTACGGGGTGCCCGAGTCGGTGACGGCGCCGGACGGCACGCCGGTGAACGCCGTCCGCGGGCTGATCGACATGATCGCCCGGCTCGTCCAGGACCGCTCCCCCGACCGCCTCGTCTGCTGCATGGACGCCGACTGGCGGCCGGCGTTCCGGGTCGAGGCGCTCCCGTCGTACAAGGCGCACCGCGTCGCCGAGGACGGCGGCGACCAGACCCCCGACGCGCTCGAGGCGCAGCTGCCCGTCATCGACGCCGTGCTGGACGCGTTCGGGCTGGCCCGCGCCGGCGTCCCCGGCTACGAGGCCGACGACGTCATCGGCACCCTCGCCGTGCGGGGCGCGGCGGACGGCCCGGTCGACATCGTCACCGGCGACCGCGACCTGTTCCAGCTCGTCGACGACGCCGGCCCGGTGTCGGTGCTGTACACCGCGCGCGGCATCCGGAACCTGCAGGTCATGGGCGAGGCGGAGGTGGCGGCCAAGTACGGCATCCCCGGCCGCGGCTACGGCGACTACGCGACGCTGCGCGGCGACCCCAGCGACGGCCTGCCCGGGGTGCCGGGCGTCGGCGACAAGACCGCCGCCGCGCTGATCACCCGGTTCGGGTCGGTCGACGGGATCCTGGCGGCGCTGGACGCGGGGATCACCGACGGGTTCCCGGCGGGCGCCCGCAAGCGGATGGAGGCGGCGCGCGACTACCTGGCGTCCGCCGAGACCGTGGTGCGGGTCGTCACCGACATCGACGCGCCGGAGCTGGCGAAGCTGGACGACCGGCTGCCCGCCGAACCGCGGGACGCCGAGGCCCTCGTGGAGCTCGCCGACGCGTGGAACCTCTCCAGCCCCGTCAACCGGCTGCTGAACGCCCTGTCCCGCTAGCCCGCCCGCCCCGGCCGGTCCCGGACCGCGCCGGTCCCGGACCGCGCGCGGGGCCCGGACGGCGCGGGCCCGGAGCGCGCGGGTCTCGGGGCGGAGAATTCTCGGCTGCAATTTTCCCCGAAAGTGTCAGATGACGCAGACGCGGTGCGCCCGCGCGCGCAGCATGTGGATCAATGAGGGGTTCTCCTAGGGACATGCGGAGAGCACGCACGCCGCCGCGGGACGGGCGATGACGGCCGTCGACCGGGCACCGGGTCCGGCCGCGGCGGCCGCACGAGCGGACCGGTATCCGCGGCACTGGGCCTCACCGCCCCACTCCCCCCATCTGCCGCGGGTACCGGTTCACCATGCGGCGCGCACCGGCGCGCGCCCGTCCGTCCCGACCCGTGAGCCCCGCGGGGCTCGGAAAGCCGGCACCCCGTGAACACCAGGACCCCACCCCGCGGCCTCGCCGCGCCCTCCCCGCCCGGCGGCGACGGCTTCTGGGCCGAGCTCGACCCGGCGCAGCGCGCCGCGCTGCAGGCGGCGGCCCGCCCGCGCAACTACCCGGCGCGGGCGCCGCTGTGCTACCAGGGCGAGGACTCCGACCACATCATCGTCATCCGGTCGGGCTGGGCGAAGGTGACGTCCACGACGCCGGACGGCCACGAGGTGGTGCTGGCCGTGCGCGGCCCCGGCGACCTGGTCTGCGAGAGCGCGGTGCTCGGCAGCCGGCACCGGTCGGCGACGGTGACGGCGCTCACCCCCGTCCGCGGGCTGGTGGTGCCGGCCGCCCGGTTCACCGCGTTCCTGGACGCCCACCCGGCGGCGTGGCGGCTGGTCAGCGGCACGTTCGTGCGGCGCCTCGACGAGGCGGGGCGGCGCGTGCAGGCGAACGTGTCGGCGCAG
Organism: Actinomadura montaniterrae; assembly: GCF_008923365.1. Lineage (GTDB taxonomy): Bacteria > Actinomycetota > Actinomycetes > Streptosporangiales > Streptosporangiaceae > Spirillospora > Spirillospora montaniterrae. The sequence continues at coordinate 2,297 of NZ_WBMR01000268.1, forward strand.
GGCCCGCGGCGGCTGGCGATGCTGCTGGCGCATCTCGCCGAGCTGTCGGCGGCGTACGCACCGCCGGCCCCGGACGGGTCGGTGGACATCGGGCCGCCGCTGTCGCAGGAGGAGCTGGGCAGCTGGATGGACGCCTCGCGCGAGACCGTCGCCCGCGCCCTCGCGGTGCTGCGCCGCGCGGGCCTGGTCCGGACGGGCCGCCGGCGGATCACCGTGGTGGCGCCGGGGGCGCTCCGCGCGTTCGCGCGCGACCCCGCCGAGTGACCGCCTGCGAGCCTGCCGAGTGACCGGCCCGGCGCCTTTACATTGTAGATCACAAAGACCCGGGCGGTGCCGGGGCGGTGAGCGGCGGCGCAGGTCGGTGGCGCGGGTCAGCGGCGCCGGCGGCGGCGCGTGTAGTGCCGCCAGTCGCGGCCGGTGCCGACGCCCGCGAAGTGCAGCGACAGGAGCAGCAGGCCGAGGACGGTCAGCGTCCCGTTGTTGATGGCGTCCGACGAGACGTCGGCGAGGTCGAACAGCAGGGCGAGGGCGAAGACGATCGCGGCGACGATCGCGAGCATGGCGTCCTCCGGTGGGGGTTCGGGACGCGCCGGGCGTCCCGCGGGTACCGTCCCGATCACCGTTCGGGCGCCCGCGAAACGGCGCCCCGGTTTCGGACGCCCGAATCAGCCGCCGTCGACCTGTCCTGACCCCGGATCGTCGGCGAGGCCGCGGTACACGCGCAGCGCGTTGCCGCCGAGGACGAGCGCGACGGTCTCCTCGTCCAGCCCGAGGCCGGCGATCGCCCGCGCGTTGCGCGCGATGCCGGGGACGCCGGGCCAGTCGGTGCCGAAGACGAACTTGCGCGCCAACCGCTTCAGGTCGTGCCGCGCGTAGTACTCGGGGAGGCGGCGGGGCGGCAGCCCCGACAGCTCGATCCACACCTCCTCGCGGGACAGCGCGAGGAACGCCGCCGCGTCGTACCACCAGCCCCGCCCGCCGTGCGCCAGCACGAACGTCAGCCCGGGGAACAGCCGGAGCACGTCGTCGATCGGGGTCGGGTCGGCGTACCGGTTGGCCGAGCCGGGGAAGGAGCTGGTGCCGCAGTGCACGACGACCGGCAGGCCCGCGTCCCGGCACAGCGCGTACGCCGGGTACAGCTCCGGGTCGGCGACGGAGAACCCGCCGTGCACGGGGTGCAGCTTGAGCGCGACGGCGCCGAACCCGAGCTGGCGCTCCAACTCGGCGTCGATCGGGTAGTGCAGGTGCGGGTTGACGTTGGCGACCGGCTTGAAGCGCCGCGGGTTGTGCTTGAGCAGCGGCACCAGGTCCTCGATGGGCTGGTACCCGGTGGTCCTGGGGCTGTACTCGCACAGCAGCAGCGCGACGTCCACCCCCTCGGACGCGAAGTAGGCGTCGACGCGATCGGGGACGAGGGTGCCGGAGTCGTCGTAGAGGTCCTGCCAGGGGTGCGCGGAGCCGAACTCCTCGGCCCACTGCCGCCATGCCGGGGGCAGGGTCGGCAGCCGCGCGGTGTGGACGTGGGCGTCGATGAGCGGCCTTCCGTCGAGCATGTGCGCCTCCCCCGCGTCAGTCCCGGATCCGCTTGAGTTCGGCGGCGTAGCGGCGGCCGTTGGCGACGTACATCGCGACCGCCTCCGCGTGCCACTTCTCATCGATCCCGCCGGGCCTGGGCTTGGCGGGGACGCCGAGGGCGGTGTGCCCGGGCGGGACGACGGCGCCCTCGGTGACGACGGCGCCCGCCCCCACGACGGCACGGGTCTCCACGCGGACGCGGTTGAGCACGACGGAGCCGGACCCGATCAGGCACCGGTCCTCGACGACGCACCCTTCGAGGTGGACGTTGTGGCCGACGACGCACTCGGCGCCGATGACGGTCGGCCATACCTCGGTGGTGTGCACGACGGTGCCGTCCTGGACGGACGTGCGGGCGCCGACGGTGATCGGCCCGTAGTCGCCGCGCAGCACGGCGCCGGGCCAGACGGTGGCGCCCTCGCCGAGGGTCACCGACCCGATGACGGTCGCGCCCGGATGGACGTACGCGGTCGGATGGATGTCGGGGACCTGGTCTCCCAGCGCGTAGACGGCCATGCGGCGGAGCCTACCGGCCGCTCCCGGGCGGGCCGCCGCCGAGGGCGCCCAAGATCGTCGAGACCAGCGTCTCCGCGGCGTCGGCGGCGTCCAGGCGGCCCTCGTCCACCTCCAGCGCGGCGGCGTGCATCAGCGTGTAGACGGCGGTGACCTGCCAGCCGGGGGGCGCGGCGGCGGTGAAGACGCCCTCGTCGCGGCCGCGCCGCAGGAGGCGCTCGACGCGGGCGAGCACGCCGGCGTGCCGGTCGCGGACCCGTTCGGGGCCGAGCACCCGCAGCGCGACCGTCAGCACGGTCCGCTGCCGGTCCAGGACGCGCCAGGACGAGCGGACGAGGCGGGCGAGGGCCTCGTCCGCGCGCCCGGCGTCGACGTCGACGGCGCCGAGGACGGCGTCGGCGTCGGCCAGCGACCGGTCGAACAGGGTGTCCACGAGCGCCTCCCGGGACGGGAAGTGCCCGTAGAGGGTGACCCGCCCGACCCCCGCGGCCCGGGCGATCTCGGTCATGCTGGCCGAGGGGTCGCGGCCGAGGCGGGTGAGGGCGGCGTCGAGGATGGCCTCGATGTTGCGCTCGGCGTCGGCGCGGCGGCGGGTCGCGGAGGTCATGGGATCAGCGTACGGGCCGTCAGTGCGCGAACACCGGGCCGTCGCCGGGGCCGGGACGGCCCGGTGGCACGAGGACGAGCGCGAGCAGCGCGACGGCGGCGGCCAGTACGCCGAAGGCCGCGAACGCGGTGTGGAACCCGGAGGCGCCGTGCCCGCCGATGCTCGCGCCGGCCAGGGCTGTGGCGAGCGCGACGCCGAGGGCGCCGCCGATCTCGTGGCCGGTGCTGACGACGCCGGACGCCGGCCCGGCCTCGTCGTGGCCGATCCCGCTCATCGCGGTCGTGGTGGCGCTGACGAACCCGGCGCCCGCGCCGAGGGCCAGCAGCACGAAGCCCGGCACGACGTCCGGCCAGGCGTGGCCCCCGGCGGGGACCCGCGCCAGCAGCAGCACGCCCGCCGCCGCGATCGCGAACCCGGCGGCGGCGACGGGACGTCCGCCGACCTTGCCGGCCAGATGCGAGGCGAGGTGGGCGCCCACGATCGTGCCGACGGCGGCCGGAAGGAACGTCAGGCCCGTCTCCACCGCGGAGAAGCCCAGCAGGTTCTGCAGGTACTGCGAGCAGAGGAAGAACCCCGACAGCAGCAGCACGGACGCGGCCACCATGAGGACGTTGCCGGACGCGACCGTCCGGCGGCGCAGGAGCCCGAGCGGGACGAGCGGGGACCGGACGGTCCGCTCGATCAGCACGAACGCGGCGGCGAGCACGGCGGCGGCCCCGATCGGGATGAGCGCCGGTGCCGATCCCCAGCCGTCCTCGCCCGCCTTGACCAGCCCGTAGATGAGGGATCCGGCGGCGAGCGTGGCGGCGGCCGCGCCGCCCGGGTCCAGCGGGCGGCGCACCGGCGGGACGTGCGGCACGGCCGACGGCAGCAGCGCCAGCACGGCCAGCCCGACCGGGACGTTGACGAAGAACACCCACTCCCAGCCGGGACCGCTGGTGAGCAGCCCGCCGGCCAGCACGCCGACCGCGGCGCCGGTGCCGCCGACGGCCGCCCACACGCCGAGGGCGCGGTCGCGTTCGGGACCGTGGAACGTCGTGGTGACGATCGACAGGGCGGCCGGGGACAGCAGCGCCGCGCCGACTCCCTGAGCGGCGCGACCGGCGATGAGCACCCCGCCCGTCCCAGCGAGGCCGGAGACCAGGGACGCGGCGGTGAACAGCGCGAGCCCGAGCAGGAAGGCGCGCCTGCGACCCAAGGCGTCGGCGAGCCGCCCGCCGAGCAGCAGCAGGCCGCCGAAGCACAGCGAGTAGGCAATGACGACCCAGGTCTGGCCGCCGCGGCCGAGGTGCAGGTCCGCGGCGGCGGACGGGAGCGCGACGTTCACCACGGTGACGTCGATGATCAGCATGAACTGGGCGACGCACAGCAGGACGAGGGCCCGCCATCGGCGGGGATCCGCGGGCGGCGCGCCCGGGTGCGTGTGCGGCGGGCGCGTGTGCTGCGGGTGCGTGTGCGGCGCGTGTGTGGGCGCGGGGGGCGGCGCGGCCGGATGGTCGTGCACGGCGAACTCCTAACTCGAACATCATTGTTCGGGTTAGCGTAGCCCGCTCAGCACGAAACTTGAACAGGTTTGTTCGAGTTAGCCCCTCAGGCGTCCACCGACTCCTGCTCGTCCAGCCAGGACACGATGCCCTCCAGCGCGTCGCGGCAGCTCCCGCAGCCGGTCCCGGCACGGGTCCGCCGGGAGACCTCGTCGGCGGTGCGGGCGCCGTCCTGCCAGCAGGCGCGGATCTGCCCCTTGCTCACGTTGTTGCAGTTGCAGACCGTCGCCGCGTCCGGCATCCGGACCGGCGAGGCGGCCTCCGGCGCGCCGCCGAGCCCGGGGAACAGCAGGTCGAGGCGCTCGGACGGCAGCGGCGAGGCCCGGTCGTAGAGCTGGGTGAGCGTCCCGGCCGCGGACGTCTCGCCGAGCAGGATCGCGCCGATCAGCCGGCCGTCCCGGATCACCGCCTTCTTGTAGGTGCCGCGCGCCATGTCGCTGAACCGGACGACCTCCACGCCGTCGTCGTCGTCGCCGAAGTGCGTCTCCCCCATCGACGCCAGTTCGATCCCGGCCGCCTTCAGCCGGGTGATCTGCCGGGCGCCGGTGAAGCGCGCGGCCGGGTCGGTGCCGGCGAGCAGCCCGGCCAGCACGGTCGCCTGCTCCCAGGCGGGCGCGACCAGGCCGTACACCTCGTCGCGGTGCTCCGAGCACTCCCCGATCGCGCGGACGGACGGGTCGGTGACCGAGCGGAGCTCGTCGTCCACGACCACCGCCCGGCCGATCGCCAGGCCGGCGTCGCGGGCCAGCGACACCTCGGGCCGGACCCCGCACGACAGGATGACCAGGTCGGTGTCCAGGATCTCCCGCCCGCCGTCCGGGAGCGCCAGCTCGACTCCGGTGACCGTGCGGTCGTCGCCGGTGCCGGTGGTGCGCAGCCCGGCGACGTTCGCCTGCACGCGGGTGCCGATGCCGAGGCTCGCGAGCGTCCGCGCCAGCACCTTGCCCGCGGCGGGGTCGAGCTGGCGCTCCATCAGGTGCCCGGCCAGGTGCAGGACCGTGACCTCCAGCCCCCGGCCCATCAGCCCGCGCGCCGCCTCGATCCCGAGCAGGCCGCCGCCGACCACCACCGCGCTCTTCGCCGACTCGGCCAGCTCGGAGATGCGGCGGCAGTCGTCCAGGGTGCGGAACACCAGCGCGCCGCCGGGCAGCCCGTCCTCCAGGCCCGGCATCGGCGGGACGAACGCGGTGCTGCCCGTCGCCAGCACGAGCGTGCCGTAGCGGGTGACGGTGCCGTCGGAGGCGTGCACGGCGCGCGCCTCCCGGTCGACGCGGACGACCTCCACGCCGAGCCGGGCGTCCACCCCGTGCGAGGCGTACCAGGCCGCGTCGACCAGGCTGATGTGGTCGGGCCTGGTCATCCCGGCGAGGACGTTCGACAGCAGCACCCGGTTGTAGGGCCGCTGCGTCTCGGCGCCGAACACCGTAACGGGCACGCCGGGGTCGCGGGAGCGCAGCTCGCTGACGAACCGGGCCCCGGCCATCCCGTTCCCGACGACGACGATCCGTTCGCGGTTCACTTGACCTCCAGCGGGAGGAGCACGGGCTTGATCTGCTCGCGCTCGACCTCGAACTCGATGCTCGGGTCGGGGGTCTGCGGCGCGTTGACGAACGAGACGAACCGGCGGAGCCGGTCGGGGTCGGTGAGGGTGTCGCGCCACTCGTCGGAGTAGGCGGCCACGTGCCGCTCCATCGCGGCGTCCAGCTCGGCGCAGATGCCGAGCCGGTCGTCCACGATCACCTCGCGCAGGTAGTCGACGCCGCCGTCGAGGGCCTCCAGCCAGCTCGCGGTGCGCTGCAGCCGGTCGGCGGTGCGGATGTAGAACATCAGGAACCGGTCGATGGTGCGGATCAGCTCCTCGTCGGACAGGTCGGAGGCGAACAGGTCGGCGTGCCGGGGCCGCATGCCGCCGTTGCCGGCGAGGTAGAGGTTCCAGCCGTTCTCGGTGGCGATGACGCCGAAGTCCTTGCTCTGCGCCTCCGCGCACTCGCGGGCGCAGCCCGACACCGCCGACTTCAGCTTGTGCGGGGCGCGCAGCCCCCGGTACCGCAGTTCCAGCCGGATCGCCATCGCGACCGAGTCCTGCACGCCGTAGCGGCACCAGGTGGAGCCGACGCAGGACTTCACCGTCCGCAGCGCCTTGCCGTAGGCGTGCCCGGACTCGAACCCGGCGTCGACGAGCCGCTTCCAGATCTCCGGGAGCTGCTCGACGCGGGCGCCGAACAGGTCGATCCGCTGCCCGCCGGTGATCTTGGTGTAGAGGCCGAAGTCGCGGGCCACCTCGCCGATGACGATCAGCTTCTCCGGGGTGATCTCGCCGCCGGGGACCCGCGGGACGACCGAGTACGTGCCGTTCTTCTGCAGGTTGGCCAGGAAGTGGTCGTTGGTGTCCTGCAGCGCGGCCTGCTCGCCCTCCAGGATGTGCCCGTTGCCGAGGCTGGCGAGGATCGACGCGACGGCGGGCTTGCAGATGTCGCAGCCCCGGCCGCGGCCGTGCTCCTGGACGAGCTGGGTGAAGCTCGTGACCCGCCCGCCCCGGATGATGTCGAACAGCTCGGCGCGGCTGTAGTCGAAGTGCTCGCAGATCGCCTTGCTGACCTCGATGCCGGCGGCGGTCAGCTCGGCGTCCAGGATCCGCTTGACCAGCGGGACGCAGCTGCCGCAGCTCGTCCCGGCCTTCGTGCAGCCCTTCACGGCGGCCACGTCGGTGAGGGACTCCGCCGCGATCGCGCCGCGGATCGTCTCGGCGGTGACGTTGTTGCAGGAGCAGATGACGGTCGCGCCCGGAAGGTCGCCGCCCGCCGCCTCCGTCCCGCCGAACAGCATCTGCTCGGGGGCGCCGGGCAGGTTCCCGCCGACGTAGGCGCGCAGCGTCCCGTAGGACTCGGCGTCGCCGACCAGCACGCCGCCGAGCAGGGTCTTCGCGTCGTCGCTGACCACGAGCTTCTTGTAGACGCCGGCGACCGGGTCGGTGTAGGTGACGCCGAGCGCGCCCTGGTCGGGGCCGGCGAACGGGTCGCCGAAGCTGGCGACGTCCACGCCCATCAGCTTCAGCTTCGTCGACATGTCGGCGCCCTCGAACGCCGCGGTGCTCTCGGGGTTGAGCAGCCGGTCGGCGACGACCTCCGCCATGGAGAAGCAGGGCCCGACCAGGCCGTACACCGTCCCGCCGACGAGGGCACACTCGCCGATCGCCCAGATGGCCGGGTCCTCGGTGCGGCAGGACGCGTCGACGACGATCCCGCCGCGCTCCCCCACCGGCAGGCCGCAGCCGCGGGCCAGCTCGTCGCGCGGCCGGATGCCCGCGGAGAACACCACCACCTCGGCGTCGATCCGCCGCCCGCCGGCGAGCGCGATGCCCGCGACGGCGCCGTCCGCGCCCGCCTCCAGCCGCTCCATCGGCTCCCCGGCATGCACGGCCATGCCGAGGGCTTCGATGTGGCGGCGGAGCATCGCGCCGCCGCCCTCGTCCAGCTGGCGCGGCATCAGCCACGGGGCGACCTCCACCACGCCGCTGCGCAGCCCGAGCCCCTGGATCGCGCGGGCCGCCTCCAGGCCGAGGAGGCCGCCGCCGACCACCGCGCCGGTCTCCCGGCCGCGCGCGTACTCGCGGATGGCGTCCAGGTCGTCGATCGTGCGGTAGACGAACACGCCGGGCAGGTCCCGGCCCTCCACCGGCGGCACGAACGGCGCCGACCCGGTGGCCAGCACCAGCGCGTCGTAGCCGACGGTGCGTCCGGCCGAGGTCGTCACGGTGCGGGCGGCGCGGTCGATCGCGGTGACCTGCTCGCCGGTGACGACGGAGACCTCGCCGCCGTGCGCCGGGTAGGCGAGGTCGGCGCCCTCCAGGTGGGTGGTCAGCGCCACCCGGTCGTAGGCGGTGCGAGGCTCCTCGCCGATGACGGTGACCGTCCACGTCCCGGCGGCGTCGCGCTCGCGCAGGGCCTCCACCAGGCGGTGCGAGGCCGGTCCGTGGCCGACCACGACCAGGTGCATGTCCGGTTCGTTGCGAGCTCCCATGCCTTGATCCTCGGAAAGCCTTATTTCTCGTATGGGTCCCGAACGTCACCCCCGCGTTAACTGGCACTCACACCCGCGGCCGGGCCTCGGCTAACACGTCCGGACGCGCCGGGCCCGCCGGGGGCGGCGTCCGGGCGGGCCGGATCCGGGTCCTTCGCGGGGGCACAAACGCGGGCGGACGGCGCTGGGCGTCCGCACAAATTTTCGGTTTCCCGTCCATATGCATTCATTTCGCCGCCTTCTTGGCGGACGATGTGCGGACCGGGCGCAGCGCCCGGCGATCGGGGACGAGGGAGCAGGAACGACGAGGAGGCGGCATTGCGCAACGTCATCGGCATGGTGTTCACAGGTCTGGGCGCGTTCCTCCTGATCACCGCCGTGCTGGTCCGCTTCTACGTCGCCCCCCGGCTGATCGCCGCGCCGACCGACGTCTACCAGGTCACCCGGCTGCGCGCCGACAACGCCACCTACTTCGACGCCGCGTCCGCCAAGCAGGTCACCGGCGCGACCGTCGTCGCCACCAACACCGTCCGGGGCGACGTGACGTCCTCGCACGGCGACGTCGCCGTCTGGGACTCGGCGACGATGATCCAGGACGTCACGCGCGGCACCACGATCGAGATCCAGAACCAGCGGGTCGCGTTCGACCGCCGCACCGGGCTGCTCACCGCCTGCTGCGGCGCGTCGGTGGACGGCGACGTGTCCGCGCGCCAGTCGGGGCTCGGGCTGTTCTGGCCGGTGAACGCCACCAAGAAGGACAAGCCGGTCTACGACCCCGCGACGCGCCGGGCCTGGCCGGCCGTCTACGCCGGCAAGGAGCGGGTGCACGGCATCGACGCCTGGCGGTTCGTCCAGCACATCCCGAACACCAAGGTGCAGGGCAAGCCCCTGCCGGACGTGCCCGGCGAGCTGCTCGGGCGCGCGAAGGGAAGCCCCGCGGTCCCGGTCGACCGCTACTACCAGGCCGACGCCACGTACTGGGTGGATCCGCGCACCGGCAACCCGATCGACCAGGAGCAGAGGGTGCTGTCCACGCTGCAGCCGAGGAGCGGCCCGGGCCGCCTCGTGGTGGGGCAGATGGACCTGCGGATGACTCCGGAGTCGCAGAAGTCCCTGCAGGACAAGTCGGACGACGGCGCGTCGAAGATCAACCTGCTGCGGATCGCCGTCCCGGTCGGCGCGGCGGCGGTCGGCGCGGCGCTGCTTGCGGCCGGGGCCGTCGTCGGCCGGACCGGGCGCCGGCGCCCGCCGCGCAGCCGGCAGCGCG
>NZ_WBMR01000269.1 GCF_008923365.1 Actinomadura montaniterrae
CCGTCCCGAGCCGCGACCGCAGCTCGGCCAGCGCGAGCGCGGCCCGCTCGCCCGCGCGCGGCACCGCGCCCAGCGCGCGCGCCCGCGCCTGCACGTCCGCGCCGTCGCTGCCCTTCAGCCCGGCCCGGCCGCCGATCCCGGCGACCGGGTTGACCACCAGCCCGAACCTCATCCGCCGAGGACCTTGCGGCGGTAGGCGCGCCAGGTCACCGACCACGTCGCGGGGTCGTCCAGGACGTCCTCGCGCGCGCGGTGCACGGTCGAGCGGTGCGGCGCCGTCCGCACGGTCTCCGGCTCCTCGCGGGCCTCGCGCGCCACCTCGGCGAGGATCGCGGCGTACTCGTCTAGGTCCGCCTTGGAGTACGACTCGGTCGGCTCCAGCGTCATCGGCTCCGGGACGAGGAACGGGTGGTGGCTCGTCCAGTAGTGGGTGCCGAAGTCGGCGGCGCGGAGCCCGATGTCCTGGGTGTGTACGCCGGTCTCCTCGGCGAGCCCTTCCCAGCTGTAGCGGACCTGCTCGATCCGGCGCCGCCCCGCCGCGTACGGCGCGGACACGCCGGGGATCTCCAGCACCTTCTTCATCAGGTAGTTGTTGTTCAGCACCGCGACCTCGGCGGCCTCGCGCAGCCCGTCGGCGCCGAGCGACATGATCCACGCGTACGCGCGGACGAGGTTCGGCACGACCCCGTGGAACGGGCGGATCTTCCCGACCGACTGCGGGCGGTCGTCGTCCAGGTGGTACCGCTCGCCGTCGAACTCGACGGTCGGCGTCGGCAGGAACGGCGCCAGCTCGGCGGTGACGCCGCACGCCCCGGCTGCGGGACCGCCGCACGCGTGCGGGGTGGAGAACGTCTTGTGCAGGTTGAAGTGGCACAGGTCGAAGCCCGCGTCGCGGGCCCGGGTGATGCCGAGGATGCCGTTGGCGTTCGCCTGGTCGTAGGCGCACAGCCCGCCCGCCTCGTGGACGATCCGGACGAACTCCTCGATCCGCGGGTTGAAGATCCCGGTGTCCTCGGGGTTGGTGATGAGCAGCGCCGCCGTGCGCGGGCCGACGGCGGCCTTGAGCGCCTCGATGTCGGGGTAGCCGTCCGCGTCCGGGTACAGCGTGATGACCTTGAACCCGGCGGTCTTCGCGCAGGCGGCGTTGGACGGGTGCGAGAAGATCGTCGTGATGACCTCGTCCCGCTCGGGCTCCCCGCGGGCGGCGAAGTACGCGCGGATCATCGACACGTTCGCGTAGATCGCGGCGGAGCCGGCGCCCGGCTGGAGCGAGAACCGGTCCATCCCGGAGATCTCCTTGAGCAGCCCCTCCAGCCGGTGGACGATCTCCAGGACGCCCTGCACGGTCCGCTCGTCCTGCAGCGGGTGCAGGTCGGCGACGCGCGGGTCCCGGACGAACTGGTCGTTGACCTTCGGGCTGTACTTCATCGTGCAGGTGCCCTGCCCGACGTCGATGTTCAGGTCGACGCCGAGGTTCTCCTGCGACAGCCGCAGGTAGTGCCGCAGGACGTGCAGCTGCGACAGCTCCGGCAGCGCGGGCGGCGCGGCGCGGCGCAGCCCGTCCGGGAGGGTGTCGTCGAGCGGCACCTCCGGCTCGGGCACGAGGACGCCGCGCTCGCCGGGGGAGCCCAGCTCGAACAGCAGCGGCTCGTCCCAGCTGGCCTGGTGGAACCGGCGCAGCGGCGGCTTCGGCCCGATGGCGGCGTCGGCGGGGGAGACGGGGGAGCGGTCGGTCTTCACTTCACGATCTCCTGGAGGGTGTCGGCGAGGCGGTCGATCTCGTCCTTGGTGTGCACCTCGGTGACGCAGTACAGGGCGTCGGTGTCCGACAGCGGGACGCCGCCGAAGATCCCGTGCTCCAGCAGCGCGTCGCCGACCTCGGCGGACGTGCGGGAGCCGGTGAAGCGGAGGGTGAAGTCGGCGAAGTGCGGCGCGGCGGCGTACGGCGCCTCGACGCCGGGCACCGCGCCGAGCCGGTCCAGCGCGTACCGGGTGTTCGCCATGATCGTCTCGCCGATCTCGCGCATGCCCTGCGGGCCCATGAGCGCGAGGTAGACGCCGGCGGTGATGCCGTTGAGGGCGGCGGCGGTGCCGACCCACTCCTTGCCCTCCTCGCGCAGCGCGAACGAGGTGCGGTCGTAGGCGACGTCGCCGAACCCGTACTCGCCCTCGACGCTCGTCGGCGCGAGCCCGAACAGCCGGGACGGGAACTCCGCGACGAACCGCTCCTCGTCGCGGGTGGCGATGAACCCGCCGTTCAGCCCGCCGTAGGCCATGTGCAGGCCGAGGGGCTGGACGTCGCCGCACACGATGTCGGCGCCGTACGCGGCGGGCGGCGCCACGACACCGAGCGAGATCGGGTTGCAGCCGGCGACGAGCAGCGCTCCCGCGCCGTGCGCGAGGTCCGCCAGCGACGTCAGCGCCGGGTCGATGATGCCGGACGCCGACGGCGCCTCCGCGTAGACGGCGGCGACGTCGCCCGCGGCCAGCTCCGCCCGCACGGCGGCGAGGTCGATCAGCCCGGTGGACGCGTCGACCGGCACGGCGACCACGTCGTGCACCGGCCGCACGTAGTCATCGATCTTGGAGAGCCTGTCCGCGGCGACCGCGGTGACCAGCAGCAGCCGCCGCGCGCCGGTGATCCGCCCGGCCATCCGCAGCGCGGTCGCGGACGCCTGGTAGCCGTCGTAGACCGGGACGTTCACCACGTCCATCTCCAGCAGCTCGCCCATGAGCGACTGGTACTCCCACAGTGCCTGGAAGCGGCCGTGGTCCTCGTAGGGCTCGCCCGCGTAGGCGGTGAGGAACTCGCTGCGGTTGATCACCTCGTCGACCACCGCCGGGACGTGGTGCCGGTAGCAGCCCGCGCCGAGGAAGCTGAGCGCGTCGCGGGTGCTGGTGTTGCGGGCCAGCAGCCCGCCGACGTGCCGGACGAGCGCGGCCTCCGAGCGCAGCGGCGGCGGCATGTCGAGCGGGCGGCCGAGCCGGATGGCCTCGGGCACGTCCGCGTAGAACTCCGCGACGTCGGCGGCGCCGACGGCGGCCAGCATCTCCGCCTTCACCGCGGGCACGGAGTTCGGGATGTACGGGTGAACGCCCACGCGCTCCCTCACTTTCGTCGCTTTCTCGCCGGACCTCTTGACGAGAACACATGATGCAGTGTGCTGTATACAGCATTATCCCTGCATCCACTGGGAGGCAAGATGGCGACGGGCATCCAGCGGCGGACGGTGCTGACCGCCGGTGTCGTCTCGACGCTGTTCGCGGCCGCCGGCTGCGCGACCGGCGGCGCCCGCAAGGCCGGGCCGGCGCTGACGTCGGCCGCGTCCGGCCAGATCAAGGGAACCGTCAGCGTCTGGTCGTGGGACGTGGCGGCCAAGGCGCTCAAGCGGCTCGCGCCCGCGTTCGAGCAGCGCCACCCCGGCGTCCGGATCGAGGTCGTCGACATCGGCTACGACAACGCCTACGACAAGATCACCGTCGGGCTGAAGTCGGGCAAGGGACTGCCCGACGTCCTCACCATCGAGGGCGGCCGGCTGCCCGGCTACATCGGCGTCTTCCCCGGCGGGCTCTACGACGTCACCGCGCTCGCCGGGCGGTACCGGCCGAGCTTCGCGCCGGCCGCCTGGAAGTACGTCACCGACGAGAAGGGCAAGGTCTTCGCGCTGCCCTGGGACAGCGGCCCCTGCGCCCTCTTCTACCGCACCGACATGCTCAAGGACGCCGGCGTCGACCCGGCCTCCATCCGCACCTGGGACGACTATGTCCAGGCCGGTGAGCGGATCAAGGCGAAGACCGGCAAGAAGCTCCTCGTCATGGACCCCGAAGAGGACAGCATGTTCCCGATGCTGCTCCAGCAGCAGGGGCAGCACTACGTCAAGAACGGGCTCATCGCCGTCAACGACCAGCAGGGCGTCCGCGCCGCGACGCTGCTGAAGACGCTCGCGGACAAGGGGCTCGTCCAGTTCGAGAAGGGCTGGGACGGGCTCGTCGCCGCGACCAAGGCCGGCAAGGTCGCGACCACCCCGTACGCGGTGTGGTGGTCGGGCACCCTCACCGACGAGATGAAGGAGCTCAAAGGGAAGTTCGGCGTCGTGCCGCTGCCCGCCTTCGACGCCGGCGGCGTCCGGACGTCCAACGACGGCGGCTCCGCCCTCGCCGTCACCGGCCAGACCAGGAACGCCGCCGCGGCGTGGGCGTTCGTCGAGTTCATGCTGGCGGACACCGCGAACCAGGTGTCCATGCTCAGGACCGAGGGGCTGTTCCCCGCCTACCTGCCCGCGCTCAAGGACCCGTACGTCACCGCGCCGCAGGAGTACTACGGCGGGCAGCCGGTCTTCAAGACGTTCGCCGACCTGGAGAGCAGCGTCCCGCCCGTCGAGGACACCAAGGACATGCCGAAGGCCCGCGACATCGTCAACGGCACGATCTCCGGGATCGTCCTGCACGGCAAGGACCCGAAGAGGGAACTGGACTCGGCCGCCAAGCAGATCGCCGCCGCCACCGGCCGGCGGATCGCCGGCTGACATGGCGCAGCAGACGACGGCCCGGAAACCGGTCGCGGCCGCCCCGGCGAAGGCGGGCCCCACACGCGGGCGCCGCCGGACGTCGCGGACCGCTCCGTGGATGTTCGCCGGCCCGGCGGCGGCGCTGTTCGGAGTGTTCTTCGCCTATCCGCTGCTCGCCGGGCTCTACCAGAGCTTCACCGCCGACCGCGACGGCGTCACCACCTGGGTCGGGCTCGCCCAATACCGGCGGATGATGCACGACCCGATCTTCTGGACGTCGCTGCGGAACATCGCGCTCATCCTCGTCGTCCAGGTGCCGCTGATGATCGCGCTGGCGCTCGTCATGGCGTACGGGCTGAACCAGTCGTGGCTGCGGTTCCGCGCCACGTACCGGATCGCCTGCTTCCTGCCCGCCGTGACGATGCTGGTCGCCTACTCGGTGGTGTTCCGCGTCCTGCTGAAGACCGACGACGGCCTGGTCGACCAGGCGCTCACCGCCGTCGGGCTGCCGAGCGTCGACTGGCTGAACAGCCCCGGCTGGGCGCGGATCGCGCTGATCGGGTCGATCACCTGGCGGTGGACGGGCTACAACGCGGTGATCCTGCTCGCCGGGCTGCAGGGCATCGCCCGCGAGCAGTACGAGGCCGCCGCGATCGACGGCGCCGGCCCGGCGACCACCTTCCTGCGGGTCGTGCTGCCGCAACTGCGACCCGTCATCCTGTTCTGCCTCGTCACCTCGACGATCGGCACGCTGCAGCTGTTCGACGAGAACTACGTGCTCACCAAGGGCGGGCCGGGCAACGCCACCATGTCCCCGGTCCTCTACCTGTACAAGGTCGGCTTCGAGCAGCTGGACTTCGGCTACGCCGCGGCCATCGCCTGGGTCGTCGTCGTGATCATCGGGCTGATCTCGTACGCGCAGTTCCGCTTCCTCGGGAAGGACGCGACGCGATGACCCTCCTGCCCGCGCGGGGCGGGCCGCCGCCGGGCCGTGCCGCCGCGGTGCTCGTGCTCACCGCCGCGGCGCTGGTGAGCGCCGTCCCGTTCTACTGGATGGTGGTCGCCTCCACCCGCGACAACGCCGAGCTGTTCGCGTCGCCGCCGCCGTTCCTGCCGGGCGGGCGGCTGCTGCACAACCTCGTCGCGCTGCAGGACTCGATCGGCTTCGGCCGGGTGCTGCTGAACAGCGTCGGCGTCTCCGTCGTGTACACGGTGCTCAGCTCGCTGATCTCCGCGATGTGCGGGTACGGGCTCGCGAAGTACCGGTTCCGGGGCCGGGGGCTGCTGCTCGGCCTGGTGCTGGCGACCATGATGATCCCGTTCCAGGTGCTGCTCGTCCCGCTGTTCCAGATGATGGCGAGCCTCGGCTGGGTCGACACCTACCAGGCGGTGATCCTGCCGTTCCTCGCCAACTCGTTCGGCATCTTCCTGATGCGGCAGGCGTTCCTCGGCTTCCCGGACGAGCTGATCGAGTCGGCCCGCATGGACGGCGCCGGCGACCTGCGGATCTTCTACCGGATCGTGCTGCCGGTGGTGCGGCCGCAACTCGGCGCGCTCGTCATCTTCTCGTTCATGACGCAGTGGAACGCGTTCCTGTGGCCGCTGCTGATGCTGAACACCGAGGACAAGTACACCGCGCCCGTCGCGCTGTACACGCTCATCGGGCAGAGCCACGTCGACTACGCCGGGCTGATCCTCGGCTCGTTCCTCGCGACGCTGCCGGTGATGCTGCTCTTCTTCCTGTTCCAGAAGCAGTTCGTTTCCGGTCTTCTTGGAGGTGCCGTCAAGGGATGAGCGGGATCACGCGGGTGCCGGGCTTGCTGTACGGCGGCGACTACAACCCGGAGCAGTGGCCCGAGGAGGTGTGGGCGGAGGACGTCCGGCTGATGCGGGAGGCCGGGGTCAACTTCGTGACCGTCGGGGTGTTCTCCTGGGCGCGGCTGCAACCCGGGCCCGACGAATGGGACTTCGGCTGGTTCGACCGCGTCCTCGGCCTGCTCGCCGAGCACGGCGTCGCCGCCGACATCGCGACCGCGACCGCGTCCCCGCCGGCGTGGCTGGTGCGGGCGCACCCGGAGGTCCTGCCGGTCACGGCGGACGGGGTCCGGCTGGAGTTCGGGTCCCGGCAGCACTACTGCCCCTCGTCGGCGGTGTACCGGCACGCGGCGGCGCGGCTGGCGCGGACCATCGCCTCCCGGTACCGCGACCATCCGGCGCTGGCGATGTGGCACGTCCACAACGAGTACGGCGACCACGTCACCGAATGCTTCTGCGAGGCGTCCGCCGCGGACTTCCGGCGCTGGCTGCGCGACCGGTACGGGGACGTGGCCGCGCTGAACGCCGCGTGGGCGACCGACTTCTGGTCGCAGCGGTACGGGACGTTCGAGGAGATCGAGCCGCCGCGCGCCGCGCCCGGCCCCGTGAACCCGACGCAGGCGCTGGACTGGCGGCGGTTCTGCTCGGGCGCGCTGCTCGCCTGCTATCTGGGCGAGAAGGCGCAGCTCGACGAGGTCGCCCCGGGCGTGCCGGTGACGACGAACTTCATGTCGATGTTCAAGCCGCTGGACTACTGGACGTGGGCCGCGCACGAGGACGTGGTGTCCGACGACGCCTACCCGGACCCGGCCGACCCGGACGCGCACGTCGGGGCCGCGATGAACTACGACCTGATGCGCTCGCTGAAGGGCGGCCGTCCGTGGCTGCTGATGGAGCAGGCGCCGTCGGCGGTGAGCTGGCGTCCGGTGAACGCGCCGAAGCCGCCCGCGCTGGCGCGGCTGTGGTCGCTGCAGACGGTGGCGCACGGCGCGGACGGCGTCCTGCACTTCCAGTGGCGGGCGTCGCGGGCCGGGGCGGAGAAGTTCCACAGCGCGCTGCTGCCGCATCGCGGGACCGCCGGACGGCAGTGGGCGTCGACGGTCGCGCTGGGCGGCGACCTCGCGCGGCTCGCCGAGGTCGCGGGCACCCGGATCGCGTCGGATGTCGCGATCGTCCTGGACTGGAACTCGTGGTGGGCGCTGGAGCTCGACGACCACCCGTCCGCCCGGCTCCGGCTCCGCGACCTCGTCGCGTCCTGGTACGCGGCCCTGGCGGGACGCAACGTCGGCGTCGACTTCGTGCCGCCGGACGGCGACCTCGCGGGATACCGGCTCGTCCTCGCCCCGAACCTGTACCTCATGTCGGACGCGACGGCCGCGCGCTTCACCTCGTACGTCGACGGCGGCGGGCGGCTCGTGTGCGGCTTCTTCAGCGGCATCGTCGACGAGCACGACCACGTCCACCTCGGCGGATACCCGGCGCCGCTGCGCGACGTGCTCGGGGTCGTGGTCGACGAGTTCCGGCCCGTCCCGGACGGCGCGTCCGTTCCGGTGTCGCTCGGCGGGCGGGCGGTCACCGCGACGATGTGGAGCGAGTGGCTGGAAGCCCTGACGGCCGAGGTCGCGGGCACCTACACGTCCGGCGAGCTGGACGGCCGTCCGGCGGTCACCCGCAACGCCTACGGCGAGGGCCGCGCCTGGTACGTCGGCTGCCACCTCGGCGGCGAGATCGGGCTGGTGCTGGACGAGGCGCTCGCCGACGCCGGAGCGCGCCCGGTGCTCGACGCCGCGCCGGGCGTCGAGGTCACGCGGCGCGACGGGCCCGGGAACTCCTACTACTTCCTGCTCAACCAGGCCGGCCGGGAGTGCGAGACGCCCGCGCCGGACGGCGTCGACCTGCTGACCGGCGCCGCCGTCCGCCGGACCCTGCACCTCCCCCCGTACGGAGCGGCGGTCGTCAAGACCGCGCGCGCCTGAACCCACCCCCTCGAAGAGGTCGTCATGCGTCGATCGCTGCATGTCCTGGCCGGGCTGACGCTCGGCTCCGCACTCGTCCTCCCGGTGGACGCCGCCGTCGCGGCGCCGTCACCACGGCCGCCCGGCCCCGCCGGCTACGCCGACGTGCTCGACCTGCACGGCGTCCCGGCGAAGGCCCTGCCGCCCGAGGTCAGCGACATCAACGTGTTCGCCGACCAGGGCGCCTGGCACGCCTACGCCCTGCCGAAGCCCGGCGACACGTACGCCTACGGCGGCTTCACCGGCCCCCTGTACATCGCGCAGGAGTATCCGTGGTGGCTGAGCAAGGCGTTCAGCCGCATCACGCTCAGCGAGAACGGCAAGGAGATCGACCTCGCGTCCGCGAAGAACCCGCGCTTCACGTCGCTGCCTGGCCTGCTCCGCCAGACCTACGACCTGCCGGGCCTGCGGCTCACGCTGGAGTTGCGGTTCGCGTCCGACCGCACCGCGCTCGTCCGGGCGTCCGTGGCGAACACCGGCGGCACCGCGCGGACCCTGCACGTCGGCTGGACGGGCGAGCTGCTGCGCCCCGACGCCGAGCCGATGCGGAGCGCGCCGTCCCTGCACGCCACCGCGGACGGCGTCGCGGTCGCGTTCGCGAAGGTCAGGAAGCAGTGGGACTACCTCACCGGCGGCGGCGAGCGGTTCGAGGTCCGGCACGACGGGCCCGTCCGCACGACCGTCACCGGGGACGCCTACCGCACCGACCTGGCCCGCCCGCTGACCCTCGCGCCGCACCGCTCGTCCGCGCTGGCCTGGACGGAGAGCTACACCTTCACCGCCGCCGAGCGCAGCCGCGAGGACACCGCCGCGCTGCTGCGAAACCCCGAGCGGGTGATCGCGGGGACGGACGAGCGCTGGCGCGGCTACGTCGCCGCCGTCACCCGCGGCGTCCCGGCGGACCGCCGCCGCCTCGCCGTGAAGTCGCTGGAGACGCTGGTCACCAACTGGCGCGGCCCGGCCGGCATGCTCAAGCACGGCGGGATGACCCCGTCCATCAGCTACAAGTGGTTCACCGGCGGGTTCTGGGCGTGGGACACCTGGAAGCAGGCCGTCGGCACCGCCCGCTTCGCGCCCGGGCTCGCGGAGTCGCAGATCAGGTCGATGTTCGACTACCAGGTCGAGCCCGGTTCCAAGACCCGCCCGCAGGACGCCGGCATGATCCCGGACTGCGTCTTCTACAACGACCCGGCGCAGGGCGGCGGCAACTGGAACGAGCGCAACAGCAAGCCGCCGCTCGCCGCGTGGGCGGTGTGGGAGGTCTACCGGCGCAACGGGGACGAGGCGTTCCTCCGCGAGATGTACCCGAAGCTCGTCGCGTACCACGACTGGTGGTACCGCGACCGGGACCACGACCACGACGGGCTCGCCGAGTACGGCGCCACCGTCGACCCGGCGAACGCGACGCCGGAGGACGCCCGGCAGGCCGCCGCGTGGGAGAGCGGCATGGACAACGCGCCGCGGTTCGACGCCGCGCTCGGCACGTCCGTCGTCGAGAACCGCGACGCGGGCGGGCGCCTGGTCGGGTACTCGGTGAACCAGGAGTCGGTCGACCTCAACTCCTACCTCGCCGCCGAGGACGGCTACCTCGCCGCGATCGCCCGTCGGCTCGGCCACCGGGCCGACGCCGAGCGCTGGACGGCCCGGCAGCGCGCGGTCGCCGCCGCGGTCCGCAAGGCGATGTACGACCCGGCGACCGGCTACTTCTACGACATCGACCTCGCGTCCGGGAAGCGCCTCACCGAGCGGGGCCGGGGCATCGAGGGCGCCATCCCGCTGTGGGCGGGCGTCGCGGGAGGCGCCGAGGCCGCCGCCGTCCGCGGCAGGCTGACCGACCCGGGGGAGTTCGCGACGAAGGTGCCGTTCGCGACGGTGGCGAAGAGCTCTCCGTACTTCGCGCCCGAGGAGTACTGGCGCGGCCCGGTCTGGCTCGACCAGGCGTACTTCGCGCTGGCCGGGCTCCAGCGGTACGGCTACCGGCGGGACGCGGCGTCCCTCGCGGACCGGCTGCGCGGCTCGGCGGCGGGCCTGCTCGGCGACGCCCCGATCGCGGAGAACTACGACCCGCTGACCGGCGCGGCGCTGAACTCGACCAATTTCAGCTGGTCGGCGGCGCTGCTGCTGGAACTCGGCTGACCCGCCCCCGCCCGGCCGACCCGCCCGGCCGCCCCCGCCCGGCGGGCGGCCGGGCGGCGGCGCCCGGCCGGGTGGATTTTGCCTTTCCTGTGAGCCCGGCGCGCATTAGTGCGCTTTCCGCCCGGGCAATTCCCCAGCGATCATCGCGTGACGCGCGGTACCGGGGAAAGGGCAGGAATGCGAGTAAAAGGCGCAGAACGGTCGCGGGGTGGGCGGGCGGCACTGGCGTTCGGCGGTGCCGCCGGCCTGGCGCTCATGGCGACGGCCCCGGCGGCGCCGGTGCCGGCGTCGGCCGGAGCCGGCCCGGCCGCGTCGCGCACCGTCACCTACCAGGCCCGGCTGCGGCCGCTGAACCACCAGACCGGGTCGGGTCTGCTGACGCTGCGGCTCCGCGAGAGCACCGCGACGATCACCGAGCGGTACTCCGGGCTCGCGGCGCGGCTCAACGGCGCGCCGTACCCGCACCTGCAGCACATCCACGGCGGCGCCCGCGGCATGTGCCCGCCCGCGTCCGCCGACCGGAACGGCGACGGTGTCGTCAGCACCACGGAAGGGACGCCCTACTACGGCCCGATCCAGACGACCCTCTCGGTGAGGGGCAACGTCACGCCGCAGGCGGGCACCGACCTGAAGATCGCGCCGAAGGGGCCGAGCGTGCGCTACGAGCGGACCATCACGTTGAGCCCGGCGGCCGTCGCCTCCCTGCGCAAGGGCATCGCGGTCGTCGTCGTCCACGGCGACGACCCGCGGCTCCTCGGCCGCAAGGCGCGGAACGAGAAGAGCGACGTGGTCCCGTCGCTGCCGCTCGCCGTGACGTCGCCCGTGCTCTGCGGCGTGCTCCAGCCGATGCCGGCGGGCGGCGCAGCGACCGGCACCGGCTCCACCGCCGGCACCGGCCACGCCGAAGCCGCCTGCCTGTTCGGTGCGGGCGCCGTGCTCGCGGGCGCCGGAGCGCTGGCCCGCGCCCTGCTGGTCTGGCGGCGGAACCGGACGGCGTTCCGGCCCGCATGAGGACCGCCCCGCCGCGCGGCGACCGCCTGACCCTCGGCCTGAGCCTGGCAGCGGCCGCGTGCGGCGCCGCCGCCGTCACCACGGTGATCGCCGGGCACCGGGACGCCGCGCCGCGGGCACCGGCCGCGCCGCGCACCTGGGCGCCGCCCCG
>NZ_WBMR01000027.1 GCF_008923365.1 Actinomadura montaniterrae
CCCGGGGCGTGCCGGGCGGGTCGTCGCCGCCACCGCCCGTGGCGAACAGGACGGCCAGGACGCCCGCCGCCGCGGCCGCCGCGACGCCCGCGGGGACGGCCCAGGCGGGGAACGACGCGGCCGGGGCGAGGCCCCCGAACGGGGCGGTCGGGGCGGCCAGCAGCACGGCGCCGATCGGGAGCGCCCGCCGCAGCCGCCCGTTCAGGTCGGCCATCTCCTCCGCGGTACGGCGGCACCGCTCGCAGGACTCCAGGTGACGGCGGAGCGCGCGGCTGCGGCGGCGGCCCGGCCGGCGGACGGACGCGGCGAGCTGCGCGGTGTACTCGGCGCAGTCCGGGTGCCCTTCGCAGCTCGCGGCGAGGTACGCCTGCCGGAGCCCCTCGCGGGCCCGGAAGGACAGCTGGGCGACGGCGCCCGCCTCCATCCCGAGGATCTCCGCGACGCGCTGGACGGGCTCGTCCTCGATGACGGTGTGCCACAGGACGGTCTGCCAGCGCTCGGGCAGCGACCGGAACGCGCGGACGAGGGCGTCCATCTCGTCGACGTCGGGCAGCTCCTCGGGCGGGCCGTCGGCCCATTCGGCGACCTGGTCGGTGACGACGGTGCGGCGGTCGGTGCGGGCCCAGTCCACGGCGGCGTTCCGCACGACCGTGTAGAGGTAGGGGCGGCACGCCTCGCGGGGGCCGCGGCCCTGCCGCAGCGCCGCCAGCGTCCGGGTGAACGCCTCGCTGGCGAGGTCCTCGGCGAGGTACTGGTCGCGGACGAGCCCGCGGGCGTAGCCGAGGACCGCCGCATGGTGCCGCCGGTACAGCTCGTCCGAGGCCCGCTCGTCGCCCGCGCCCGCGGCTGCCGCCAGATCGGCGTCCGGCTCCGTCCCCGCGGTCCCCGCGGTCCCCGCGCCTGTCACCACGACGACATCCAACCCAGAGCACGCATCTGATCACAACCCTCGTAGGTCGCCATCCGCCGCCCCGTAAGACGCCCGAACACTCACTTGATTACGAAGTTTCCGGAAGTTTCCTGAGCATCAGGACGCGCACCTGTGCCCGGCTTAAAAAGACGGGTCTGTTTTTTTATGCTACCGTCCCGGCATGATCTACGACTCCGCACGCTGGGCGGCCACCCTCGCGGGCCGGCGCGTGCTGATCACCGGGGCGGCGCGCGGCATCGGCGCGGCGCTCGCGGCCCGGCTGCACGAGCGCGGCGCGCGGGTCGCCCTGGCCGGCCTCGAACCGGACCTGCTCGGCCCCGTCGCCGCCGCCTGCGGCGACGCCCCCTGGTGGACCTGCGACGTGACCGACCGCGACCGGGTCCATACCGTCGTAGACGAAGCGGCGCGCGCGCTCGGCGGCCTGGACGTCGTCGTAGCGAACGCGGGCGTCGCCGCACAGATGCCGGTGATCGGCGGCGACCCGGCGGTGCTGGAGCAGAGCCTGCGGGTCAACGTGCTCGGCGTCCACAACACGCTGTCGGCCGCGGGCCCCCACATCAGCCACCGGCGCGGCTACGCCCTGAGCGTCGCGTCGCTCGCCGCCGCCCTCCACCTCCCGCTGCTCGGCGCCTACAGCGCGTCCAAGGCGGCGGTCGAGGCGCTCGGCGACACGCTGCGCATCGAACTGCGGCCCTGGGGCGCCAAGGCGGGCGTCGCCTACTTCGGCGAGCTCGACACCGACATGACCAGCCGCGGGTTCGGCACCGAGGCCGCCGCGACGCTCTCCCAGGGCGCGCGCGGGGCGATGGTGTCGCGGGTCGCGCCCCTCAAGGCCGGGATCGACGCGCTGGAGCGCGGCATCGCCCGCCGGTCCCGCCGGATCGTCGCGCCCTGGTGGGTGGCCGGGGCGCTGCCCGCGCGCGCGGCGATCCAGCCCCTGCTGGACCGGACCGTCCAGCCGAGCCTGCGCCGCGCGCTGGAGATCGCGCGCGAGGAGCACGCCGCCCTGACCACCCCGCAAGCGGACCGCGCGCTGTGAGCGCCGAACCGGACGCGCCGCGCGTCGCGCCCGGCGGCCGCCGCGACGTCGGGCCGCTCAACTGGCTGATCTGCGCGGTCTCCGGACGGGTCGCCGGAACCGGCCCGCCCAACCTGTTCCTGACCCTCGCGCGGCAGCGCGGCCTGTTCCGCGGCTGGCTCTGGTTCGGCGGGCGCCTCATGCCGGGCGGCAAGCTGAAGCGCCGCGAGACCGAGCTGGTGATCCTCCGCGTCGCCCACCTGCGCGAATGCCGCTACGAGTTCGACCACCACGTGCGGCTCGCGCGCCGCGCCGGAGTCCGCGCGGCGGACGTCGAACGCGTCAAGGAAGGCCCGGACGCCGACGGCTGGAGGCCCCGCGAGCAGGCCGTCCTCGCCGCCGCGGACGAGCTGCACCACCGGCAGGACCTCTCCGACGAGACCTGGGCGCGCCTGCGGGCCCGGCTCTCCGAACCCGAATGCGTCGAGCTGTGCATGCTCGCCGGCCACTACGAGATGCTCGCGACCGTGATCACCGCGCTGCGCGTGCGTCCCGACCAGCCCCGTCCGCGACGCTGACCCCAGCCCCCGGGAGGTCCCGAATGCGCACACGACGGTTCATCACCACGACGCTGCTGCTCGCGGGAACCCCTGGCCTGGCGATCGCCGCCGGAGCATGGCAGCCCGCCGCCGCGGCCCAGCCCACTGCCGCGCGGGCCGCCGCGTCCGTGCGGTTCGCCGACGCCGCCGGCATCCATGTGGAGCGCGTCCAGCGGATCGACGACCGGCAGTACGCGGTCCGGGTCGGCACCGCCGCCCTGGGGCGGGCCGTGGACGTCCGCATCCTGCTCCCGGCGGGCTACGACGCGCGGAAGACCACCCGGTATCCCGTCCTGTACCTGTTCCACGGGACGGGCGGGCGCGCGTACGACTGGGTCCAGAAGGGTGACGCCGAGGCCACCACCGCCGGGAAGCCGCTGATCACCGTCATGCCGGACGCCGGGTTCGATGGCGACGGCGGCGGCTGGTTCACGGACTGGGCCGACCCGAAGACCAAGCTCGGCCCGTCCCGATGGGAGACGTTCCACGTCGGGCAGCTCGTCCCCTGGATCGACCGCAACCTGCGGACGGTCGCCGACCGGCGCGGCAGGGCCGTCGCGGGCCTGTCGCAGGGCGGGTTCGGCGCGATGAGCTACGCCGCCCGGCATCCCGACATGTTCGGGTCCGCGACGTCGTTCTCCGGCGCCCCCGACATCGCCTACGACCCGGTCACCGCCGCCGGCGCGTACGGCGTGATCTCCTACGTCGCCGCCGTGGACGACGGCGTCCCGCCCGACGCGATCTTCGGCTCGCGGTTCGCCGACGCGATCAACTGGCGCGGCCACGACCCCGCCACCCTCGCCGCCAACCTGCGCGCGACCCGCCTGTCGCTCTACACCGCCACCGGCCTCCCCGGGCCCCTCGACCAGGGGATCCCCGACCCGGCGGCGGTCGGGATCGAGGCCCTCACCCACCAGTCGACGCTGACCTTCCACCGCCGGATCCAGCGGCTGGGCATCCCGAGCCGGTTCGACGACTACACCTTCGGCACGCACACGTTCCCCTACTGGGCGCGGGACCTGCGCCAGGAGATCGGCCCGCTGATGCGCGCGTTCGCCCACCCGGCCCGTCCGCCCGCGAGCGTCTCCTACACCTCGATCGACCGGTCCTGGACGCAGTGGGGCTGGACGGTCTCCCTCGACCGGCGCGCACCCCGGGAGTTCAGCGAGCTCAGCGGCGCCACGTCCACCGGTTTCACCCTGAGGTCGAGCGGCACCGCGACCGTCACCACGCCCGCGTCCTACCGCCCGGGCGCCCGCTATACCGTCACGACCGGAACCCGCCGCATCACCACGAAGGCCACCGCGTCCGGCCGCCTGACCTTCACCCTCCCGCCGGCCCCGACCATCCGAGCCGAGATCACCGCCGCACCCTCCCGCTGAGGTCAGCCGTCGAGGACGCCGGAGCGGGCGAGGGCGCGAACGTGCTCGACGATCGGCGGGCCGACGGCGCGGAGGGCGGCCATGTCGCCGGACGCGACCGCCGGGGTCACCATCGTCCCGACCGCCGCGACGACGACCTGGCAGGCGAACCGCGCCCGCTCCCCGGTCGCGCCCATCAGGTCGGCGAGCGCCGCCGCCAGGTCGCGCTGGACGGCGGAGCGGCGCGCGACGGCCTCCGGGCCGGCGGCGAACACCTCCACCAGGAACACCCGCGCGTAGCCCGGCTCGGACGCGAGGACGTCCAGGTACACGGTGATCGCCCGCTCGAACCGGTCGGCCGGGTCGGCGCCGCCCTGCGCCGCCTCCGCGAGCCGGTCCCGCACCAGCTGCCCGGCCTGGTCGAACGCCGCCATGAAGCAGTCGAGCTTGGACGAGAACAGCCGGTAGAAGCTCTGCCGGGACACCCGGGCCCGCTTCAGCACGTCCTCCACGGAGGTGCCGGCGTACCCCTTCTCGGTCATCGCCTCGGCCATGGCGGACAGCAGGCGCCCGCGGTGGACGCGGTCGACCTCCGCACGGGACAGCGCGTGGCGGCCCCGCGGGAGCCGGGAGGGCGAGGACTGCGGCACCCGATCACGATAGAGCACCCGCCCGCGGCGCCGGCCCGTCCGGAAAACGGGGATGAGACCGGTGTGATGGCATTCACCGGATGGTCCGTACACTGGGCGAACGGGATCGTGGAGGCGGTCCTGCGTTTCGGCGCGCCGTGACCCTACCTTCACGTACGCGGTGGGACGTACGTCACACTATGCATGTAGGTGTTTCGAGGAGGAGAAGCGTGACCGACCGCGACGTGGACGTTCTGAGCAGAGCCCCGCTCTTCGAGGCCCTCGACGAGCAGGGTGCCAAGGCGCTGCGCGCCAACGTGACGGAGGTGCGCCTGGCCCGCGGCCAGACGCTCTTCAACGAGGGGGAGACGGGCGACCGGCTGTACGTCGTCCTGGAAGGCAAGATCAAGCTGACCCGGACGGCGCCGGACGGCCGGGAGAACCTGCTGAGCGTGCTCGGCCCGAGCGAGATGTTCGGCGAGCTGTCGCTGTTCGACCCGCGGCCCCGCACCGCCAGCGCGATCGCGGTGACCGAGTGCCGGCTGGCCGGGCTCGGCCACGACGACCTGCGGCCGTGGCTGACCGGGCACCCCGAGGTCGCCGTGCAGCTGCTGCGCGCGCTCGCGCAGCGGCTCCGCAAGACCAACGACGTGATGGCCGACCTGGTCTTCACCGACGTGCCGGGCCGGGTCGCGAAGGCGCTGCTGGACCTCGCCGAGCGGTTCGGGCAGCCGTCCGAGGCGGGCCTGCACGTGCATCACGACCTCACGCAGGAGGAGCTGGCGCAGCTCGTCGGCGCGTCCCGGGAGACGGTCAACAAGGCCCTCGCGGACTTCGCGCAGCGCAACTGGCTGCGGATCGAGGCGCGCGCCGTGGTGATCCTCGACATCGAGCGGCTGCGCAAGCGCTCCAAGTAGGGGCCGCCCGCCCGGCGAGGCCGGCGCCGGCGGCCGTCCCGGCCTCCGCCCAGCGGCGCGCGGAGCGTCAGGGGCGCTCGTTCAGGTAGTCCAGCTGCGACTGGACGGACCACTCGGCCGCCGGCCAGAGCGACTTGTCTACGTCCGCGTAGACGACCTCGACGACCTCGCGGGCCGTGCGCGCGCCCGCCGCGACGGCGGCCTCGACCTGCGCGAGCCTTTCGCGCCGGTGGTCGATGTAGTGGTCGAGGGCGGCGAGCGGGTCGTCCAGTTTCGGGCCGTGCCCGGGGAGGATCACGGCCGCGTCCTGGTCGGCGGAGAACGCGCGCAGCCGGTCCAGCGAGCTCAGGTAGTCGCCGAGCTTGCCCTCCAGCACGGTGGTCCCGTAGCCGAGGACGGTGTCGCCGGTGAGGACGGCGCGGTCCGCCGGCAGCCAGAACGTGAGCGAGTCGTCGCTGTGGCCCGGGGTCTCCATGATCCGCAGTTCGAGGCCGCCGGTGGTGACGACGTCGCCCTCGCCGAGCCCCTCGTCGCCGAGCCGGTGCGCCGGGTCGAGGGCCCGCACCTTGACGCCGCCCCCCTTGCCGCCCCCCGCGAGCTCGGCGAACTTCGCGGCGCCCGCCGAGTGGTCGGGGTGGCCGTGGGTGAGCAGGACGAGGCCGACCCGCCGGCCCTGGCCGGCGACCAGGTCCGCGACGCGGCGCAGGTGCTTGCCGTCCTTGGGGCCGGGGTCGACGACGACGACCTCCTCGGCGCCGGGCTCGCCGATGATCCAGGTGTTGGTGCCGTCCAGGGTCATCGCGGACGGGTTCGGCGCGAGCACGCAGGTCGCCCGCTCCGTACCCATCCCATCGATCTCGCTCATATCGCCCATCCTGCCCGAGGCCCGATCGGGGTGGCGGACCGGGTTCCAGCCCAGCGTCTCCAGGTGCCGCAGCACGGACGTGCCGGCCAGCCGCCACATCACGGCCCGCGACCACGGCACCCGCCGCGTCACGCCCCGCCCCCCGGCGTCACGGCCCGCCCCCGGACTCGCGCTCTGGACCCGGCGTCATGTCGGGCTCCTAGCCCTTCGGGTAGTACTCGGCGGCCTTCTCGGGCAGCACCAGCCACGCCTCGCCGTCGATGATCTCGGCGGTGGGCTCGTGCACGATGATCTCGCGGGGCGCGGCGAGCGCGTCCGCGACCGTGCCGAACGCGGCCAGCTCGCTCAGCGTCGCCAGGGTCGGCGGCAGCATGAACCATTCACCGGCCTGCGCGCGTTCCACGGCCTCCGCCGGGCGCACCCACGCGACCTGGTCTGCCTCGGTGCTGACGTCGCGCGCGCGCTGCCCCTCGGGCATCGCGGCGACGAAGAACCGGGTGTCGTAGCGCTTCGGCTCGATCTTCGGGGTGATCCAGTGCGCCCACGGGCGCAGCAGGTCCGAGCGCAGCACGAGGCCGCGCCGGTCCAGGAACCCGCCGAACGACTGGGACCGGTCCAGCAGTGCCTGCCGGTCGGCCTCCCAGTCGTCGCCGCGAGTGTCGTCCACGACCGTGTCGCCGGTCGGGCCGGCCAGCAGGACGAGCGTCTCCTCGAACGTCTCCCGGACCGCCGCGCACACCAGCTCGCGGGCGGTCTTCTCGTCGGCCTTGAACGCCGCGCCCCACTCCGCCGGGGACGGCCCGGACCAGGCGAGGTCGGCCTCGCCGTCGCGCGGGTCGACCGAGCCGCCGGGGAAGACGTAGGCGCCGGGCGCGAACGCCATGGACCGCACCCGGCGCAGCATGAACGCCTGCAGGCCGTACCGGTCGTGGTCGCGCAGGACGACGACGGTGGCGGCGTGCCGGGCGGGGGCGGGCCGCACCCTGCCGGACAGGATGTCGTCGATCTGGTCCCGCATCGTCTCCGGCAGCTTCAGCCCGTTCACCATCGCCCCGCCCAACTCGTCGCACTCATGGCGGTTCATTCGGACATACCGAATGGCATTCCGTCAACCCCGGCGTCCCGTCCGCCAGGCCCCGGACCAGGGGCCCGGCCACGGGCGGGCGGCGGTCCCGCCGCGGGTCAGGAGACCTCGGCGATCAGCTCGACCTCGACGGGCACGTTGCGCGGCAGCACGGCGACGCCCACGGCGCTGCGCGCGTGCTTGCCCGCGTCCCCGAACACCTCGCCCAGCAGGTCGCTGGCGCCGTTGATCACTTGCGGCTGGCCGTAGAAGTCCGGGGCGGACGCGACGAACCCGACGACCTTGACGATCCGCACCACCCGCGACAGCTCGCCGAGCTCGGCCTTCAGCGCCGCGACGCAGTTCAGCGCGCAGATCCGGGCCTGCTCGGCGGCCACCTCGGCGGAGACCTCCGCGCCGACCTTGCCGGTCACCTTGATCTCGCCCTTCACCAGCGGGACCTGCCCGGCGGTGTAGACGAGCGAGCCCGTCCGCGCGGTCGGGACGTACGACGCCAGCGGCGTGACGACCTCCGGCAGCTCCAGCCCCAGCTCGGTGATGCGCTCTTCGGGCGTGCTCATGGCGTTCCTCCTCGTTGAGGCCTCATCGGGTGCCTGCTGATCAATTATCCGGGCGGCTACGACTGGATCTCGCGCTTGAAGTAGGCCACCAGGTTCTCCGGGTTCGGGCCCGGCAGGACGGTGACGAGCTCCCACCCGTCCTGGCCCCAGTTGTCGAGGATCTGCTTGGTCGCGTGTACCAGCAGCGGAACGGTCGCGTACTCCCACTTCTTCATGGGTTTCAGCCTAGCGATCAACACCTGGCCGGCCCGCCCGAACCCGGCTTCAGAGCGCCGCCACCAGCGCGGCCGGGGCGACGAGGCCGTAGACCCCCATCCCGAGGAAGAGGACCGCGACGACCGCGATCATTGCGGTGGGCATGCTCGACCTCCGGGTCGCTCGCCGAATGCGCTCACCCGGGGATCATGGCCTGCCGCGCCGCGCGGGCGCTTTCAGGAACGTGCTGCGTCGTCGGGTGGCCGGGGTCAGTCCGCGGCGGCGTCGTAGTGTTCGCGGGAGGCGCGGATCTCGGCGATGTTGTGCTCGGCGAAATGCCGGACGGACGCGAGCAGCGGGACGAGGCGCTCGCCCAGCAGCGTCAGCGCGTACTCGACCTGGACCGGCACGGACGGGGTCACGCTGCGCGCCACGAACCCGTCCCGCTCGAGGGAGCGGAGCGTCTGCGTGAGCATCTTGGCGCTGACGCCCGGCAGGGCGCGCGCGAGGTCGGCGTACCGGCGCGGCCCCTGCGTCAGCTGGAACAGGACCACCGAGGTCCACTTGTTGCCGATCACGCCGAGGACGTCATGGGTCGGGCAGGCGTCCATGTAGGAGTCGAACGCGGCCTTCGCCTCCTGGCGCCGCTCGGCCGCGGTCATCGTCGTCATGCTGCGGGCTCACCTCCGGGTGCCGATCGCACTCGTAAGTAACCTCTTCCGGCGCCGCGATGTTCCGGGTGACAGTGTGCTCATCCGCGGGGGTCATCCCCGCTCCCTCCCACGTCAGGAACGGAGTTTCGGCATGCGCGCGATCATCGTGGAGAAGCCCGGCGGAACGGGCGCGCTGGAGATCGTCGAGGCCCGGGAGCCGAGCCCGGGACCCGGGCAGGTGCGGATCCGGACGGCGGCGGCCGGCGTGAACCCGGTGGACGCGGCGACCCGCGCCGGGCTGCTCGCCGACGCCGGGCTGATGCCGCCGTTCGGCTCGCGCGGCCCGATCGGCATCGGCTGGGACGTCGCCGGGACCGTCGACGCGGCCGGCCCGGACGTCGTCCGGTTCGCGCCCGGCGACCGGGTCGTCGGCCTGCGGGACCGGCTGGATGTCCCGCTCGGCGCCTACGCGGACGCGATCGTCCTGGACGCGTCGGCCGTCGCGCGCGCGCCGCGCTCCGCGTCGTTCGCCGAGGCCGCGACGCTCCCGCTGAACGGGCTCACCGCGTCGCAGGCCCTTGACCTGCTGGACCTCCCGGCCGGGAGCACGCTCCTCGTCACGGGCGCGGCGGGCGCGCTCGGCGGGTTCGCGGTGGAGCTCGCCGCCCTGCGCGGGCTGCGGGTCGTCGCGGCGGCGTCGGAGGCGGACGAGGCGCTGGTCCGCGGGCTGGGCGCGGAGTGGTTCGTGCCGCGCGGCCCCCACCTCGGCGACGCGGTGCGCGCGCTCGTCCCGGGCGGGGTGGACGGTGCGCTGGACGCGGCGCTCCTGTCGATCGCGGCGCTCGACGCGGTGCGCGGCGGCGGCGTGTTCGTCGCCGTCAGCGGCGGGCCGGCCGCTCCGGTGCCGTTGCGCGGCATCACCGTCCACAACGTGTGGATAAGGGCGGACGGCGCGCGGCTGGAGCAGCTGTCCGCGCTCGTCGACGCGGGCCGGCTCACGCTCCGCGTCGCGGGCACGTATCCGCTGGAAGAGGCCGCGAAGGCGCACGAGCGGCTGGAGGCGGGCGGCCTGCGCGGACGGCTCGTCCTCACGACCGAATGAGCCCGCCTGACGTGGGCTGGGCCCGCCCGACCTGGACTGGCCCCGCCTGACCTGGGCTGACGCCGGCTGACCCCGCCGGACGCACCGCGGTCAGCGAGCGGTGCGCCGGCGGTCAGCGCGCCCGCCGAGTCTCTGTGTCGACGGCGACGACGAACGGAGACGACGATGACCATGAACGTGCTGATCTCGGGTGGGAGCATCGCGGGCCCGTCCCTGGCCTACTGGCTGAGCCGGCACGGCCACCGGGTGACGGTCGTGGAGAAGGCCCCGGCGATCCGGCCCGGCGGGCAGGCCGTCGACTTCCGCGGCGCGGTCCACCTGAGCGTGCTGGAGAAGATGGGCATCCTGGACGAGATCCGGCGGCGGCAGACGCACGGCGGGGCGCTCGACCTGATCGACGCGGACGGGCGCGTCCAGGTCAGCCTGCCGGACTCCTTCACCGGCGGCGAGGTGGAGATCCACCGCGGCGACCTCGCCGAGATCCTCTACACGCTGACCCGCGACCGCGTCGAGTACGTCTTCGGCGACTCGATCGCGGCGATGGCCGACACCGGGGACGGCGTGCACGTCACCTTCGAGCGCGCCGCACCCCGCGTGTTCGACCTGGTCATCGGCGCGGACGGGCTGCACTCCAACGTCCGGCGGCTCGCCTTCGGGGACGAGTCGCGGTTCGTGAAGGACTCCGGCCACCACGTCGCGATCTTCGAGGCGCCGAACCGGCTCGGCCTCGACACCGGCAAGCTGTACAGCGAGGTCGGGCGCGGTGTGTCGGCCTACCCGACGCGCGGCGGCGCCGGCGCGAACGTGATGTGCGTGTTCACCGACGACCGCCTCCGCCCGCACCACCGCGACGTGGACGGGCAGAAGCGCGCGCTGGCCGACCGGTTCCAGGGCATGGGCTGGCACACCGGCACCCTGCTGCAGGACATGTGGAACGCGCCGTACTTCTACTGCGACTCGATCAGCATCGTCCGGATGGACTCCTGGACGAAGGGCCGCGTCGCGCTGCTCGGCGACGCCGGGTACGGCGCGACCTGCGGCGGGATGGGCACCGGGCTGGCCGTCGTCTGCGCGTACGTGCTGGCCGGCGAGCTGGCGGCCGCCGGCGGCGACCACCGCGCCGCGTTCGCCGCCTACGAGAAGGAGATCAAGAAGTTCACCACGGCGTGCCAGCGGGTCGCGGGCGGCGTCGGCGGGTTCTTCGCCCCGAAGAGCGCGGGCGCGCTGCGCCGCCGCGCCACCGTGTACAAGCTGCTGACCCGGGGGCCGCTCACGAGGGTCCTCGACAAGCTGGCCACGCAGGCCGCCACGTCGATCAAGCTGAAGGACTACCCGGAGCCGGTCCACGCGGCATGACCGCCGCCTCCCCCGGCCGGACCCTGGCGGCGGGCCCTCGCGGCCCGGCCGTCGGCGCGGCTCCGCCCGGCTCGGCCGCCCGGCTCGGCCGCGGGCTGGGCGCTCGCGGCTCGGCCGTCAGCTCTCCCGGGCCTCCTGCTCGGCGCGGACCATCACGCGCCGCAGGAGGTCCGCCAGGGTGCGGCGCTCGTCCGCGGTCAGGCCGCCGAGCAGCCGGTACTCCTCGTGCCCGACGCCGCCCATCGCGCCGAGCCACGCGGCGCGGCCCTCGTCGGTCAGCTCGACCTGGACGCGCCGCCGGTCCGTCGCGGACGGCGTCCGGCGGACGAACCCGCGCCGCTCCAGCGCGTCCAGCCGGCCGGTGACCGAGTTCGGCGGCATGCCGAGGTCGGCGGCGAGCTCGGAGGGGGCGGCGGTGCCGTGCCTGCCGCCGAGCGCCTGCAGGGTGTCGTACTCGTGCCGGTGCAGGTCGTACTCGACGAGCGAGCGGTCCTTCACCCGCCTGATGTGCTCCACGAAGCGGACCATCCGGGTGACGGAGCCCTCGATGTCCGGATCGAGGTCGGGCAGGATCCGCGTCCACCGCACGATGTGCTCGTCGGTCCGGTCGCGCGGTTCGGCGCCGCCTGCCTGGTCACGCGGGTCCGCGCCGGCCCCCCGGTCGCGCGGTTCCGGCCCGCCGCTCCTGCTGCCGCCCATGCACGGATCGTACGACCCCCATCACTTCCGTGGCGAATAATTCTTTGACGAATAGTTCGCTGTCGAATTACATTCCGGGGCATGGCCCATCCCCTGCGCGGCCGGGACTTCCGGCTGCTGTTCTCCGCCCGCGTGCTGTCCCTCACCGGCGACGCCGCCGTGCCCGCGGCGCTCGCCCTCGCCGTGCTGCGCGCCACCGGCTCCACCTCCGCGCTCGCCCTCGTGCTCGGCTGCGCGATGGTGCCGCGCCTGCTCCTGCTGCCCCTCGGCGGCGTCCTCGCCGACCGGCTCAACGCCCGCACCGTCGCCGTCGCCACCGACCTCGCCGGCTGCGGCGCGCAGCTGTTCGCCGCGCTCGAACTGCTCGGCGGCCACCCCCGGCTCTGGCACCTCGCCGTCGCGCAGGCGGTCGGCGGCGCCGCGTCCGCGTTCCAGACCCCGACGATCTCCCCGATGATCACCGGCACGGTCGAGGCGGGCGCCCTGCACCGGGCCAACGCGCTGATCGGCACCGCCAACGGCGCCACCCGGCTCGCCGGGCCCGCCATCGCCGGCACGCTCGTCCTCACCGCCGGGCCGGGCTGGACGTTCCTGCTCGACTCCGCCTCGTTCGCCGCCAGCGCCGCGCTGCTCGCCCTCGCCCGCGTCCGCCGCGCCCCCGCCCCGGACAGCTCGGACAGCCCGGACAGCCCGGGCGGCGAGCCCGGCCGCGGCATGCTCCGCGATCTCGCCGAAGGCTGGACCGAGGTGCGCTCCCGCGACTGGTACTGGACGAGCCTGATCGCGCACGCGATCTGGAACGGCGCGTCCGCCGTGCTGCTCACCCTCGGCCCCGCCATCGCCGTCGACCGGCTCGGCGGCGAGGGCGCCTGGGTCGCGACCGTGCAGGTCGGCGCCGTCGGCCTGGTCGCCGGCGCGCTGCTGGCCGCCCGCGTCCGGCCGCACCGGCCCGTGCTCGTCGCCAACCTCGGCCTCGCCGTGTTCGCGCTGCCGCTCGCGCTGCTGGCCGTCGCGGCGCCCGCGCCGCTGGTCATCGCGGCGTACGGGCTCGCGCTCACCGGGCTCGGCGTGCTCAACCCGACCTGGGAGACCGTCGTCCAGCTGACCGTCCCGCGGCGGTCGCTGGCGCGCGTCACCTCCTACGACTGGCTGCTCTCGCTGGGGGCCGCGCCGCTCGGCTACGCGCTCGCCCCGCTGGCCGCGTCCGCGTGGGGCACGTCCGTCCCCCTGATGATCAGCGCGGTGCTGGTCGGCGGGAGCTGCCTGGGGACGGCCGCGGTCCCCGGCGTCCGCGCCCTGACCATGCCGAAGGCCCCCGAGCCCGAACCCGAACCCGACCCCGTCCCCGCGGCTCTCTGAAGCACGCGCGGGGACGGCGGACGGCGGAGGGTCAGAAGTCGGTGGGGGGCTCCTCCTCGGGGGCGCCCCCGCCGGCCGGGCGGTCGCCGCCCGCGATGCCGCGCCGCTCGCCCTCGCGGGGACCCTGCACCTCGTCGGACCGCTCGCCGCGGGCCAGCCCGTGGTGCGGACGCGGGTCGTCCAGCCCGATGACCGGCGGAACGTCCTCCGCCGACTCCAGCGTCGACGGCTGCTCGGCCGCCTTCGCCAGGTCCTCCTCCGCCTTCGCGAGCCGCTCCCGCAGGTCGAGGCGGTTCGCCGCGGACTGGGACCCGCCGTCCTCGCCGCCGCTCATCTTGTCGAAGAACCGCAGGATCTCCACCGGCAGCGGCATCACCAGCGTGCTGTTCTTCTCCGCCGACACCTCCACGACCGTCTGCAGCAGCCGCAGCTGCAGCGCCGCCGGGTCCTGCGACATGATCTCCGCCGCCGCGGCCAGCCGCTTGGACGCCTGGAACTCGCCGTCCGCCGTGATGATGCGGGCGCGCCGCTCCCGCTCCGCCTCCGCCTGCCGGGCCATCGACCGCTTCATGCCCTCCGGCAGCGAGACGTCCTTGATCTCCACCCGCTCGATCAGGATCCCCCACGGGTCCTGGGTGATCTCGTCGATGATCGAGCGCAGCCGGACGTTGATCTTCTCCCGCTCGCCGAGCAGCTCCTGCATGTCCGCCTGGCCGATCGCCGACCGCAGCGACGTCTGCGCCACCTGCGAGATCGCGTAGCCGTAGTTCTGCACGTTCACGATCGCCTTCACCGGGTCCACCACCCGGAAGTAGACGACCGCGTCGACCCGGACGCTCACGTTGTCCTGGGTGATGCCGTCCTGCGCCGGCACCCCCATCGTGACCGTCTGCTGGTTCACCTTCTGCATCCGCTCGATGTACGGGATGATCGCCGTCAGACCGGGCCGGCGGACGGCGCCGGGCCGCAGCTGCCCGCCGCGCTGCACCTGGCCGAACCGGAACACGATGCCGTGCTCGAACTGCTGCACGACCCGCAGCGACGAGGCGAGCGTGATCAAACCGCCCACCACGACGATCAGCACAATGATCAGGGCCACCGCTGCCATCACGGGCCACCTTTCCGACGTGGACGGTCCGGACCCGCCCGGGTCCGGACGTACCGGCCCGAGGACCGGTCTCACGTTTCCCAGCTAACCTCGCGGGCACGCCCGGCACAACGGCCCCGGCGAGCGATCTACCCACGGGTACGGCACCGTGTCAGGGATCACTTGCATCAGGGAGGGCGCCCTCTCAAGTCCTTGCCGAGTGAACGATATGGTCGATCGGGTGAGCGCGAGAGACACCGACTGGGACGGCGTACGCCTCCATGTCGTCACCGGCAAGGGCGGCACGGGCAAGACGACCGTCGCTGCCGCACTCGCCCTGGCCCTGGCCGCCGGCGGCCGCAAGGTCCTGCTCGTCGAGGTGGAGGGCCGGCAGGGCATCGCCCAGCTCTTCGACTGCCCGCCGCTGCCCTACGAGGAGCGCCGCGTCGCCGTCGCCCCGGACGGCGGGGACGTCTACGCGCTCGCCGTCGACACCGAAGAGGCGCTCATCGAGTACCTCGAGATGTTCTACAACCTCAAGCGCGCCGGGAAGGCGATGACCAAGCTCGGCATCGTCGACTTCGTCACCACCATCGCCCCCGGCCTGCGCGACGTGATCCTCACCGGCAAGACCTCCGAGTCCGTGCGGCGCAGGAAGAAGGACGGCTCGTTCATCTACGACGCCGTCGTCATGGACGCCCCGCCCACCGGCCGGATCACCAAGTTCCTCAACGTCAACGACGAGGTCTCCGGGCTCGCGAAGGTCGGCCCGGTCCGCAACCACGCCGACACGGTGATGAAGGTCGTGCGCAGCCCCGAGACCGCCGTCCACTTCGTCACGCTGCTGGAGGAGATGCCCGTCCAGGAGACGATGGACGGCATCCGCGAGCTCACCGAGGTGGGGCTGCCCGTCGGCGGCGTCATCGTCAACATGGAGCACCAGCCGGTGCTGTCCGAGGACGACCTCGCCGCGGCCGCCGCCGGCGCCCTCGACACCGACGAGATCCTGCGCGGCGTGAAGGCCGCCGGGCTGGAGCACGACGCCGAGTCCATCGCCGCGGTCCTGGCCGCCGAGGCCGGCGAGCACGCCCGCCGCACCGCGCTGCAGCGCCGCGAGAAGGAGCGGCTGGAGTCCGTCGACCGGCCCCGCTACACGCTGCCGATGCTGTCCGACGGCATGGACCTCGCCGGCCTGTACGACCTGGCCGCCGCGCTGCGCGCGCAAGGTGCCGCTTGATGGGGGAGAGGCTCGTGACCGGCAAGAACCCGCCCGCGCTGGACGTCGACGCGCTGCTCGACGACCCGCGCACCAAGATCATCGTGTGCTGCGGGTCCGGCGGCGTGGGCAAGACCACCACCGCCGCGGCCCTCGGCGTGCGGGCCGCCGAGCGCGGCCGCGACGTCGTCGTCCTCACCGTCGACCCGGCGCGCCGCCTCGCCCAGTCCATGGGGCTGTCCGAGCTGGACAACAACCCGCGCAAGATCGAGATCGACGGCGACGGCGAGCTGCACGCCATGATGCTCGACATGAAGCGGACCTTCGACGAGATCGTCGAGGCGCACGCCGACCCCGACCGGGCCAAGCAGATCCTCGCCAACCCCTTCTACCAGTCGCTCTCCTCGTCGCTGTCCGGCACGCAGGAGTACATGGCGATGGAGAAGCTCGGGCAGCTGCACCGCTCCGGCGCCTGGGACCTGATCATCGTCGACACCCCGCCGTCCCGCAACGCCCTCGACTTCCTGGACGCCCCCGAGCGGATGGGCCGCTTCCTCGACGGCCGCTTCATGAAGATCCTCGCCGCCCCCGCCAAGACCGGCGGCCGGTTCGGCGTCAAGGTGATCAGCGCCGGGTTCGGCATGTTCACCGGCGCGATCAACAAGGTCCTCGGCGTCCAGCTGCTCCGCGACGTGCAGACGTTCGTGGCCGCGTTCGACACGATGTTCGGCGGGTTCCGCGAGCGCGCCGAGAAGACGTTCAAGCTGCTGCAGACCCCCGGGACCGCGTTCCTCGTCGTCGCCGCGCCCGAGCCGGACGCGCTGCGCGAGGCGTCCTACTTCGTGGAACGGCTCGCCGAGGAGCGGATGCCGCTCGCCGGGCTCGTCGTCAACCGGGTCCACGAGTCCGCCGCGGACGGGCTGTCCGCGGCGCGCAGCCAGGCCGCGGCCGAGACGCTGGAGGAGCGCGGCGAGCACACGCTGACCGCCGCGCTGCTGCGCCTGCACACCGACCGCATGCAGCTCGCCGCCCGCGAGGAGCGCCTCCGCGACCACTTCGCGTCGACGCACCCGACGGTCCCGGTCACCGCCGTCCCCGCGCAGGCCGAGGACGTCCACGACCTCGAAGGCCTCCGCCAGGTCGGCGAGGACCTCTCGGCGCTCCCCGAAAGCCGCACCAAGCGCCCCGCCTGACCCCCGCCCTAACGCGCCCCCGTAACGAACCCGCCTAATGCGAGCGGGCCACCACGCCCACCAAACGCACCGCGCCAACGAGCCAGGCCACGCGCCCGCCTAACGCGCCGGGCCAACGCGCCCGCCAAACGGGCCGGGCCAACGCGCCGGGCCAACGCGTCCGCTTAACGGGCCGGGGCGGTCTGGAAGACGGGCCAGCCGATCTCGGTGCGCCAGCGGGACGCGTCGGGGGTGTCGCGGCGGCCGACGAGGTAGTACTCGCGCATGGGGCCGTCCACGGCGAGCGCGTGCCGCGACACGTAGGCGGCGAGCGTGCCGTAGGAACGATCCACCTCGTCGGGCGGGCCGTGGTGCGTGATGACGGCGAGCTCCGCCGCCGGCACCTCCCGCGCGACGACGCGGCCCATCGGCCGGACGGTCCCCGCGCACGGCACGAAGATGGTCGCCTCGCCGCGATGCCGGGTGTACAGCTCGTCGGCGAAGACGCCGCCCGCGTGTCCGGTCTCGGAGACGTCCTGCGCGGCGAGCGTCCCGTACAGCTCGCCGAGCGCGCCCTGGAACCAGGCGGCCATGTCGGCGACGTCGACGACCTCGGTGATGGACGCGGCCGGGACCGGCGGCACGCTGCGCAGCGCGACGTTGGCGGACGCGTCCGCCGGGGGAGGCGCGAGGAGGTCGCGCAGCGAGGCGAGGGCGCGGCGCGTGCGGCCGAGGTCGTCCTCCAGCCGGTGCAGGTGCGCGACGATCCGCTCGTTGCGGGCGTGTACGTCCGGCGCCGCGAGCACCGCGTCGATGTCGTCGAGCGGCATGCCGAGGTCGCGGAAGCGGCGGATGACCTGCGCGGTCGGGATCTGCTCCGCGGTGTAGCGGCGGTAGCCGGTGGCCGGGTCCACGTGGGCGGGTTCGAGCAGCCCGACGCGGTGGTAGTGCCGCAGCGTCTTCACGCTCATGTGGGTGGCGCGCGAGAAGTCCCCGATGGACAGGTACGTCATGCCGCCCATTCTGGGGTCTCCCCTTGGGGGAGGGTCTGCGCCGTTCGTCCGGCTTGACCCTGCCCGTGCGGCAGCCGCGAGCGTCGGTCCCGACGGCCCGCCGGGCCGGACGGAAGGAGACCGACGATGACGCAGGCGACCGACTACGAGCTGCGGCCCGCCACGATCGAGGACATCGCCCGCCGCTACGTCGCGGTGTGGAGCGAGTCCGACGCCGGACGGCGCCGCGCCGCCATCGCCGCGCTGTGGGCGGAGGACGGCGTGGAGCTCGTCGAGACCGCGCGGTTCCGCGGCCATGACGAACTGGAGGCGCGGATCGCCGAGGCGTACGACGAGTTCGTGGTCCGCCGCGAGTTCGCGGTGGTGTCGGCGGGCGACGTGTTCGGCCACCACAACGCGGTCACGTTCACCGTCCGCCTCGTGGCGGGCGGCGGTGAGGTCGCGTGGGCCGCGCGGGTGTTCCTCGTCCTCGGCGAGGACGACCTCATCCGCTACGACTACCAGTTCACCGTGCAGCCCCTGGAGGCATGACCTTCGAGCCCAGCGCGCTCACGCCGTCGCGCGGCGTGAGCGTGGGCAGGCGCGGCGGCAGGCCCGTACCGCATCGGTACGGGCC
The DNA here is from genome assembly GCF_008923365.1 of Actinomadura montaniterrae. Taxonomy (GTDB): domain Bacteria; phylum Actinomycetota; class Actinomycetes; order Streptosporangiales; family Streptosporangiaceae; genus Spirillospora; species Spirillospora montaniterrae. The sequence continues at coordinate 18,433 of NZ_WBMR01000027.1, forward strand.
CGCAGCCGCACTGAGGTGGACCTTCCGGTCACCTGCCGTCTTCCGGACGAGCCCCATCAGGCCGTCCGTGCCCTGCCCGCCCATCGGACGGGCCGCGGGCGTCGTCCCAACCGGCGCCGAGCCGAGGCTCAGCTCGCGACGAGCTCTTCCTCGTCCGCCTCGACCGACCGCTCGTACTCCTCCTTGGCGGTCTCCAGCAGGTCGCGCCACGATCGCACGTCCGGCCGCCGGCGGAGGAGCGCGCGGCGCTCCCGCTCGGTCATCCCGCCCCAGACGCCGAACTCGATCCTGTTGTCGAGGGCGTCGGCGAGACACTCCGTGCGCACCGGGCAGCCGCGGCAGATGAGCTTGGCCCGGTTCTGCGCCGCTCCCTGCACGAACAGGGCGTCCGGATCCGCGTTACGGCAGGCGGCGCGGGCGGTCCAATCCGTGATCCACATCTTGGCCCCACTCCCCTAGGGTCTGTGTCGATTTGCGCTCCTTGGCCGGACGGGCGCGGACGTCAGGCCGCCAAACGAAAGCCGTGGGGAAGAACTTACGGAAGCGAGGGACGATTCAACAGACCCCGATGGGCCCATTCTCGATATAGCCCACCGGGGCCATACCGCCGGAACGGACTAGTTACCTGTAGTTGACGCGCCAGACATGGCGCAGGTTGTCACGAGGGGCACATACCGGACGAACGTCCGGCGCCGGCCGGCCCGCTCCGCCCGGGCCCGGGGGACCTGTCCCGAATGCACTGGTCGTCCCGCGTACCCTAGACCCCGTGCGCGATGCGAAGCTAGATCGGGGTAAGGCCGTCTCCACGCTGTTCAGGCTGCTCGGAGCGGGTGTCGTCGCGGGCGTCCTGGTCGCGTTCATCGCGCTTCCCGGCGTCGGCAGCGCGGGACTGACCGCGCGCGACGCCGCGAACAACTTCGAGAACATGGACAGCGCGCTCAAGACGACACCACCGTCCGAGAAGACGGTGATGTACGACGCGAACGGCAAGCAGATCGCCACGTTCTTCGACAAGTACCGCGAGTCCGTCCGGCTCGACCAGGTCGCCCCCATCATGCGGCAGGCGATGGTCGACATCGAGGACTCGCGCTTCTACAAGCACGGCGCGCTCGACCTCAAGGGCACGATCCGCGCGCTGGCCTCCAACGTCGAGTCCGAGCAGACGCAGGGCGGGTCCACCCTCACCCAGCAGTACGTGAAGAACCTGCTCGTCGACCAGGCGACGACCCAGGAGGAGTACAAGGAGGTCACGGCCCCGACCGTGGGCCGCAAGCTGCGCGAGCTGCGCTACGCGCTCGACATCGAGCAGCACATGACCAAGGACCAGATCCTCGAGGGCTACCTGAACGTCGCGTACTTCAGCGCCGGCGCCTACGGCATCCAGGCCGCCGCCAAGCGCTACTTCAGCGTCCCCGCGAACAAGCTGAACCTCGGGCAGGCCGCGCTGCTGGCCGGCATCACGCAGAACCCCACCCTGTACGACCCGATCCGCAACCCGAAGGAGGCCCGCAAGCGGCGCGACATCGTCCTCTACCGGATGGCGCAGCTCGGGCACATCTCCAAGGCGCAGGCGGACGCGGAGGCCGCCAAGCCGATCCTGCTGAACCGCACCGACCCGGTCGGCGGCTGCGAGTCCAGCAAGGCGCCGTACTTCTGCGAGTACGTCAAGTACGACATGCTCGACATCCTCTCCAACGGCAAGTACTGGTCGATGACGCCGAAGGAGCAGCAGAACGTCGTCAACAAGCTGAACCGCGGCGGCTACACCATCCGCACCACCCTCGACATGAAGGCGCAGAACGCCGTCGACCAGGCGCTGCGCAGCCACGTCGCGCCGGCCGGCAACCGCGTCGGCGCCGAGGCGATGGTCGAGCCCGGCACCGGCCGGATCAAGGCGATCGGGCTGAGCAAGCGGTTCGGCGCCGGCAAGGGCCGCACCACCATCAACCTGCCCGCCGACTCCCACCACGGCGGCGGCACGGGCGTGTCCGCCGGGTCGACGTTCAAGACCTTCACGCTCGCCGCGGCGCTGGACGAGGGCATCCCGGTCAGCACCACCATCAACTCGCCGCAGACGACGACCGTCAGCGGCTTCCAGCCCTGCAAGTACACCGGGACCATCAACGGGGTGAAGTACAAGAACCAGATGGCGGGCGGCGGCACGTGGACGCTCCACAACGCCGGTGACAGCGAGGCCGGCAACTTCGACCTCAAGACCGCGACCTGGCACTCGGTCAACACCTTCTACGCCCAACTGGAGAAGCGCGTCGGCGTCTGCGACGCCGTCGCCATGGCCAAGGCGTTCGGCATGAAGCGGGGCAACGGGGAGGACATCGCGCCGGTCCCGTCGCAGGTCCTCGGCAGCAACGACATCGACATGGTCCACCTCGCCGCCGCGTACGCCGGCTTCGCCGCCCGCGGCAAGTACTGCACGCCGCTGTCGGTCACGCAGGTCATCGACTCCGACGGCAAGCAGCTGAAGCTGCCCAAGCAGGACTGCCACCAGGCCGTCGACCAGGCCGTCGCCGACAAGGTCAACTCGATCCTCAAGGGCGTCCTCACCAAGGGCACCGCCGCCGGGCGCGGCATCGGCCGTCCCGCCGCCGGCAAGACCGGGACCTGTGAGGAGTTCACCTGCGCGGTGTTCGCCGGCTTCACCCCGAACATGGCCGCCGCCACCGCCTACTGGGACTACCGCGGCCCCTGGCAGTACAAGGTGTACGGCGTCTACGGCGCGGACACCCCCGGCGCCATGTGGCAGCAGAGCATGCAGTCCGCGCTGGCCGGCAAGCCCGCCCCCGACTTCAACACCCCGTCCCGCGACTTCGGCGACACCACGAGCGTCCCGAAGGTGAAGGGCATGAAGGTCGCCGCGGCCCGGGCCAAGCTCCTGGGCGCCGACCTCCAGGTGCAGGTCGCGTCCGGGTCCGTGGACTCCGACCAGCCGAAGGGCACGGTCGTGTCCACCTCGCCGGACGCGGGCACCGAGGTCCCGCCCGGCACCACCGTCATCCTCTACGTCAGCAGCGGCAAGAAGAAGAACGACGGCGGGAACGGGAACGGCAACGGGGACGGGGGCGACCAGGGCTTCCCCGGCTGGCCGCCGCCCGGCCACTGACAGGCGAAAGGCCCGGCGGTCCGCCGGGCCGTCGAGAAGGGCCTGGCGGTTCGCCAGGCCCACAAGAGGGCCCGGCGCGCGCGCCGGGCCCTTCGCTCATTCCGCGAGCTGCCGCTTGACCTCCGCGGCGACCCGCCCGCCCTCGGCGCGCCCCGCGACCTTCGGGTTCACGACCTTCATGACCTGCCCCATCGCCCGCGGGCCCGCCGCGCCCGTCTCCGCGATCGCGTCCGCGACCAGCGCCTTCAACTCCGTGTCGGACAGCTGCGCCGGCAGGTACTCCTCCAGCACCGCGCCCTCGTCCCGCTCGGCCTGCGCCTGCTCGGCACGGCCCGCGTCCCCGAACGCCGTCGCGGCCTCCCGGCGCTTCTTCGCCTCCCGGGTCAGCACCTTCACCACGTCGTCGTCGGACAGCTCGCGCGACCGCTTGCCGGCGACCTCCTCGTTCTTGACGGCCGTCAGCGCCATCCGCAGCGTCCGCGTGCGGACGTCGTCGCGCGCCTTCATCGCCGCCGACAGGTCGGTCTCGAGCTTCTCCTTCAGGGCACTCATGGTCACATCATGCCCGCACGAACCCGGCCGCCTCATCAGGATTACCGCGAGGTGCCCATCTCTGGAACCATGGACGCCAGAGAAGGGAGAACCGTGCGAAAGATCTACGCCGCGTCCCTCGGCCTCCTGGGCGCGGGCGCCGCGACCTTCGGGTACGCCTCGGTGATCGAGCGGAACTGGTTCCGGCTCCGCCGGTTCGACGTGCCGGTGCTGCCGCCCGGCCGTCCCCCGGTCAAGATCCTGCACATCTCCGACGCGCACCTGACGCCCGGACGCTCGCGCCTCATCCACTGGGTCCGGTCCCTGGACGCCCTGGAGCCGGACCTCGTCGTCAACACCGGCGACACCCTCTCCCACCGGGACGCCATCGGCCCCTTCCTGGACGCCCTCGGGCCCCTCCTGGACCGTCCGGGCGTCTTCGTCTACGGGTCCAACGACCTGTACTCCCCGATCTTCAAGAACCCCCTGCGCTACATCTGGCGCACCAGCAAGTCCGACTACAAGCGGCACCGCCGCGAACCCGACCTGCCCTACCGCGAGCTCGGCTCGTCCCTGCAGGCCGCCGGCTGGCTCGACCTCAACAACCGCATCGGACGCCTCAAGGTCGGCGAGCTCGACGTCGAGTTCGGCGGCATCGACGACTCGCACATCAACCGCGACCGCTACGACAAGGTCGCCGGCCCCGTCGACCCGCAGGCCGACGTCCACCTCGGCGTCATGCACTCCCCCGAGCCCCGCAACCTCGACCGCTTCGCCGCCGACGGCTACGACCTCCTCCTCGCCGGCCACACCCACGGCGGCCAGGTCTGCGTCCCCTTCTACGGCGCCCTCGCCACCAACTGCGGCATCGACCGCCCCCGCGTCAAGGGCCTGCACCGGCACCGCGGCTCCTGGCTGCACGTCTCCGCCGGCCTCGGCACGTCCCCGAAGGCCCCCATGCGCTTCTGCTGCCCCCCGGAGGCGTCCCTCCTCACCCTCGTCCCCCGGTGAACTGGAAGACCTCCCACCTCCAAGCCGCCCTCTACGACGCGGGCGTCCACAACCCCACGGTCTCCCGCCTGGCCGCCCGCGTCCTCTGGGGCTACGACATAACGCACCTCTGGCGCAGCCTCGGCGACCGCCCGCCCGGCCTCACCCTCGACATCCCCTGCGGCGGCGGCCTGGCGCCCTCCACCGCCCACCAGGTCTCCGCCGACCTCTCCGCGTCCATGCTCCACCGAGCCCGCCGCCGAGGCGCCCACACCCTCGTCCAGGCCGACATAACCCACCTCCCCTTCCCCTCGTCCACCTTCGACACCTGCCTCACCCACAACGGCCTCCACTGCCTCCCCGACCCCGCTGCCGCCGTCCGCGAGCTGGCCCGCGTCCTCCGCCCAGGCGGCACCCTCCGGGGCACCACCCTCGTCCGCGGCACCGCCCCCCGCCACGACGCCCTCTACGCCCTCATGCGCCGCCTCGGCCTCTTCGGCCCCTCCGGCACCACCGCCGATCTCCGCGCCTGGCTCACCGCCGCCGGCCTGACCGACATCACCCTCACCCCGTCCGGCGCCGTGACCGGCTTCACAGCCCGTAAATCAGGGACGCAGCACTCCCGAACATCCGCTAAAGTGGTCTAGGCGCCGGGAGCACGTACGACTCCCGGGCAGCCACCACCGGGGTGTAGCGCAGCTTGGCAGCGCGCTTCGTTCGGGACGAAGAGGTCGTGGGTTCAAATCCCGCCACCCCGACAGAAAACGCCAGATCAGAGGCCGGTTCTCCCTCAAGGAGACCGGCCTCAAGATCTTTTGTCCGCGATCCGTCCGCGACCCCAGCCGTCATCCACGGGCACCGTCCGTCCCGGACCAGCACTGAGCGGATTTGCTCTCCCGGCCCCCGCGTTCAGATCCTCGCCCCCGTCCGCCCCCGTCCAAGCAGCCCAAACGGACATAGCTCCGCCGCCCCCAACGGACCCAACGTGGCCGCTGCCCAGGACAGTGCTCAACACTCGGCTTGGGCATAACTCCCACGGGGTCGTTCCTCGGACTACGGGGCCGCCATGAGCAAGAACCTCGGCACGCTCGTTCGATCTGCCCGCGTCGCCCACGGCTGGACGCAACGCGACCTCGCCGACCACCTTCACTGCTCCCGCTCGACCGTCTCGCGCCTGGAGACCGGCGCACAGCCCTTGGACGACGTCGCCACACTCCGCCGCCTCGCCGAAGTCCTAGAGATCTCCCCGACGGCGCTGGGGATCACCGCTACGGTGACGGTTCAGCCACCCACGGAGGACGATGTGCGGCGCCGCCAGCTCTTGACCAACCTCGCCGTAACCGCTGCTGCCGCCAGCCCTCCAGCCCGTGCCATCGCATCCGCAGCCGCGGACGCACAAGCAAGACCCACGGATCTCCTCGTTGCCCGAGTCCGCAGCGCCATGCTGACCACAGGCTCTGTGGCCGCCCCAGGCCCTCTCGCCGAGCTCCGTGCCACGCTTGCCTCCGCGATCCGCGCCTACGACAACTGCGAGTACGCCAAGCTCGCCACTGTCCTCCCACAGCTGATTACCAACGCCCACTCCACTGACAGCACCACGGACACCGTCCTGGCTGAGACCTACACCTTGGTCACACGCCTCATGATCAAGCTGGACGACCAGCTCGGGTGGATCGCAGCAGACCGGGCCCGCTTTCTCGCTGCAGCGAACGGCGACCCCCTCGTAGCCGGCGAAGCGGCCCGCAACCTAGCCGTCCTGGCACGCCGGGCCGGCTGGCACTCCGAGGCGGGACAGATCGCGATAGGCATGGCCGAGGGCGACATGCTCCAAGGCCGCGACCCCGCTCGGACGGCCGAGCGCGGCCTTCTCGTCATGTCGGCCGCTTACACGGCAGCCCATGCCGCCGACCGCTCTGGGATGCGCGAGCTAACCGACCAGGCCGCAAGGCTCGCCAATCACCTCGGCGGTAGAGTTCTCCTCCGCAACCACGGCGGCGGCTTTAGCCGAACAGCGGTACAGCTTCACCGGATCTCGGCCGAGTACGTCGCCGGCGACCCAGCCGCGGCCATAGCCGCAGCCCGCAAGATCCCTCCCCGCGCGCTCCCGACCGTGGAGCGCCGGGCCCGCTACTTCACAGACATCGCTCGCGCATACGGGATGTGGGGCCGCCGCGATCAATGCCTGGAGGCGCTCCTGCACGCCGAGCGCGCCGCACCGCAAGAGACACACTCCCGCCCAGCCGTCCGTGACCTCGTCACCGGCCTCCTGACCTCAGGCCGGACGTCCCCAGACCTACGCGGCCTGGCAGCCCGCTGCGGCATCCGCTAACACCCAACCATCCAACGTAAGCCGCACAGCCAGCGCACACCAGAACATGTGCAAGAGACGCACGCCATGTCCGGAGCCTGCACACACGTCTCCTCAAACCGCACCGATCGACCGACCTTGGAGTTAAGGCCGCACGAGACGGCCAAGGTCAATCGGCTGAAGGAGGCCGTCATGTCCAGCATTACCGTCCTGGAGGTCTGTCCGTCGGACAGCACGACCAGGGACCCCAGGTCCTTCGTCGACCCGCAGGTGTGGGACCGGCAGATCGCCCTCCTCGTCCGCGACCACCCCTTCGACACCGTGATGGCCGGACAGCTCTTCGGCCAGGCCGTCGCATACCTCATCACCGCCATGGAGAAGTGGGACGACAAGCTCGAGATCGGCTGCGGCCCCCTGGTCGACATCGCCGTCCACGGATTCATCCTCGACACCCGCAACTACCGCGAGTTCTGCGACCGGCACTTCGGCCGCTTCCTGGAGCACATCCCGGCCGTCGACTTCAAGTACGACGGCTCCGTCGAGCGGACCGCCCACGTCATCGAAGCCAACGGCTTCGCGGTCGACTGGCCGCTGTGGGAAGCCGACTTCGCCAAGTGCACCCCCTGCTACCCCGGCAGCAGCTGCCACTGATCCGCACCCACTCGAGGGGCCGGCGCCAACGAGGCGTTGGCCCTTCGACATGTCTGAGCTGAACCGGCAGTGCTCATCAACCTCCACGGCTACCGTGACACGGGTCCCACCAGCCACCTACCAAGGGCCCCGCACACATGCCGACCAGCGTCAATGACCGCGCTACCTACTGGGACCACTACGCCGAAGGGGTCACCGACGAGCCCCCCGAGGAGGCTCTCAAGAACGCGTTTGGCTGGACGCAGTACCCCGGCCACGGTCCCGGTGACGAGCTGCTCGGCGACCCGCTCACAGCCCTGGAACTCGGCTCAGGCCGAGGCGACGCCGTAGCAGCCCTCGCAACGAAGGGCATCACTGCCACCGGCCTCGACATCTCCCCGACCCAGTGCCAGCACGCCCGAAGCCGCTGGGGCCACCTCCCCTCAGCCCGCTTCGAACACGGCGACGTGATCGACTACCTCACCGCCACCGACCAACGCTGGGACGCCATCTACTCCGTCTGGGGCGCGGTCTGGTTCACCAACCCAGACGACCTGCTACCCCTCATCCACGACCGCTTGAACCCCGGCGGCAAGCTGGTTTTCTCCCACGCCCCCGCCGTCCCCGGTGCCTACGGCGTCCAAGGTATCTACGGCGCCGGCTTCACCGGCCCCCAAGTCTGGCTCTACCGCTGGTCCTACGAACCAGAAACCTGGACGACCATCCTCCAGACACACGGCTTCGTTAGAAGCCGCTCTCACGTCGAGCCGGCTCCCATCCCGGACCACATTGGCACCCTAATCACGCAAGCGCACCGTGCGTAGAACGCTTGAACTGAAGCATTGAAGGTAGACAGGCAGCAACGAGTTATAGCCCTTGGATTCTCCGCTCCGCCTACAGGCTGGAAGATCACCCGCGACAGTCAGGTACAACCGTTCCGCTTACAGCGGTGTATTCGTCCCGCGTGATCGCCGCACGCTCGCCCATATACCAAGTTGACCTCGACGCCCACCGCACGCGTGCTCCACGCCCGGAGTGCTCGTCCGCATGAGCGGCAAGACTCTCCCTCAGAAACTCCCCACGCAGATGAGTGCCCCGGCCCACCGGAGGCCTGGGGCGTCAGCGCTTCGGTTAGCCACAAGCGGCCAGCCAATCGTCTCTTATGGCGACAATAAAGACAGGGGCCAAAACGCCCCGCAATCGCCATTTATTTTCTCAGCTGAATTTATCGACAACTATCCCTATTGTGAATATGAGGCGAATCTAGCATTGCTCCACCATCCGGTCAACTCCGGCCAGCAAGCCACGTGCCGGCAAGATGTCCCAGCAAGTTCCACAAACAAGGTTGATGACCGTTTTGATTGACCTTCACCTCACCAGTCCAGGTGCCCACATCCATAACCGAGAGTAGTCGTTTTCGGTCATTCCCAAAGCCCCACCAAATTGTTCTGGTCCCGAACGGCCCTCCACCTCTCCTTGCGACCGCTTATCCGCGTCGCTAACGTGTGAAATGGGCATCGAGTCCCGGCCGTGGATGCGTTCTCTGGTGGAGGGAGGTGGAGCGGATCGGTGGATGCAATAGCAGCGCCGGAGACGGCGACGCTGGTTCGGCATGACTGCGTTATAGGGACGGGAAATGCTGCTGCCGATCCGACATTCGAGCGGCTGGGATCGCTCATTCACACATGAAACTGGGACTGGTCGGCCTGAAGCACACCTGCACCTCAACCTGACCCGAAGAAAGGGGAGCGGTGGAGAGAAATAGTGCGCTGGTCGCACTAATCTTCGTCACCATGATCAGCTTGATCGTCGCAATGGCCGGTACGTGGATCTTTAAAACATCCACCACTACCGCCCGAATGGCAATAATTTGGGGGGCTGCTACATTCGGCGGAACGATGACTTTTTTGCTCACTGTCATCGGCTGGTACTGCGCCGTTGTCAAGAGATAACTGATTCGAGCCTGACCTTCCAGGGCCCTTGGTCGTCTGCGACGCCTCCGAACTTCCCGTCTCCTCCGCCCGGCTACGCTCCGTCCTCCTCGGCTCCGGCACGTGGCCGCGCGGGGCCTCCCTGAGCGCGGCTGACCTACCTTGTCGGCTCTTCGTTGTGCTCGATCGCACAGGTCAGCGACAAACCGAAGTGCCTATTTGCGCGAACGGCGCGACGGTGTGACCGTCCTTTCGCGCAAATCGGCGCTTCGGGACGCGGCAGGCTGGGGCTGCGAAGTCCGCGCTCCGGGCACGTTCACCCCTCGTCCGGTCTGCCCTGCTCGTCGTCGTCCTGGACCAACTCCGCCCTCTCGGTCTCGCGAAGGAACCCCGAGACCCTCGCAGGACGGGCATGGTTCGCTCCCAAACCGCATCACGCGGCGACCCTGCTCGACGGCGATAGCGCAGCGGGTTACGACGCCTTGGCCGATGCAGTCCTTGCACATGTCCCGCTCAACGTTGGACTCAGCCGCTGAGGCTCCGTGTCCGGGCTACGCACTGCCGTTGCTGGACATGAGGCGTTGGAGGTCGGTGGTAATTACTCGGTAGGTGGTGCCTATGCGGATGACCTTGCAGGGGAAGCGGTTCTCGCGGGCCAGTTTGGTAGGCGCGGGTTCGGCCGAGGCCGAGGGCTCGGGCAGCGGTCTCGATGGTTGTTGTGGTGGGCAGGGCAGCGAGTTCCTCGTGGGTCATCGGCTCCATGCTCAGGCCTCCGGGGAGTTCGGGCGGCGAGTGCGGATGAAGCGGCTTCGTTCGCTGGTGAGAGGTGGTGCGAGGAGCGTCGGATCGGTGATCGGTCTGGGGAAGTCGTTGGCCGCCGCTGCTACGCCGACGTCGTCCACGCGCGTTCTTCCGTCGGTGGTTGGGGACGCTTCGGGGCTGTGGGTAGTGCGGGAGTGGACTGCGTTGATGGTCGCTTGGGCGTCGCTGAGGGCCGTGCAGAGGGCTCGGGCGTGCTGTCTGGCTTCGGCTAGAGCTTGACCGTGGCGGCTCAGGACATCGGCGACGTCTTCGGCCTGGTCGTGGCCGAGACGGCCGGCTTGCAGTTCCCGGAGGAAGAAGCGGTTGATCTGGTCGAGGACCTGATCGAGGCCGTAGGTGGCTGCGCTGAGGTTGCCGAGGACGGTGTAGGCGGTGCCGGGGAGGGTGAGGCTTGGAGGGCCGGCCGTGGCGTGGTTGAGCTGGCGGACGTGTTCGTAGAGGTCGCTCGCGAGGTCCGCCGTTTGGTCGTCGTTACGAGCGGTAGCCGGAGCCTGCCTGTGATCGGTCATGTGAATGTGTCCTTGTAGATTCGGGGCCCACCTGGGGGCTGTGATCGGTCATTGCCTCGCCTCTCTTGCGTGGTGGTCGTGAGGTAGTGCCACTCTGCCGGCGCGGATGCGGTGGCGGTGCACTGCTTGCACATTGTTGGCGCTGTTTACGCTCCGTAGTATGCAGAGGCGCTGATCTTTGTGCCAGGACCAGGACGGCGTGGCGCCGGGGTTGCGTGGTCGGATTACCGTGCTGGGCCCCGGCGGCGGTGAGGGCTGGGGTGCGTCGGTGTGGGCGTGCTGGATCGGTATGGACCGTCTGCGAGCTGGTCGCTCAGGGGTACGGGGAAGGCTGTGGCAGCGAGGCGCGCCGCGTTCTGCTCCGCCGTGTAGTTCGGCGGTGTCCGTGGCAGCGTGGGGGAAGGTGGCCGCGGAGTTGGTCGGCTGAGTCTGCTGAGCTGGGCGGCGGCCTTGCGGGCGGCAGCTGCCTGGGCAGCCCGTTGCTGGAGCTGCCGGTACTCCGCGATCGCCTCGATGAGGGCGACAAGTTGCACGACCAGGTGGGCTAGGACGCCGGCGAGGCTTGGACGGTTACCGCGTTGTCCCCGGATACCGGCTAGAGCCAGTGCTCTGGCAGCCCTGCGAAGGTTCGTGCCGTAGGGAGTCAGGGGTTGTTGGCGTCCGTAGGGTTCGCGAGCTGCGCGGTCGTAGAAGTCGGCGGCACGGGCGAGTTCCCGGTTGCCTGTGAGGGCCGCGGTCACGTGTAAGACGTCGGAGGTTGCCGCTGCTACGTCAGCGAGGACGGCCGGGTCCTGGATATGGCGCATCTGCCAGGTGGCCGTCGCGGTGGCTCGGGCGGCCTGCTGGTAAGCGGCGGATCGCTCCTCGTGGGTCAGCTCCACCCCACCGAAGGGACGACGGTCGAAGCGGTTGCCTTCGTGCGGAGCCGACCAGCGCTCGCGAAGTTTGGGGAGCGTCAGGTTGGGTGCGAGCTTCTTGCCGGAGAACCAGACTGGTCGGCCTTCCTTGTTGTTGTGATGTGGGAGCGCAACGGCGTAACCGGTGATCTGCTCGGGTGTGCGGGCGCTGTGGCGGATCTTGACCAGCACTCCGGCATGTTCGAGGGCGGTGAAGAAGTCACCCTCGTTCTCAGCTCCGGCTGCTGCGGTGGCTACGTGCCGACGGAGGGTGGCGCGGGGCGGCTCAGGCCAGTTCTTGCGGTGGGCAAGTTCTGTCTCGGCTCGGGTTGGTCGTGGGGCTGCTGTCCGGTCTGCGGACGCGGTCGGGGTGAGTTCGTAACGCTTCTCGACGATGTGGCAGGCGTCGGCGACCTTTTGAGGTAGGTCGCGGTGGACGTTGGGGTTGCGTCCGTCCTCGCGCGCCAAGACCGCGACGAGGTGGATGTGGTCGTCGGCATGTCGCACTGCGATCCAGCGGCATGCCTCGTCGTCACCTCGCGGCGCGAACCCGGTCTGGTGCATCACCTCCTCGGCGATGTTGGCCCATTCGTCGTCCGACAGGCGCCGGTCCGCAGGGGCGGCGCGGACTGAGCACTGCCAGATTGGAGACGCCAGCGGGCTGTGTCGGAGAGTGTCGAGCGGGGAGGTCAGAACTCCGACCAGATGCCGGAAGTCCCGATCACCTCTGACGTCCAGTCCGGGTTCCAGGGCCATGGGGAGTCGGAAGCCTGCGACGAGGTGAGGATTGACGTGTTCGTTGCGCCGACCGGGGCCGTAGAGATAGGACAGCAACCGGGCGACGCTCTCGCCCCGGGTCACTTTGCCGATCAACGCTGGAGCCGGCCGAGTTCGACGGACGAGGCGTCCACTCTTCGAAGAACGTTCTGCAGGTACGCCAACGCAGCGGGCAGTTCGTGGGGTACCTGTCCCGTCGTGTTCGCGATGCGGGCCAGCTGATTGAGATTCACGCCGATCCGGTTCAGCTGTCGCGCGATGCCGCGTAGTTCCTCGCAGATATCCGACGTCAGTTCGTGTCCAACTCTGTGTTGGCGATTGACTGCTTGTACAGTGTGAACTACGAATGTCCCGTAGGCAGCTCCCGCTCGATGCGCCGCCTCGCAGATCTCCTTGTATTCCTCGTCGCTGACTCGGAACCTCATCTCCCGGTCCCGCCGGCGCCCCGCGCCGAGCTGCGAGCGTCGCTGCAGCCTGCGCGACCTGCTGACCTGCTTGTCTTCCGTGGCTCTGCCTCCGATCACATCGATCACGACTGCGCCCGGTCGACTCAACCGGGTTTGCACGTAATGGACCGCCGCGGTCCATTACGTGTCGCGACACGGTCCTACCTTGCAGCCTCTAAGTAGGGTCGTCGACGATTCTGTCGACGGATGCCACGTTCAGTCGCAGAGCATTTATCCGGGTCGAACAGTGTCGTTGAGTACCAGGCAGTCCAGATCTTCAATTGACAGGAGCCACGCTATAGAACTTCGCGCACAAAGAGTCTCCGCGACACTTACCACCTTCGAGATTTCTTTGGCGGTCGACCGGTCGATCACAGCAGGTTCGAGCGGCGAACAGATGCCGGTCTCGCGACGGCGATTGGGTGCAAGGGTGGCTCACGTACAAGATGCCCCGATGATGAGCCGCACCAGGCAACTCTTGCGTGGAAGGCGTCGCTGCTGCACCAACGACCGCCGCGCCCCGTCCCGGCTTCGTCCGCTGCGCGAACGGTCCGTCCGCAACTCGTCCGCCGCCGTCCGCCTGCCGTCCGCCGTTCGCCCGGCGGACGGCAGGCGGTGGACAGTCCGTCCGCGCGGACAAACGGCGGACAAGCGCGGACAGGCCGTGGACAAGTTGGGACGGCCGGCGGACAAGCGCGGACCAAGCCCTTCGCCGTCGGCGGCAGCACCTGCGTCGCTCCCACTCAACGAAACGGGAGCCCTGGCCGCGCGATGATTCGGTGACGGCCGACTCGGACCAGGGCGTCTGGACAGGGCATCTGTTGATGGTGTTGAGCCGCAAGCGGAAGTTTCCGCGGCTCTTGACGGGGACGCGAGCCCTCCAGGTTGTCAACGACCGCCGAGTTTGTGTGTCGCGCGCCGCGAATCCGCTCATCCGGCGGACGGCGGACGAGCGTGGTCGAAAGCGCTCGCCGTCCACTTCGGTAGCGCTTTGTATAGCTGATAGCGGCGTCAGGCCCCCGCCGGTCCTGCTGCGAGAGTCTCGGTTGAGCACTCGACGGAGATCGGTACCGCCTCAGCACCTACCTGTTCCCAGCCGTGCTTCTCTCAGCAGGATGCGGCGACAACCGGTGAGTAGCGGCTGAGACGGCCATGATGTCGGAGGCGCGTCGCTACGTCAGCGGGGCAGAGCCCGGCCGGTCGCAAGAGTTGGTTGCCGATCTGCACCTTCCCATGCCCCGCGGGCAGTGCACGGGAGTGACTTCTCCTGCTGCACAAGACAGTCCATGGCGTCCCGGAGAGTCGAGCGCTCGGATATCGCGTCGATACGGCGGGCGTGATCGAGGGCGTTCTTCGCCTCGACCAACTGACCTGGCAGCAGCGCCAGATACAGCCGGTGTACTCGCCCCACCAACAGCACAGACCTGGATACCGTCGCTGCAGCCAGGCGACGGCCAGATCAAGATCGGCCTCCGCAGCCAGACCGTCAGGCCACTCGGCGGATAGTCCCTAGGGCACTCGACCGGCTTGGGCGAGGGGCTCTAGAAGAGTCGCTAGGTCACCACCAGGATCGGGTCATGCGGCCGATGAAACCGGGGGACGGTCACCGGCCGCACAACAAGCCGGCCAGGATGGCCAGCAAAGGACGTGGGTCACGGGCGTGCGGTCCGCGTCGCGATGACCGTCTCTCGTCACGACACCACGCCTCTGAACAGGCCGAACTCATACACCACATCCGTGGACGCAACCACTGCGAGCGCGGCTCGCGAAGTTGATCAACTGTAGTACGCCCGCGAGACAACCCGTTTGCACCGATTCCGTCGGCATCGCGATGTATATATGGAATCTGGCTCGCCAGCGGCCGGGGGAGGCTCGGCATCTGAGTGTCTGCGGGGGGCTTGCCACGCAGGGCCCGAGACCGGTAGTCATCTATGTGAGATTTCAACTGCCTTACTGGACATCAACTAGTGGAGTGCGAACGCTTCAGTGCGGGTCTCCGAGGTTGAGCAGAAGGGGGACTCGAGCGGTGCCTGATCGGTTCACCGTGGGCAAACTGGTCCAGTACCCGGGATCACCTGGAGTCGGAAGGATCGGTACGGTCGAGGGCCGACATGCGCGGGTCGAGTTCTTCGAGTCGGTAGCCGCGCCTGTTGCCCATTCCGAGCAGGTGGCCCTCGTCGATTGCCGGGCCGTCGTTCTCGCAGCTGAGACGCGAGTCTACTGGAAGAATCCGGACACTGGTGACTGGCTCGCCGGACGGGTCACCGCCATGGTTGATGATCGTTGTTTCGTCCGGTTTCCCAACGCTGTCTATGACCGTCCTGTCCCAGCGAACGAACTTCGAGTGCGGTGGGATCGGCCGATCGCCGACCCTGTCACGGTACTGACGGCGGGCGGGAACGAGTCTGCTTACTTTCATGAGGCCCGGATGCCGTTTCTCCGTGACCTGGTGGCGCAACGTGCGGCCAGCGCAAACATCTCGGCCCTGTCCTCTTCCGCGGTGGAGTTCTTCTCCCATCAGGTTCATGCCGCACTGACAGTCCTGTCCGACCCGGTACAGCGGTATCTACTCGCGGACGAGGTCGGGCTTGGCAAGAGCGTCCAAGCAGGCTTCGTCATCCGGCAGACGCTACTTGATCATCCCGAGGCATCGGTTTGTGTCGTTGTCCCGGAGGTTCTCCGGCGGCAATGGGCCCGGGAGTTGCACGACAAGTTCTTCATCGGCGACTTCCCGTCGGCCACGGTGAAGGTCGTGGCACATGAGACACCGGCGCGCTGGGCTGCCTACCACAAGAGTGATCTGGTGGTGGTCGACGAGGCGCACCGGCTGGTGCAGGCGAGCGGGCCCGAGGATCCCACCTATCGCGCGCTGGCGGGTCTGGTGCACTCCTCACCCCGGTTGCTGCTGCTGTCAGCGACCCCGATTATGTCGCACCACACGACCCAACTCGGGCTGCTTCACCTACTAGACCCCGAGTTGTACCGGTGGAGCGACAGTAAGGCGTTCGAGCGCAAGTACCGGCTGCGGTCACAACTGGCCAGAGAGGTTCACGCCCTCGACAGCGACTTCACCTATCTCCTGCCGTCAGCGATCGAGGACATTGGTGCGCTGCTGCCCGCGAGCGACCGCCGGTTCACCGAACTGAGTAGCAAGGTCCTCGAACTCCTGGACGAGAACGACGAGTTGCGACTCGATACCGACCCGGCGGAACTCAAGATCCGCACCGAGGCACTCCGGGCCCACATCAGTGAGGCCTATCGGCTCCACCGGCGGGTCATCCGTCATCGGCGCCACACCGTCGCACGCGAAGACCCAGGCCCGCAGTTCCCGCTGTTCGAGGTGCGTGGCCGCCAAGAGCCCCAGACCCTGTTGCTCGACGGTGCCGGCCACGCCGCGACGGGAGATGCGCTGTCGCGGTGGCGGTCCCAAGTGTGGGACGCCCTCCTCAACGCGGGGTTGGAAGGCCAGGCGCCCAAGTACGCGATGGCGCTGGCAGTCCTTGTCTCGCGCGCCTGTGTATCGCCGGAGGATCTCGCGGCGGCCCTGGCCTGGCGGATCGAAGGTGACCAGAGGGCGGCGGCCTGGGCCGGGCTGGACGCACGTGAGCGAAGACTGCTGCGCGAACCGGCTGTGCTGGAGGCCGACCGAGCGGCGTTGGCGGGATTGCGCGAGTTGCCCGGCGGGTTCCGCCTTGGGAAACAGCATCTCGATGATCTGATCGACACGATGCTGCCGGCCATCAAGTCGAGGCGCCGAGCGGTCATCTTCTGCGGGCCGGGCCGTCTTGCCGGAGCTCTGACTGAGCGCATGCGGCAGCGCTTCGGGAAACTGGCCGTGTACGAACACTCCCGCCAGGTGGATGCCGACGCGGCCGAGGAAGCGATTTCCGCCTGGTCGGCACCCTTAAGCAAGCACCCCGGCAGCACGGTACTGGTCACCGATGACTCGGCCGAGGACGGGCTGAACCTTCAGGCGGCCGATGCCGCCGTACACGTACGGCTGCCGTGGTCCCCCAACCAACTGGAACAGCGGCTCGGACGCGTCGATCGTTATCAGGCTCCGGGTAGCGGCCCTGTGGGACCCGCGCACCAGTACCTGATCGGAGACCCTGACGCGGAGAGTTCCTTCATGCAGGCCTGGTCCGTTCTGCAGACGGACGGATACAAGATCTTCATCGACTCGGTCTCCACTCTCCAGGACGCGATCTCGGAGGGGCTCGTCGAGGTGTGGACCGCTGCGCTCGAGCAGGGGCCTGAGGGGCTGCTTGCGATGGCTGAGCCGGTGAAGAGCAATCTCGGAGCGGCACGCGATGAGATAGACAAGTTGGACATGCTCGAGGCCGTCCACGAGACCGCTGCGGAGGCCAAGGAACTCACCGGGGCGTTGCTTGAGGTGGAGGCGGCCTGGCGCGAAATGCGCACGGCTATGTTCGGCTACGTGGCGAACAAGGGCGGCATCAAACTGCGCCATCACGACCGGACCGTGGCGGGCTGCGAAACGGAGATCTTCGACCTTTGGCAGTCTCACCCGCTGCTCGACCCGCGTCGCTGGTTCGATGCCCGGTCGCGGGTCTCCCAGGAGATGGCGCAGGGTGCTTTCAACCGCTCGGCAGCGTTCCGGGCCCCAGGCACCCGGCTCTTGCGCCCGGGGAATCCGCTGGTCGACATGCTCGCCGCAGCCATCTATCACGACGATCGCGGGCAGGCCTCGGCGTTCCGCAGGATCGATCCCGCCTATGACGGGCCGGCGATCGCGTTCTTCGGCTTCGACTACTTGATCGAGGCAGATCTGTCTGGGGCGCTCAGCCTGGTCGCTGATCAGGACGGAGCAAGCCTGGCGCTGCGGCGGCAGGCCGACCAGTTGCTGCCACCGTTCACGCTCAGGACTTGGATCGAGGCGGGCACGCAGTCGCCCGTCACAAGCGCGTCGGTGAAGGGCTGGCTTGAGCGGCCCTACGACAACAGACGCGACCACAACTACAACGCAGAACGGATGTCGCACTTGCTGGAGGTGTTCGGAGGCTGGGCCGGTTACCGCTCCGCCGCCGTCGACGCGGAACGCCTCGCGCGCGTCCATCTGGTTGATGTGACCGATTTGGCTCGCAGGTGCGCCCGCGCCCAGGAGCGCTCTCGGCAGCGAGTCGCGGTCACGCTCGCCCAGGCACAGGCCCGACAAGACGCTGGTCATTTGGTCGGTGACACCGAAAGCCTGCTGACCGACGCGGCGGTGACTGACGCGCTGGTGGAGGGGTTGTCCCAGCCGGCGGTAAAGGTGATCGCCGCCACGTGCATCATCCGCACCGGGCGTGAGGTGGTACGACGTGTCGGCCAGTGACTGGGTCAAGGCCAAGCATCTCTTCGCGCATTGGCCCGACCGTCAGCACTCCGACGATGCCAGCGGCACACTGCGCCGTTTGTCCGACGCGCTTGCGCAGGTTCAGGACGGCCGCGCCGGCTGGCGAGACATCGCAACGCTGACTAGGCAGGTGCTGCTGGAGGCTCATGCTCGCGGCAACGAGTCGCCGTTGACGGTACCCGCCGACCCTGCACTGCCGACGATCGAGCAGTGGTGGCTGGCCGGATGCCAGGCACGGCAATTGACAACCGGCACGATCACCGTGTCAGCGCGCCCCTGGCATCCCGACGTGCCCGAGGGCCCGGCAGCCAAGGCTGCTGAAGCAGATCTCCGGCAGGTCTATCTCGGAAACAACTCCGGGCAGCGTCTACGGCTGGAGGGTGTTCCAGGGGACCCTTTCTGGTCCGCCGCGGTGGGCTATGAGCGTTACTACTCGGTCGGCCAGCGTCAGGCCGCACGCTCGGTGGTGCTGGCACCTGCGGGAAGCACCACGATCATCTGTCTTCCCACCGGGCACGGCAAGACCCCGGTGGCGCTGGCTCCGGTGCTGCTCGGCGGGCAGGGCCGCGGTGTTGCCGTGGTGGTCGTGCCGACGGTCGTGCTCGCCCTCGACATGGAACGCCGCGTCCGCGATCTTGTCGACAGGCAGGCCGTGAAATCACCCACTGGCCGCTATGCCTATACCGGCAACCTTCCACAGGAGGTCAAGCGCCAACTTGTGGACGATATTCGTACCGGGCGCCAGCCGGTGGTGTTCACCGCGCCGGAGGCGGTGGCGAAAAGCCTGCGCAAGCCGCTGGACGATGCCGCCGAGGCGGGCCTGCTTAGCCACTTCATCATCGACGAAGCACACCTGGTCGAGCAGTGGGGGAACGAGTTTCGGCCCGAGTTCCAGACAATGGCCGGCCAACTGCGCGGCTGGCGGCGGCGGGCACCCGAAGGCCGGGAGCCGCGCGCGGTTGCTATGAGCGCCACCCTCACCAGTGCGCAAGTCGAAACCCTAAAGTTCCTGTTCGGTGGCCCCTTAGGAGCGGAGGTCGTCTGGGCCTCGCAGCTACGTAGCGAGCCGAGTTACTACATCGGCTCGTTCGGCGATGAGCAGACCCGGCGGGAGGATGTGGTGCGGGCGCTGACTCTTCTGCCTAGACCGTCGATCCTGTATGTGACCAGGGTCGAGGACGCCCGAGAATGGGCCGCACACCTGCGGGGCCTCGGGATGCGGCGGGTGACCGCTGTCACCGGCGGGTCCACCGACGACGAGCGGCAGAGCGCCATGGAAGGCTGGGCTGGTCGCGGCGCACAGGGACCGGCGCCTACTTACTATGACATCGTGATCGGTACATCTGCTTTCGGTCTGGGAATCGACCTCGCGGATGTCCGCACCGTAGTGCACGCATGCCTGCCCGAGACCGTGGACCGTTACTACCAAGAGGTCGGGCGCGGCGGACGCGACGGAAACCCGTCGGTGGCCTACATGGCCACTGCCCCACGGGATTTCCGCTTGGCGAGTGACCTCAACGCCCAGGCGATCCTCCGGCCGGAGACGGCGTGGGAGCGGTGGAGCGCCATGTTCCATCAACGTCTGCGCCCCGATTCCGGTGGCATTTACCAGCTGAATCTCGAGTCGCTGCGAGCCAGCCTCGCGACGGGATACGAGACCAACCGCAAGTGGAACATCCATACGCTCAACCTCATGGTCAGGGCAAAGCTGATCGAATTGAGATCGCCCGAACCCCCTGCACCGGCTGACGGGGAACCACCCGATGCCTGGCGTGTCCGGATGCAGGACTATTTCGAGGCGCTGCCAGTCAGGGTCGATGCTCGGCTATTGGATGGCGGCACGAATGATCACCGGTACTTCATCGACAAGATCGCCGCGGCCAGGACGGGCATCCTGGACGCCCAGCGCGCCGCTTTGCAGCGGCTGCGCGAAGCGGTGAAGGGCAGCCGATGTGTCGCGGACGTTCTCGCTGATTATTACGTCCTGCAGCGCTCGGCAGGATCACTGCCGACCTCTGCCGCCTGCCGCGGGTGTCCCTATTGCCGCACCACCCGTGAACCGCCTGAGAAGGGCCATCTCTACACCGAACCGTGGCAGCCCGACCCCGACCTCGTGGCCTGGTCCGGCGTGCCCAGTGACCCACTGAATTCCTTCCGAGGGCAGGGCCAGACCAGTCTCAGCATCTATTGGACCGACGAGGACGAGTACCGAGATCTCGTCGGTGATCTGGTGACTCGTCTGTGTCGCAGGGGGATGTCCATCGTCGGTGGCGCTGATCTGGACGCGGGCTTCCTCGCCCGTATTCAACAGAACGCCGCGCCGCATCCCCTCATCTTCGACGCCGAGGAAGACCTCCTTGCGGGCTTCCCCGGCCCCCTCATCCAGGTGCTGAGCGGCCGGCAGATGAGTACCGCCGAGGCTGAACGTTTCTGGAGCACCGACATCACCTACTTTGTGCACGCTCGCCATCTCCAGCACCCCGACAAGGTTGGCGCCCGCCTCTCCGACGTGCACGGCAGCAGCATTTCCGTCCGAACCGCCTTGAGGTCTCTGTAATGGCATTGATCAACGATCCGGCGTCGCGGCCTGCTCCGATGTGGGCGGTGGTGCGATTCCTGGCCGCCGAGAAGCGGCCTGTCGCCGTCGAACGCGCCAAGAATCTCCTGACCCCTCCCGGGCTGGTCGGGGACGACCACAAGATGTTCGAGTGGGCTGTCGACACGCTGAAGAGACTCCGGTTGGCGGAAGAGACGCCAGAGGGGTACCTGCGGCTCACCGGCCCCGCCGCCCATCTGGGTGTGGCCGATTACGGAGCGTTCACCGGCGTGCTACGTGACGCGGTGCTCGCCCCTGAACTCAACTCCGGGTTGGGAGACGACGATAGCCAGGTTGGAGCCCGCGACCTGACCCGAGCCTTGTGCTGGTTCCTGTCACTGGACCCCACAGGGGAAAGCGTCGGCCTCGGCAACTATCCCCGGCTCCAACTGAACGTTCTCAGCCCAGTGGTTGGGAAGGCCATTGAGAACAACAACCGCTGGAACTACTTCAAGGTATGGGCCCCCGCGCTCGGGTTGGGGGCGGCGGCGCTACCGGTCAGCGGTGACGCGAGCCACCTGGTGCCCGACTGCACACAGGCCGTCAAGCAAGTGGCGCAAGCGTCCTGGGGAGCTGCGGAGACGGTGAGCGCCGTGGAGGTACTTGACAGGCTGCGGGCCGCCTTGCCTGTGCTGCCCGGCGGTGCCTATTCGACCGCGGTCGGAGTGACGTCCCCCGGCGACACCGTGGCTGGGCCCGCGCTCTCCTTCGCCCTGCTACGGGGGGCCGACGAGGGCTGGTGGAGTCTGAAACGCGACGCCGACGCCATGCGCTTCCTCAGCATCCACGATCCCGACCGACCGTCCTCCCCGCATTCCTTCAGCTCCATCACGATCTTCGAGGATCTTCATGGCTGACCTCCGCGGCCACCTATGCTGGGCACCTGAAACCGCCTCCGCGACCATCAACACCGAGGCGGTCAATCCGTCCCCGGCGGTGTTCCTAGCCACGCACACGCCGTTGCGCATCCGCCGGGCCCGTATCCAGGGCCGCTCTCTGATCCCCATGGACGGCACCGCCGACGAGCACGCCGTCCTGACCGACTTTCTGGAACGGCGATCAAGCACCGGAGCACTGCTGATGCCGGTGGTCGGCGACACCGGCTCGGGAAAGTCCCATCTCGTCCGGTGGGTAAGGGAGAACATCCCCGCGTCCAGCGATCGCCAGGTCATCTACCTGGAGAAAACGCAGACCAGCCTCAAGGCGGTCGTGAATGCGCTTCTCGAAGGAGTGGACAGCGAATCACTGAGCAAACTGAGGGCTGACATCGACTCCTTCAGCAGCGGGCTGGACGAGGTCGCGCTGGCCCGGCGGGTGATCAACGCGCTGAACGAGGCCTTGGCGGCCACCTCACCCCGGGACTTGTCGGGTGCGAACCGGATTCTGGCAGGACCCCGCGGGCTCGCCGTGCTCCTCCAGGACCCGCATATTCAGCAGTATCTGTTGGGGCCCGGCAAATATGTCCCGCTGCTGGCGGCTCAGCTGCTACACGACCGTGACGCCGCCTCCCCCGAGCGTCCCGCCGGTTTCACCGTGGACGACCTGCCGCTGCAGGTGAGGGAGATCGACAAGGCCGCTGAGGTCTCCAAAGCGCTGCTCTCCAAACTGCTTTCCAAGCCGGACCTGCGTACCGCGGCCGTCGACCTGCTCAACCAGCACATCGAGACGGCGATCCAGAGCGTCTCCAGTTTGGGCTCTGGGCGGTTGCAACAAGCGATGCTCCAGGTGCGGCAGGAATATGCGCGCCGGGGCAAGGAGATCATCCTGCTGGTCGAGGACTTCGCCTTGGTCCAGGGCGTGCAGCGCGAGTTGCTCGACGCGCTGACCGAGCCCGCCGTACGTGAAGGCGCCACCAGGTACGCACACATGCGTACGATGATGGCGGTGACCACCGGCTACTTCACCGATCTACCCGAGACGGTGATGAGTCGGGTGTCCGCGGCCACCACCGGATACCTCTACGACCTCGACCTGATCTTTAGCCAGCAGGACAACGGCGCCGACCAGATCGCCTCGTTCGTGGGCCGTTACCTAAACGCGGCACGGATCGGCCAGGAAGAACTCCAGCGGTCCGGCGGGCACCGGGTGCCCAACATCTGCGAGTCATGTCCGGTCAGAACCCCGTGCCACGACTCCTTCGGTCAAAGTCCGGAGGGCCATGGCCTCTACCCCTTCAACCGGCACGCGCTGCTGCGGATGGTCCACTCGGTGGCTCCGGCCGACAAACCCTGGGCATTCGTCCCCCGTACGGTGCTCAGCAACATCGTCCGCCGAGTCCTGGTAGATGACGCCGCCGAGATCAGCGCATGTACCTTCCCTGATGCCGGCTTCAAGGGGCGTTTCCCGCTCGGACCTGACGATCCCCCCTTGACCTCCGCAGTGTCAGAATTGGTTAACAGCTACGATCTGATCGATCCTCTGCGCCGCAACAGGGTGCTGGAATACTGGGGTGGTGCTCCGGCCGACCCGGCTGAGTTGAATCCGGGCATCCTCGAGGCGTTCGGACTGCCTCCCCTGCCCGAGGAAGCCAGCCAGCATCGTCCGACGGATCCGGAGCCCGCCCCGTCGGTTAAGGGCAAATCCCCAGCGGCAGAGAACACGCCCTCTCCGGCCCTGCGACGCAAACTCGAGGCCATCGAGAACTGGGCCACCCGCGATCTCCCGCTCCAGCAGACCACCGCAAATGAACTTCGAGTTCTCATTAGCGAGACGGTGTTCCGCCGCTACAACTGGTCGCAGCCGCTCATGAAGGAGATGGGCAAGACAGATTCCGCGCGTGCCTGGCCCAACACTTCCATCGTGGTCTCCATCGAGGGAGCGGGCGGCGAAGGACTGCCTGGGACGGCCGCCGCCCCTATCAAGTTCAAGCGCAACACCCTCAACAGCCAGTTCTTCCAGAGCCTGCTGCTCGCCCGGGACGGCTCGGGCACCCCCAGATCCGAGGACATCCGGCGGCTGGCTCGCTTCGCCGACACTAAAGCCACGGATTTGGCCGCCAGGCTCCAGCAGAACTTTGAACTCTCTGACGCCGACCTCACCACAGGGTTTCGGGCCGCACTGATCGGTGCGGCGCTCGCAGGGAAGGCCTGGCCCGGCATGGACGACGCCGACCTCCTCAGCGCCGCACTGCATGACGGCCGCGACTGGACGCGTAGCGACCACACCATTCGTACCGATCAATGGCGCCAACTGCTGAACCATCATCTGAGCCAGCGCAAGACCCTCGTGGACGGGCTCCGCGCTGGTTTGGGCCTGTCGCAGGGGATCGGGGCCGTACAGATGATCGACGCCGCACGGGCCCTCCCGTTGCTGCGGCAGGTGGCCTCCGACTGGACCTGGCGCTCACAGGAACAGGTTCCCGCATGGGTGAAGGGAGCGGTCATGGGCTTTGCAACCTGGGAGGCCCGCGTCGACGAGCAGAACACCGCGTTGGCCGCCACGCTCGGCAGGATCCGCCGGCACCTGCCAAGTGAAACCAGCGGGCGGGATAGCGTCGAAGCCGTTCAAGTGGCGCTGAAGGAAGCGGACAAGGTCGGCCTGTCTCCCACCGGAGCCCAGCAAAGGCACCGTCTGGACGCGCTTACCGCCGAAGCTGCCAAGGCCGACTGGCAGGTCGTTTCGGCCCTCGAGCGGGACCTGAACAAGATCTCCTCAGCCGATGCCGACCATGCAACGGTGGCGCGGATCCATGCGGCCGTCCGGGACCGCGGTGCGTCGCTTGACGTCATTGAGGCGTTTCTCACCGAAGCGGACCAGTGGCTGACCACCGCGCTGAGCGACGCCGGCGCCCGAAGCGACCTTGCCGGTGACGCCGCCGCCAGGGACGTGCAGACGGTTCTTGATGAATGGGCCGCGTTGAGCGAGGGGAAGACCGACGATGGCTGACGGAGATTCCGTACTCGACAAGGCCCTGCAATTGCAGGGCGAGGCCCGCCGACTGGATCTTGGACGCAAGGACGTTCAGCAAGCCGCACGCATCACCGAACGCGTCCACACACTTCGCGCCGCGCTAGGCGAACTGCGCGGTAGAGCCGACTTGGCCCGTACCCTCTCTCAGCGGACCGGTGTCGACATCGACCTGTCGAGGCTGAGCAACGGACACCGGGAACTCGCGCGCAAGGCCGCGGGCGGGCTCCCGAGCAACAACGCCTTTAACGCCGCCCGCCAGAAGATTAAAGAGTCGAGCGACGGGCTCCGGGCCGAGGTCCTGGACGTCTGGCGGAGTTGGACTGCGCAGCGGCTGGAGCGCCTCCCCGTGGGCAGGATCGCGATGCTCGATGGGGCCCTGCAGAAGGCGGCGCGTTCTACCCTCAGCAACCTCAGGAGTTGCGCTCGCTCCGCCGACCTCACCGGCACCGACATCGTCATGTTCGTCACGCAATACGAGGGCCTGGAAGCTCAACTGGAGCAGGCCCATGACGCGCCCCCGGCCCTGCTCGACCTGCTAAACCGTCTGAACACCGCCCCCTTGACGCTGCGGGAGGTGAGCGACGAACAGATCGCGTTGCTGCGCCGCTACTCGATGGACGTTGAGATCGAATTGCGCAGGAGGAACTTGTGACACCACGCCTGCACCCGCGCTTGGCCAGTCACCTGCTGGATCGGCTGGAAGACCTCGAGCTTCCGCTGCTGGCGTGGGGAGTCACTGCCGGCGCCCTGTCCAAGGACGAGGTTCTGGAGGTGATCTTCGAATCTCTTCTCGACCACCCGGACGCCCCGCAGGACGCCAGCCCAGAAGACGTCCTGGGCAGGCTGATCGACATGGCGCTTCTGCACCCCGTCCCGGATTCGTCGCCTTCGCGGTATCGGACCCGCCTTGCCGAGGCGCTGCGGCTCACCACCCAACTGCGACAACTCTTTTCCTGGCATCTCGACGCCGACGGTACTTCGACCCGCTGGTGGACACGCGGGCAGCGCCTCGTCGCCGACTATCGACTGCACACCGCCGCGCGCCGGTACCCACGCCGGGACATCTGCGCGGCTGACGCGCTGGCAGCGTTCCGGCAAATCCCGCAATGGGGCCCGGTTCACGAACACACGGCCGCCGCACAGATCGGCGATCGGAGCCTCGCCCGGTTCCAGGTCGCGGCAACACAGGCGGTGCTCGGCTCCCTCAACCGCGGGCGGTCGGCGGGCGTGATCGTCGGTGCGGGCACTGGCAGCGGCAAGACGCTCGCGTTCTACCTGCCCGCCATGGCCGTCATGGCCGAGCAGGCCCGCCCTGGGCACTCCCGCGTTCACACGCTTGCCCTGTATCCGCGAACAGAGTTGCTGCGCGACCAACTACGCGAGGCCCTGTCCAGCATCCAGGCGATCGAGCACGCCCTGCAGCGGAACGACCGACGCCCCCTGCGCATCGGCGTCCTTTACGCCGACACCCCGTGGACCCCGCATGAACTCGACGATTCGAACACCAGGCGCACCGGATCGGCGCGGCGGTGGCATCGGCGCAGCGGCGGGGTGATCTGCCCGTTTCTGACCTGCCCGCAATGCTCCGACGGTGAACTGCTCTGGAACACGGCCGACCGGGAGGCCGGTTTAGAGCGGCTGGTCTGCCTGGGCTGCAGAAAGGTCGTTCCGCCGGGCCGCCTCGCACTGACCCGCCGATCACTTCAAGACAATCCGCCGGATCTGCTGTTCACCACGACCGAGATGCTCAACCGGAACGGCTCGAGCCCGGGGCTGGGTCGTCTGCTGGGCTGGTCGGGATCGCACTCCCCGTCGCTGGTCCTGCTCGACGAGGTGCATACCTACGCCGGTCCGCAGGGCGCCCAGGTTGCCCTGCTCCTGCGACGATGGCGGCATGCGGTACGCAAGCCCGTCACCTTCGTCGGCCTGAGTGCCACGCTCAAGGACGCCGGCCCGTTCTTCGCCCAGCTCACCGGACTGCCCGGCAACGCGATCGAATATATCGAACCGGCCCCTTCCGACCTGGAGGAGGAGGGCCGGGAGTACGCGATCGCGCTGCGCGGGGATCCGGTCTCGGGCGCGAGCCTGCTGTCCACGTCAATCCAGACCGCGATGCTCTTCGGCCGGATGCTGGATCCGCAACGTCAGCCATCCCTGTTCGGTTCAACCGGTTTCTTGTTCACCGACGACCTGGATGTCACCAACCGCTTCTATGACGACCTGCGCGACGCCGAAGGCGGTCAGTCACGTGGCGGAATCCGGCCAGGCTCGCGACGCGGGAAGGTGCTGGCGGGACTGCGCTCCCCAGACCTGCCCCAGCAGTCGGCACGCTATGACGACGGGCAATCCTGGGACCTCGCTGAGAGAATCGGGCATCACCTCGATCCGGACCTGGTAACCGGGGCTTTGCAGATCGGCCGTACCTCCTCCCAGGACACCGGCGTCGACCCGAACGCCCAGTTGACCGTCGTGACCTCCGCCGTGGAGGTGGGGTTTAACGACCCTCGCGTCGGCCTGGTGCTCCAGCACAAGGCACCCCACAACCCGGCCTCCTTCATCCAGCGCAGAGGCCGGGCGGGCCGCAGCCGCGGCACCCGCCCGCTCACCATCGTCACGCTGTCGGACTTCGGCCGCGACCGCCTGAGCTACCAGGGCTACGAGACGCTCTTCGCGCCCGAACTCACCGCGCGAAGCCTCCCGATTCACAACAGGTACGTCCTGAAAATTCAGGCGACCCAGTCGCTGATGGACTGGCTCGGCCGTGACCTACGGCGCGTGCATCCCCGACAGGATCCCCGCGTGCTGCTCACCGCCCCCAGGGGTCAACTGACGGCCGTGCAAGTGCAGGCCGGTCACTGGCTCGCTAACCGGCTGGAGCGGCTCCTGTCCGACAGCGCCCTACAGGACACGCTGGCCCGCCATCTTCAGGCGGCACTGCAGGTCAGTTCGGACGAGGCCCAGGCTCTGCTGTGGGACCAGCCTCGTTCGCTGCTACTCGCCGTGGTTCCCACCGCGCTGCGCAGGCTGCGCAGCGAATGGAAGCCGCTGCGCGACGATCCGGGAGCCGTAGCCGGGGAACTGCTCCCCGAGTTCGTGACGCGTTCGCTGTTCGCGGCGCTCAACCTTCCTGAGGTCGAGTTCGACCTGCCGTTCGAGACCGGAAACGACGACGAACGGCTGCCCGTCGCCAGAGCGCTCAATGAAGCCGTCCCGGGCCGGGTGAGTAAACGCTACGGCTACCGGCGCGACGAGCACCGCACCTGGATGCCCGCTCCCGAGGGCGGCGACCAACTCGAACTCGACCAGGCACTCATTCCCCTATCCCAGGAAGAGGGGACCTGGCACCCGCTCGGCGCCGATCCCGCGGGCCTGCTGGTCCTGCGCCCCTTCCGGGTGCGGCTTCAGCAACCCCCCAGGGAGGTGGCGAGCCACTCTCAAGGCACCCCCCGATGGGGTACACAGATCGTCGTGCCCGACGAGGCCACACCAGATGATCAAGAGGTCACCGGCGTCGCCCCGTGGCAGCGGAACCTGCGCATCGGCTTCGCCACGCACGCCACCGGCAACCCGATCGAGATCCGCCGGATGACCCACGGGGCCGACTGCGAGGTGGTACGCGGGCGTTCTAGGGACCGCAGGCGCGTCCGCTACACCCTCGAGGGTCGGCCCGCCGCCCTGGGATTCAGCCTGCGGGTCGACGCGGTCCGTATCGGGCTGGGCCCACTCGACGTGACCACTCCCCGTATTAGGGAATATTTGGCCTCCCCCCAATGGCGGTCCCAGGCGTTCTTCCATGCGGTGGCCGAGGACGAGACTCTCGCCGAGGCGGCCAACATCTTCAAGCGCGACTGGCTTGCCCTGGTCTATCTCACCGCCTTCGCCCTCGCCGGACTGGACGGCTCCACCGTCCCTGAGCAGATCCGAATAGCGCTGTCTGGTGGTTCCTGGCGCGACGATCTCGCGACGATCCTTGGCGTGCTTTACCGGGAGGACGAGGCCACCGAAAGTCAGGCCACCGCCCGCCTTGTCGCCGACCTGACCGAACTCAGCCACGACGACCGGGTGATCAGCGCACTCGACCGGGCAGGGCAACTCCTCACCGCCCCGGACGTGGCCGATCGCACCCAAGAGCAGGCCCGCCGCGCCTACCGCGAAACCTTCGCAGCCGCTGCGCTCGCCGCCGCGCTACGGGTCTGCCCCGACGCGCAGGAAAGGGACCTGATCGTCGACATCGTCCCGGGGACCGGCCCCGGTTCGGCCGACACGATCTGGCTGTCGGAGACCTCGATCGGCGGGCTCGGGGTGATCGAACACCTAGTCCGTTCCTACGCCGCGGCCCCAACACGTTTCTGGTCACTGGTCGCCGGTGCCCTGCGGCCAAACGATTACGAGTACATCGACGCGACCGTCACCCGGCTCTTGCGGCACATCGTGACCGACGAACCCGCCGGTATCGCGGCCGCAGCCGTCGAGCGGATACGCAACTCGCCCTCGGCCGCCGAAGCCGACCACGCCCTGGGTGACCTGCGGGCCGCCTGGGCTGAACTCGACGGAACGCCGCGTCACGGCGCGGTCGCCACCGTCTCGACCCGACTGTTGCGCCCTGGAAGCAACAAGGAAACCGACGAGAGTGCCCTGCGGATCCTGGACTCCTGGGCCGCGCTGGAAAGTCGGCTCGGCATCGAGATCGATGCCCGCGTGATCGCCTACGCGGTCGGCTCCGGGCGCCTTCAGGTGAGTGCCGGCTCTCTGAAGGCCGACCAGGCGTTCAGCATGATGTGGCCGCGCGGTGCGCAGGCACGCAGCCACCATCTGCAGCACTACCAGCCGTACTCCGGCACCAGAGCATTCCTCGACCGGCTGCTGGTGGAGGCCGCCCATGACGAACGGCTACCACAAATCGAGGTGACCGAGCCCGGCTGGGAACAGCAGTACAAGAAGGTCATGGCCGAATCCGGGGCCGCCGACCTGTTGTGCCCTGCGGGTGACCGCCGCGCCCTGAGTGATGCTCTGGCCAAGGTCCCGGCGATCCGGGTGGACCGTGACGTGCTTCGGGTCCACGGTGAACTCGAGCATGTCACCCGAGCCGGGAACCAGTACATCGCACGAGTGGTCCTGCGGGAGGCAGAGCTGTGACGGATCGGGAACGCACCCTGCGTACCGGCAGCCGGATGGGGCTGCGGGCAGATTCCATTCTCGGCACGGCCCTGCTGTCGGAACTCGTTCACCCCGGGCCGGTGCTCTGGCTGGTGTCAAGCTGGATCACCGATGTCGATGTGCTCGACAACGGGCATGGCGCGTTTGACGCACTGTTGGGTGACGACCCGCCCACCACGTGCAGACTGTCGCAGATACTGGGCTTGATCGGCTCGGCGGGGGCAGACGTTCACGTCGTGACCAGGCCCACCCCGCATAACCAGACGTTCATCGACCGGCTCCGCGCCACCGTCCGCAGCCAGCGGCTGCGGCTGACGCTCGATCCCAAGGTCCACGAGAAAACTCTGTGCGGTCGCGATTGGATGCTCAGCGGATCCATGAACTTCACCATAAGCGGGCTCGGCGACAACGAGGAATCAGTGACCTACCGCGTCGGTGATCCGGCCGTCGCCCAGGCACGGCTGGATTTCGCCGCACGATGGAAGGACCAGGTGTGACCGGCCAGAACCCTCTTCCGACCACGCCGGACAACGAGAGCGCCCGCGTTGAGGTCCTGCTCGAACGCTTCTTCGGGGCCGGCAATGACGCCGCTCAATGGGGCAAGTTAATCGGGCCGTTCGTCGACACGCTGCGCAGTTCAGCGGACGCCCCGATCGTGTTGCCCCGCTTCCACGCGGACACCCGCGATTTCGCAATGTACGTCATCACCCGGTCTCCCACCGAACTCGTCCAGGCACGAGAGTTGGTCAGGGCATTCGTGGGCCCCACCTACAGCACCGGCGGCGACACGATTCCGGCGGCTCTCGACCCCGAGGACCCTATCGACGCCGCAGTGATCGACTTCGCCGGCCCGCAAAGCACATTGGTCATCCGGACCAGCTCGCACCAGCATTACCGGCCGAAGTTGCGCGTGGCGCTGCAGTTGATGCAGAGCACAGCCGCCAGCCGGCCGGCCAGATCCTGGACAGTGATCAGACCGCTCGGCCGACTGCTCGCCGAGTTCGATGCGTCGCTGGCCGCCGGCGGCGTGGCGTCCTCGAATTCAGCCCTAGAACAGGTCATCGCCCGCGGCGGGATCAGTGCCACCAACCTTGCGCATCTACGTATCAAGCGGTTCGACCGGCTGGGCCTGGGGCGGGACCTGCTGGCATTGAACGGCCTTGCCGAAGTCATGCGCCAAGATCCGCCGCGACCCGTCACCGAAGCGGTCCTCAACGCCGTGCACAGCACGGCGTTGAGCGGGCCGTTGAGCCAGGGCGACGTCCCCGGTGCTTGCGACCGGCTTCGCGAAATCAACCTCCCTCTGCCCATCAAGGCCGATGTCGGCTTCTACAGCGACGAAGCCGTCACCGTCATGCTCACGACGGCAGTGGGACGAGGTGATCTCACACAGCTTGCCCGCCTGGTCACGGCGTTGCGCCAGGACGACCGCCAGGACTCGGTGCCCGACATTGTGTGGCAAAAGGCCACCGCCCTGGTGCAACCCCAGAGCCCTCACCCGCCCCTTCCCCAGGAGGCAGAGCCCGGCGCAACGCCGCCGATTACCGCTCCGGAATCGACCCCAGATTTTGGCGAGCCCTCCCAGGTGGAGTCCTGGGGCGAACTCTTCGAGCGTCTCGCCGTTCCCGGCCCCTCACATCGGGCCGCACTCGACGCCCTCCGTGACGAGGTATGGAGGGACTGGCCTCCTCTCCCGGATTCCGACGAAGAACTCCCGCAAGTACTCGCGGCCTTCGACGACACCGCCTGGAACCGGGCATGGGCTGCCGTCGGGGCAATCATCGAAGTGATCGGCAGCGCCGACACTGCCCCCTGCACGGTCCGCGAGTTCATCACCTACGCGCTTACTTTCAACAAGTTCTCGGCCGCCGACCTGGTCACGCTCCAGGCACTCACCGAGATCTTCCTGCGCGCCCGTCCGGCCGCAAACGCCTACCGTTCGCTGCTCGAGGAGTTGCGAGACAGTTGCCCTCAATGGGTCTCTCCGGAGAAAGCCGACCCGGCCCTGGATCTGGCCGACCGGCTGGTACTTGCCGCCTGCCCCGATAACAACGCTCGACTGGGTCTCGCAGTCGAATTACTCACCCCGCTACACCGCTATCGTGGCCGCCTAGACAGCGCCATCCTGCCCTTCGCCCGGCAACTTTCCGATGAACTGGACCTCCCTCTCGACTGGCCACAGGAGGAACCTGCCGAGGAAGACGACAGTCTCGGCGACCTGGCCGGGTGCTCCCTGCTGCTGTACTCCCTCGACGAGGCGGTTCTGGATCGTGTCTCAAGAGCATTGCAAGAGCAGGCCCCAGACCTCAAGATCGCCCTTTCCTTCGACAAAGTGGGCAATCCATCACTCAGGGAGAAGGCACGGCGCGCCAATGTCATTGCTCTCGCCACAAGATGCGCCACTCACGCCGCAACGGGATTCATCACCACACACGCCAAGGCTGCCGAAATCACCTACGCGGACGGAAGCGGATCGGCATCGCTTCTACGCGCAGCGACGAACGGCCTCAAGGCGCTAAAGCAGCGGGTGTAGCCACCACATGCATGAAACCGTCCTCCGACGAGGGACCCTCGGTATCAGAAGAGGATCTGCTGGTCGACGACGCGGATCAGGCCGTTGGTGAGATAGCGGACGTCGCTGGGAGTGTTCTGGAGGCTGTTCCACTTGCGCTCTTCACCGTCCCCGAAGTCCCAACTGCCCGAGGTCCAGGCAGCGGCCCGCTTGATGCGCGCCAGCGCGTTGCGGACCACGTGTGTGCCGACGTTGTAGGCAGGCAGTTGTTCCGTAAGGTGGTCCATGACAAACCCCATGGCCTGGATCCCGGCCCCGTGGGTCAGTCGCGATTCCTTGGGAGGCAGTTCCCATGCCTCTGGGAACATCTCCCGAACGATCGCCCAGTAGGAGTTGAGATGCAGCAGCATCTGCTCTACGTCGCCCGAGCCATCGCGAGGGTCCCGGTACTGGTAGAGAGCGCCTTCATAAAGGCTATGCTCGATCATCTTCAGGATGCTGTTGTCCTTGATATAACCGCCAGCCGAGGTGGGCGTCGCGATGGCGCGGTAGAAAGGACCGTTAAACGTGCCGTTAAGGCGCGTCATCAATACCGCGGGAAGTTGCCGACGGGCGTAGGAGGGCGGCAGATGTCCCTTGGTGTCGGGCAATAGTTCGTGAATGAGGCCTTTGGGCAGCGGCTTGGTGTTGTTGACGAGGATGAACTGAGCGCGCTGTTCGGTCTCGTCCTCGGCAATGAAGGCCACGGCGGCGACCGGAAACTCCCCGATATCAGCCTCTCTAATAGCGGCGCTGCGTTGCTGGCCATCCACGATCCACGCCGGCTTCTCTTCGTCGGTCAGCGTCTCATCCACCGGCACGATCAGATCACCAGGAGTGGAGTAGGCCGGACTGGCATCCTGCCCCGGTCGCTCGGCCGTGCTGGGTTCGAACCTGACCCGGCCGTCGAATGCGAGGACGATAGAGTTCGGCAGCATAGCGTCCCCCGACTCCAGATACCGGCGGATCGTACGAATGTGGCTAGCGACCTCTGGCCGCTGATAGCCGTGCAACTGCTCCTGGTCATCGCGGCTGATACGGGAGACCGCCGCGAATTCGTGCAGCCGCTTACCATCCACCGCGAAACAGTAAATGCTCCGCGAACCTTGCTTGATCTCCAGCGCAGGGAGTCGAAGAGTGTAGCTATCGGCCATTAGTTAGTTCTCCGGTGCAGATGACTGGACAATATTCCGGACCTTGCGATTAAAGATGGCCAGATTATGGAACCCTCGACTCTTGTTTCGCTCAGTTCCCCGGAAGATGATAATCTCAATTCCGCACTTGCGACAGAGGGTGCATTTACAAGTCTTCCATGGCGCTGCTTCCAAGGTCCGTTGGTAAGCGGCAAGGCGGCTTTTTTTCTCCGGG
Organism: Actinomadura montaniterrae; assembly: GCF_008923365.1. Taxonomy (GTDB): domain Bacteria; phylum Actinomycetota; class Actinomycetes; order Streptosporangiales; family Streptosporangiaceae; genus Spirillospora; species Spirillospora montaniterrae. The sequence continues at coordinate 52,328 of NZ_WBMR01000027.1, forward strand.
ACGACGAGTTGCTCGTACTCGCCGAGGATATCAATGACCTTGTCCAGGAGTCCGGGATCCCGGTCGTAGCCGCGAAGCCGTTTGAGACATTCGCGCTCTGCGGCCTTCACCAGGGACTGAGACACCACCCCTGACAGGATCCGTCGTTTGAGGGCGGGATTGCCATCCACCTGCGGCACCCGGATGGCCGTGAATGTCTCGGTGGGGGTGTGATAGTTGTTGCGATCGTCCATGAACGACTGCCGGAACGGCGCTGTGCTGTCAAAACTGGTCACTCCAGACTGCGCGAACTCCTCGATCGAGCCGACTCGTGTAATACCGAGAAGATGCAACTGGGTCTCCGGCCGCCGCACCGTGTCGATCTCCTTGAGGCAAGCGAGAATGTCATCGGTCTTCAGCGGGACCATGCCACCTAGAGCAATCCTCTGGTATCCGATTTCCTGAAGGCGCATGACACTGTCGGCGTAACTCGCCGGACTCCACCCCTGGGCGGCCCCGACCGCTTCGATCTTGCATCCCCTCGCTTGCACGCCAGCCAGAAAATCTTCCGCGTATCGGAGTGAGATCTGCCGACGCTTCACCCAGGCGGGGTTTACTTCCGCGTCCGAAACGTCGGGGTCGTAGCCGAAGATGACATGGTCAATGCTAATCCCGGAGTCGAATCCACAACCCTCGTAGAAGTCGAGAACTTCATCAACGCTGTAGGGGGGGACCTCCTCATCCGCATAGTTAAATGCGCCACAATCCCCCAGGGTGGAAACATTGTCCGGCAGCCGAAAAAATTTGGAAACGCCGAACCGATAGAGCCGTTCTCGCTGCGGCATCGAGTACTTCCCGGAACCCTTGACCGAACCGTCGACGATCGCCTTACTTACGAGGACTCCGTCATAAGGCTGAGGGTTTAGAACCTCGTGCGCGTACCTATCGTCTCTCTGCCGAACCCGGTAGGGGGAGTACTCCTCGTTGAGGAAATCGTAGGTCGGGCTGACCTGGTCTTGGCTGTCGGGGAAGTAGAACCTCACGAGAGCTCCCTGCGGGCGTTCTGGTAGACGCGGATGAGGTGATTGGAGAGCTCTGTCACTTGCCTGCGCGTGTTCTCGATCTCGTTCCAGCGGTGCCCCAGATCCTCCCACGAGCCAGCTGTCCACCGGCAGTGGGGGGCGACCAGAGCAAGGTGCCGCCGGACCTGCTCGGGCGCGTCCGGCCGCAATGGGTCGACTGTCCCTAGGATCCGGTCCATGAGTCGCCCCATGGCTTTGATCCCGGCACCATGCATGAGCCGGCTCTTCTCCGGCGGCTTGCCCCACGCGTCGGGAAAGGTGTCCCGCACAGCCGACCAGTAGATGAACAGGGCCTGGATGATCCCGTCGAAATCGGTCTCGTTACGGCCTAGATCCCGATACGGGAACAAGCATCCGGCGGACGACATCAAACTTTCTTTGATCATGTCCACGACGCCCGTGTCGGTGATGACCGCCTTCGGCTGCTTGCGCCCTACCGTTGAAGGCCGCTTGATCATCTCGAAGAACGGCGAGTTCTCATCGGCGTTCAGGACGTCACACAGGCTGGATGGGGCCTTCTGTATCTGCAAGCGAGGCGGAAGCGGGCTGTCGACCTCGGGAAGCAGTTCAGTAACCAGTCCGCGAGGAAGCGGCCTGGTGTTGTTGATCCGGACGAACTGGTCGCGCTGCAACCGGACCGTCTCGGCGACGAACGCCATCACCGCCACCGGGAAGTCCTGCCTCCGAGCCTTGGCGAGCGCGATGGCGCGTTGCTGCCCATCGACGATCCAGGCGGGCTTGATTTTACCCTCCTGAGGCAGCGGGATGATGAGCCTTCCCGTGTCGCAGACACCATCGTCGGCATGCCGATTGCCACCACGGGTGCTCCTGAAACGCACCTGCTCGGACAGCGCCATGATGATGGGGTTGGGCAGGATTGGCGCATCGCTATCCAAGTAGTCCACGATCTCCTGCACGTGCTTGCGCACCTGCGGCCGCTGATAGCCGATCAGCTTTCCGGCCTCATCGCGGCTCACACGGGAGATATCGGCAAACCGCAGGACATCATGGGCGCGGAGCATGAACACATAAAGGGGGTACTCCTCCGCCTGAACGATCCGGAGGGCACGAACCTCGGTTTCCGGAGGCTTATTCCTGGCCGCCATCAGGCCACGATCCCGAAGGAAGAAGCGACGTCGTTGAACAGCGTTTTGAAGCGCGCCTGCTCGCATGATTGACCGGAGGCACGCAACTGGCGCAGCAAGCGGGTAGCTGAGGTCGGGCCCAGGTCGAGGGAACTACGGATGAAGCTGCGTACTTCGTCGTCGGTGAGTCTAGTCCCCGGTGGTCGTTGCCCAACTTCCTTGGGGGCAGCGGCTGTGGCTTCAGCCATAAGACGGGTCAGATGGGATCGGCGGAAGGGAACTCCGTTGTCTCGGGAGGCAGCCAGCACGTGGGTCGCCGCACGGACGTTGAGGGACAGGAGGCTTCCGCCGATGGCGGGCCTGAGGGCCGCAGTGACCGGGACGACGAGACGCTCGATCTCCCGACAACGACCGCTCGGCCCGATGATCGAGAGGTTGTCACTGTCTTTCAACTGGGAAGCCGCCTGGCTAAGGTCATCGGAGCACGCACGAAGGTAGGCCTCGGACAAGACAGCGACGATGACCGAGTTCGGATTACGTGCGGCGAGTTCGGTGATTGAGCGGGGCTGCCCAGGCTGAGGGCCCGTCCAAGACGTCAGCCCGGACCACCATCGACGGGTTCCTTCGGTGTTCTCGGCGACCGAATCTTCCTGACCAACGGCGAACGTCGCCGCGTACGCGTCGATCGGGGCTTCGGCGGAAATCAGGCCGTAGCCGGCTGAGCAGACCCATAGGGACGCACCTGGGCCAGCAGTCTCAGCCAACGTCTTAGCCACTTGCCAATGCTCACCCGCGTACATCTGGCTGGCTGGCACACGGGGGGAATCGAACGACAATCGCTTCACCCATTCGGTGTAGCGCCCCTCGAAATCGGCGGCATCGAGGTTGCGGAACTGGAGCCGTTCAGCAACCGCTTGACGCTTCCGGTTCGCGCAGGTGACCACTACATGCACGTCCGGCTTAACTCGGCCTGTGCCGTCCGCCATGCTTAGGCCCTCCCAGTCGGGGCCGTCCAGGACACCGCCGCGTAGGCCTGATGGTTGTGGATGCTCTCGTCGTTGACCGCGCGAACGCGGTACAGGCGGATACGCCCCGAGGCGGCCAGTACCTGGGCGACGTTGCGGACCATGTCCTCTACGAAGACAGGATTGTCGTAGCCCGCCATGGTCACGTGGCGTTCATCAGGTCTCTTCAGCAACGCGTAGACAGGCGAGGATGCCGCTGCTTCAGCGATCCCGATGAGCTCGTCAAACCAGAGATCCGTCGGGTGTTCTGCAGGCTTGACGTCGATGGTGATGTGGCCACGCTGGTTATGGGCCCCACGATCGCTGATCGCCTTGCTGCATGGGCAGACGCTAGTGACCGGCACATCAGCGCTCAGGACCATCGAGGCACCTTCAGGACCGCTAGAGGCGGCCACCGCGCAGGTGTACTCGATGAATGCTCGAGCACGGGTGACCGGGGCTTCGCGCTCCAGGAAGTACGGGAACGACATCTGAACATAGGCGGAGGCAGTGCCCATGTGCTGACGAAGATCGTCCGCGATACTGGTTACGTTTTGGGGGCTCAACTGGTCCCGGGCGCCGTGGAGCACTTCGATGAAGCGGCTCAGGTGCGCGCCCCTTACCTCGGGTCCGAGACTCACCGACATCGCGACCGTGGCGACAGTTTCTCGCTTTGCCCCCTGTCCATCGGCTACAAGAACCGGATAGCGAAGGCCTTCCACACCTACCTCATCAAGCGGGATCCCGCGAGAGTCTGGGGCCGCTTGCACATCCTCGAGCCTCATGCGTCCCCCCTGTAGATGCATCCCGAGGTGCAAGTCTCACGGACCACGATCGCGGAGAGCGGCAACTGATGGGTCAAGCGATCCCAGATCCACCTGGCGAGAACTTCGCTGGTCGGGTTCTCAAGCCCCGGGACCTCATTGAGGTAGTAGTGATCAAGCTGGTCCTGGATCGGCTTGAATGCGACCTTGATCTCGGCGAAGTCCATGAGCCATCCGGTGGCCGGATCGACATCGCCACTAACGTGGACCTCTACGCGGTAACTGTGCCCATGGAGCCTCGCGCACTTGTGCCCGGTCGCTACATTCGGAAGCCGATGAGCGGCTTCGAACGTGAACTCACGGAAGATTTCCATCACCGAATCCCCAGGGTCTTGTGTGTCTGGACGCTCAAGTGCCATTGGGGGTGCTCTAGGCAGTACTCGACCGCCGCCTGGGTGTTGGCCACCAGGTCAGGACCGTCCATCGGCTGCAGCATGAACCGAGTGAAGTCAAGGTCTTCAAAGCGTTCTGGTTCCGCTCCAACCTGGGGGTAGACCAGTTTTAGATCGTTCCCAGATATCAGGACCAACTCCGTGCCGGCCTTCGGACTCACGCAGATCCAGTCGATGCCGTCAGGAGCCGGACGGGTGCCGTTGGTCTCGATGGCGACCTCGAAACCCTCGGCATGCAGGGCGTCGAGCGCCTCGGCATCCAGTTGAAGCAATGGCTCTCCGCCCGTGCACACTACGTAAGGCCGGCTACGAGGATGTGACTGTCCCTGCCAAGTCTTGGCCACCGCAGCCGCCAGGTCGACGGCAGTCCTGAACCGCCCGCCACCCGGCCCGTCCGTCCCAACGAAGTCGGTATCACAGAACTGACAGATGGCGCGATGCCGGTCCTTTTCTCGTCCCGTCCACAAGTTGCAACTGGTAAACCGACAGAACACAGAGGGTCGCCCTGCATGACTTCCTTCACCTTGCAGGGTGTAAAAGATCTCCTTAACTCTGTACATCTCCGCGGTTAGGCGTCTGCTGAGGAGAAGGAAGGATCCACCAGACCAAGTTCAGCAAAGCCGCGCCCCCGGAGTAGGCACGAGTCACAGGTCTCACAGGCTCGACCATCGACTGGGTCATAGCAACTATGGGTCCAGGAGTAGTCCACTCCCAGATCGAGGCCACGCTGGATGGTTTGAGCTTTAGTCAGTTCGATCAGCGGCGTGTGAATCTTGAGTTGCTGGGTGCCCTCCACACCGGCCTTGGTCGCCAGGTTGGCCATGCGCTCGTAGGCCTCGATGTACTCGGGACGGCAGTCCGGGTATCCACTGTAGTCCATCGCGTTGACCCCGACGAAGACATCGGAAGAGCCGAGCGTCTCCGCCCAGGCAAGCGCGAAGGAGAGAAAGATGGTGTTCCGCGCCGGTACATAGGTGATCGGGATCTCGTCCGCGCTGACGTCATTGACGCTCTCGTGATGCGGAACAGCGAGAGCGTCATCGGTCAAGGCTGATCCACCGAAGACGGCGAGGTTGATGTCTGCGATCACGTGCTGGGCGGCACCCAACTCAGCCGCGACCTTCTTTGCCGCGTCGAGTTCTTCAGTGTGGCGCTGCCCGTACCGGAAGCTCAGCGCGTACGTCTCGTAGCCTTCCTCGCGAGCGATTGCAAGGACGGTGGTCGAGTCCAGGCCTCCACTCAGCAGCACGACTGCTCTGCGCTTGTCACTATTCACTTGCGACCTTCCGCTCGTCGAGGCACCGGGGAAACTTCATCATCGTTCGTCGCTTGACGAGGTTACTTTCCCTGAAGTCACAGCGCAACGCTGACACGGTGGTCTCACCAGCGGCACCGGCGGGGTGTCGTCGCCACGCGTTCCGTCTCGGCATGCCCCCCTGCAACCTCGCTGACCTGCAGTGATATCCCCTTCCCAGCGATCGATGCAAGGTAGTGCAGACAGAAACTGCAGCATGAGTGCCTCCTGCATGACTGTCAGTTTCTGTTGATCAACCAAGCAGGGGAGCCTGTGTCTTGTGGGATGTCGGTGGCATCCCACAGACACCGTCGCGAGCAACGCGCTGACCTGCGCATCTCAGCCCCATGAGACGCGCCTCTTACGCTGCGAGGCGGGAGTGAGATCCCGCGGTCCCGTCTCCTTGGTCTTGGGACAACCCCACGCCTGTGACCTGCATGCTTCAGTTGGACAAGGCGGCCGCCATCCCAGACGTCTCATTGATCACATGGCAACCCTGTGAGCCGTGCCGTTTGACGTCGTCGGGGCGGCAGCGGGAGTCGTCGCGGTCCTCGATGGAGATTTGCAGACGGTCACCGCGCTTCGTATGCTGCGCACCGAAAGGAGCGCCAGCCCGGCGGACGGACGGCGGACACGCGGCGGACGAGTGCGGACCAACCCGTCGCCTTCCGCGACAGCAGCCCTTTGCATGGCTGTAGTGGTGTTGGTTCCAGCCGGCCCTGTTGCGAAAGTCCTAGTTGTACGCTTGACGGCGATCGGTACCGCCTCAGCGCCTTCCGGTTTCCAGCCGTGCCTCTCAGGAGGCGGCGACAGCCAGCGAGTAGGCGGCTGAGACGACCCTTACGTGGGCGGCATGTCGTTAGGTCAGCGGGCAGGGGTCGACCGGCTGCAAGAGGTGCCTGCCCACCGGGGTCTTCCCTTGGCCCGTCGGGTATACGCTGCGGTGGCTTCTCCTGCTGGATGAACCGCCCCGTAGCGTCCCGGGGACTCGCGCGCTCGGATACCGCGTCGATACGGCGGGCGAGATCGTTGGCGTTCTTCGCTTCGACCAGTTGGCCGGGCAGCAGGGCCCAGAAGGAACCGGTGTACTCGCCCCACCAACAGCACAGGTCTGGATACCGTCGCTGTAGCCATGCAACGGCCAGATCAAGGTCAGCTTCCGCGGCGAGAAGCCCCTCGGCGGATAGCCCATAGGGAATGCTGCCGAGTTGGGCGACGGGCCTATGAAGAGTCACTACGTCACCTCCGAGCAAGCGCGCGGCGAGCACGCGCTGCAGGTGATGGATGGCCAAGACGGGCCTGTTGAAGGGTCGTGGGGGGGGGGGGGGGGGGGGGGGGGGGGGGGGGCCGCGGCCCCCCCCCCCCCGGGGGGGGGGGGGGGGGGCGGGGGCGCGGATGCCCACGAGGGGCCTGTTGAGGGGTCGGGCGGCGGGTCAACCGGGGGGGCGGGACACCGGCCGCACGACAAGCCGGCCAGGGTGGCCGGCGAAGGACGCGCGTCACGGGGGTGCGGCGCGCGTCCTGGTCTCAGCGCCTGATCAGTGCCCAACTGGCGTGGCCGCCGGCACAGCCGTACTCGCCGGTCTCATCGGCGTATGCGCCCGCCAGCAGCAACCCGCGTCCGTGCTCTGCCGGATCGGCACTCCGATCGGTGCGAGCAGGAGCGGGGCCATCGTCCAGGACCGTGAGACGTGTCCGCTGACTGCTGATGCTGAGTTCAGCCCTGATTCGGCCGCCGGGCCAACTGCTGGCGGTGTGCCACAGCGCGTTCGTGCCGTACTCACTGACGATCAACTCGAATGCCTCGGACAGTTCCGGGTCCTCGGCCAGGAGCAGACGAACCCAGTGACGCAGCAGAGGCACCGGAGTCAGTCACTCCGGGGACGTCCACGCTCCACACGCAACCGTCCTTGTCCCCTTCGGTGTCCGCTCCGCCATCGGTAACCTGCCGCGTCGTCGGCGTCCTCGAGATAGTCGAGGCGCCGTCTGCTTCCCGTGCGACCGGGCTATCACCGCCCAGGGGTCCGACCGTGCGCGAAGTCGCCTCGGCGCTCTGGACGATGGGCGGCGCCAGGGCCTTCAGAGCTATCCTCATCCGTACCTCCTTCTGGAGGGTGAGGCCGCGCGGCCGGGCCAGGGGCTCCAATCCGTAACCCGGCCGCGCGGCTGTTATGTGCTGCCCACCGAAACTCTCAGCTGGGTCAGCCGATCACGACCTACGCCTGCAGAGGCTGTCGCCACCACAAGCTGTGACTTGCTGCACACCGTCAGTGTGCCGAGTAGCATGCTGCCTGTGCAACTTCTCTCGTGAAATTTCTCCAGAGACGGAAGTGGTGATGTATTGACCTCCCCAACCGTTCGACGGCGGCAACTGGGCACGGAGCTCCGCCATCTGCGTGAGGCTGCAGGGCTCACCGGCGACGAAGTCACCGAGCGTCTGGATTGGTACGGCGCCAAGGTCTCCCGGATCGAGAAGGGCCGGATCTCAGTCCCGTGGTCAGACGTCGTCGATCTCCTGGACCTCTATGGGGTGAACGACTCCTCCACTCGTGAGGCACTCATCCAGTTGGCCAAGGCGGCGCGGCAGAAGGAGTGGTGGCAGCCCTACAGCGACATGCTGAGCAAGAACGCCCGAACCTACATTGGGCTCGAGTCAGCGGCCGAGTCGCTTCGGACGTATCAGCCCTCTTCGGTCCCCGGCCTCCTGCAGACCACCGACTACGCGCGGGCGATCATCACTCGCGCCGGCCCGTTGACACTGGGGGAAGACGAGATCGATCGTCGTCTCAGCCTCCGTACGAAGCGCCAGGCCGTCATCGGCGAAGCGGGCACTCTCCGGCTCTGGACAGTGCTGGACGAGGCCGCCCTCTATCGCGAGATCGGAGGGCCGGATGTCATGCACGGGCAGCTCATGCACCTGGTCGAGATGGCGCACCACCCCCAGATCGACATCCAAGTGATGCCGTTCAGCGCAGGCCCACACGCCTCACTCAGCGGCATGATTGGGGTCTTCAGCTTCCCTGGCTCCGATCCGGACGTTGCCTACGTCGACAGCGTCTCGGGAACCCTCTTCTTGGAGCGTGCGGCCGACGTGCAAGCCACGAGCACCGCGTTCCAGCACCTCAGCGCGACGGCGCTCAGCCCTGCGGCGTCCGTCGACCTGATCAAGGCCGTAGCCCGACGACACCAGACAGGGTAGACAAGTAAGCATGATTCCGGATTTCAGCCAAGCATCTTGGACTAAGAGCACCCGCAGCCAGCAGACGACCGATCAGTGCGTCGAGTTAGCAGGCGTCGGTGGTTACACCGCCGTGCGGGATTCCAAGGATCCGGAAGGCCCGAAGCTCATCCTCGAAGGTCGGGTCTGGCAGAGGCTCAGGCATCAGATCAAGGCGGGCGTCTTCGACCAGGGGTGAACTGGCCAGGAAGGCCAGTTCCGCTCCTCCACAAGCACTTAGAGGTCGTGATCTTGGCTCGCTCCGTCAGGTGGTCGCAGCACGATGGTCTCGTTCCAGCGGCGGTGGTCGGCCGCCACTCGGCTGGGTCGTGCGGGATGTCACGACCCGCCGCGTAGTCGGCTGGTCGTTCGACACACCTCCAGAACAGCCGTGCTGGTCAACCCCGGGCAGAGGGGCGCACCGCTCGCAGGATTAGTTCGTCGTCTTAACCGGGAGGTGGGGGCCGAGATAACCGATGTAAATCTTGCCGGTGTTCTTGACATCGTCGAAGTAGTGCATGCGGGGCGCGCTCATGCCTGTGCCGCCGCCAAGCCGCACGTGGGCTCCCATGAACACCTTGCCAGAAGGATCCACGGTGTTCGGTGCAGGGAGGAGGCGGGCGCGGCGCATCTTGGGGTCGTTCTTCACAGGTTCCGATTCGTCGGGCGCGACCTTGCCCGCGCTGATCGCGTGCGCTGCTGGTGGAGGTTCTTTGCACCATGTGAGGAACCCGCCGGCGAAGGATCCCTCAACGCTCGTCTCCGCGTAGTTGTTCATAGCAAGCATGGCCTGCCACGCTGTCTGCGCCCAAGAAGAGGCGCTGGGACGGGAGTCCAGGTCGTCCAGCGGATGATCGAGGTCGCCGGTGAAGATCACCCTCGGCAGCTCTTTATCCATGCGGTCCAGCACTTCAGCGAAGGTCGTGGGGAGACGCGTGTGCTCGTCGGCCGGGGCGTTGGCGTCGGTTTCCCGGCCCGCCAGCACTAGCAGCCGCCGCAGAGTCCTAATTTGATCCCGGAACGACTCGGCGCGCTGGTTGACCGCGTCGAATTCTGCGGACAGCGCAATCAGTTCATCGTTGCGCTGGGCGAGCTTCTCTTCCGTTTTCTCCGCTTCAGCGACGAGTTCCAGGGCCGCATCCAGGTTCTTTCGGAGGTCTTGAACGTCCTCGTGGCGCGAATCCGACGGTGTGCGAGATAGTGGAGAGGCGCCTTCTAGAGGTGTGGGGTTGGAGAGAAGTGCCCGGCTGAGCCCGGCGAGCGGCCGAGGGAGGAGCGCTTCCGAGCTCAGCCGGTACGGGAGTCCGGACAGAAGGACGCGAGCGCGGGGCTGACCACCTTGGACCCATGTCGATGACAAGACGCGGTGACGCAAAGCATCGTCGGCGCTGGCCGGGTCAGCGCCGGGGAGGTAGGTGCGCACTGCACCGCCCCATACTCGATGGGTATCGCCGATCTCCTGGTTGAACTCCTCCGTCGCGTGCGGATCCAGGAGGTGGAGCCCGGCCAAACCGGCGGTGTAGCGGGTGGCGCTCTCAACGACGCGGCGCCACTCCTGAAAATCCCGTTGCGGATGTGCACTCGCCACGATGACGGGCATCCGGCGGTCGGGATCGCACACTACGTGAATCAGCGTGTCGACGTCGGGAGGCCGGACCAGGATCGGCTTTTCACGCAACAGTGTCAGCGAGTCCCGAGCGTCGACAACGTCTAGCAGGCCGCGAACGAGCTGAGGAACGCCCGGACGCCGCGCCTTCACTGGGCCATCCTCGTCCGCCTGGGTGACTGGAGGAACGAGGAGTTCGATGTCGAGCCAGAACCAGCTCCTGGCCCCGCCACGGTTTCTTCCTGGAGCATGCACCGTGAGCGTCGACACCCACGTGCCCTGCGCGCGCGGCTCACGGAGCTGCCACCGTTTCGTTTGCGCCCCATCCGGCGCATTCCGTGCCAGCACCAGCATGAGCTGACCGTCAGCGCCTACCCGCGCAGCGCCCTTGTCGAACGCCTGCTGGTCAAGGTGTTTGTGTCCAAGCCAACACCGGATCTGCTGCTCCGCGACTGAGAAGGCCTCATCCGCCGGCAGACCAGTGTGAAAGACCGACCGGTAACGCTCTGCAGACATCTCCACATCCTTCGCCTCGGCTCGCCTCGCAATCGGAAACAGGATGCGGGAGCTGTCGCGGCGATGTATATAAGACGTCCCGGGCAAACCGTCGGTTTACTCGTCTGAAAGCGCCAGCGGAAGTGTCATGTACCGGCTCAGCGTCGCGGACGCGGTGAGGATGGGTGGCACTCCAAAATCTGCTCACCGGCATGTCAGTGCGTAGATACAGCGGGCGTGATCGACGCAACGCACCAGGGTCAGGCCGGAGTGGTGGTCAGATGCACGGGGGTATCTCCCTAGTCCGAGAGATACCCCCGCGGCTTGGAACGCACGATGCCCGTTGAAGTGCAGCAGTCGCTGCTATTTGGTGGTTGAGCGGTTCCGGGTTCTGGCTAGGGCTTCGAGGGCGGTTTCGTCGGCGTCGGGGAGGGTGTGTAGGTAGCGCTCGGTTGTGGCTATGGAGGCGTGGCCTAGGCGTTCCTTCACCACCTGCAGGTCGGCGCCGCCGTTGAGGAGCCAGGAGGCATGGGCGTGGCGTAGGTCGCGCATGGTGGGTCTGAAGTTGAGGCCGGCGGCGGCCAGGGCGGGATACCAGATCTTGCGGCGGAACCAGTCGTTGGGGATGTGGCCGTCGGTCTCCCGGACGCGGCGGGGGCGGGGGTTGTCCTTGCCGTTCGCGCGACGGGCGGCTCGGTAGAGGGTGAAGGCGCCTCGGCAGTAGTCGCAGCGGCAGCGGCCGGCGGTGTACCCGCTGAGGGTGCCGTGGTTGTAGGTGCGGCCCTTCTCGTTCGGTTCCGTGCGGCCGAGGGTGGCCGGGTCTGGGATCTCGGTGATTCGGGCTCTGGGCTTGTCCTGGGGTGGCATCTGGAAGAGGAGGTCGTCCTGGGTTAGGTTGGCCGCTCGGATGTGCTCCTCTAGCTTCTCGGTGATCTGGGTGCTGAGCTTGAAGCGGCGGTACTCCTTGTCCTTCGGGTAGTCCTTGACGAGGAAGTGGCGGCCTTCCGGGTGGAACTTCGGGTTCAGCTCGACGACGGTGCGGCTGACCGTGAGGATGCGGGATCTGAGGTTGAAGTCCTTCGCGCGCAGCTCGCTGAGCTCGCCCCAGCGGAGGCCGCTCTCGATCTCGGTTTCGGCGAGAAGCCGGAAGGCGCCCTCGGGGAGTGCGTGGTAGACGTCGTCGAACTGCTCGGGTGTGATGATCTCGAGGGGCTTGCGGACGACCGGGGGCGTGCGTACTCCGCGGCAGGGTGGATGAAGGTGACCTGGTCGTCCATCGCCGTGGTGAAGATGGCGCTGAGGATGATCTTGTTGTAGCGGATGCTCACCGGCTTCATGCCCTGGTTCTTGAGGGAGGTGATCCACGCACGGACGTGCTCGGGGAGGATGTCGATCATCCGCATCGAGCCGAACGTCGGCATGATGTTCCTGTAGATCGCGTACGTGTAGCCCTCACGGGTGGTGGCCTCGACCTGGTGGTTCGGGAGCCAGGTCTCCTCCACGTAGTCCTTGAAGCGTTGTCTGCCTCGGCCGGGGTCTCCCGTGCGGCCTCTGGAGACTTCGACCTCTGCTCGTTGCCATGCCTTGTCGGCTTCCTTTTTGTTGGAGTATGTCCCGGCTGACCGCAGCCGACCTCGGATGTCGACGTAGCAGGCCGTGTAGCGGTACTTTCCGTTGTTGCCCTTGCGCTTCTTCGCGTATCCCAAGGCGCGATCCTCCATGATCATCCGTCCGTGATTTGTCCGTGGACGGTGGCGGACGGGTCATCCTTGTCCGTGAATGGATGACACCGCCAAAAGCCGTCTACCTGGGATTTTAACGCGGATCGCCTTTACCTGCACGATCCCAGAATGGGCAAGATTTGGGGTTCGGGATGAAGGATTCGTGGGTTCAAACGCCACTCGATAGAAGCCGTAAGATTTGATCGGTGCGTTGATCCGACCGGAGTCTGGGTGGCAAAAACAATGGTTTGTGAAGGGGGCTGGCCTACGCGCAACGAGCGCGTCCCTTCCGTAGCTGATGAAGGGCCGTCACCGCTGCACGGTGGGGAGGAGTGGGCGCGGCGTGCTGGTGGTTCGGCGTGGTTGTGATGGGGGCCGCTCGCGCCGTCTGGCTGCGCTAGCGGCGACTCCGGGTTCTGGAAGATGTCGCTGCGACGCCGGCGGCCGAGTGGCCGGTGCTGGAGGACGAAGGGGCTGTGTTCGGCTGCACTGCCGTGTCCGGCATGGGCGTACGCCGAGGTCGGGCGTGCCGAGTCGTCCTGCGCCCGGCTCGGGCACCTGATCGCATGTCTTTGGAGCATGCAGCCCGGACCGGCCGCGCGGCGCGTTCTGTGTCCGGCCGGCGGGCTACCACCACGGGTGGCGGGTGCTGCGCGAGGTCGCGCGGCGAGGGCGGACCGCCTAGAGCCTGTCCGGTAGATCTTGGTGTTTTGCTGAGGACGATCTGGTGGGTGTGGGTTGATGGTGTGTCGTGGTGCGACGGCATGAGTTGACCGATGCGGCGTGGCGGCGGATCGAGCCGCTTTTG
>NZ_WBMR01000270.1 GCF_008923365.1 Actinomadura montaniterrae
CCCGGCGAGGGGCCCCTCGCGCACGGCGTGGTGGAGCTCGCGGGCCTGGACCCGCGGGACGACCTCGCCGGCCGCACCCACCTGCCGCAGCTGGCCGCGCTCGTCGCGGGCGCCCGGCTGGTGGTCTGCGGCGACACCGGCGTCGCGCACCTCGCGACCGCCTTCCGCACGCCGTCGGTGCTGCTGTTCGGGCCGACGCCCCCCGCCCGGTGGGGACCGCCCGACCGGGCCGAGCACCGGGTGCTGTGGGCGGGGCGCTCCGGCGACCCGCACGGCGGCGAACCCCACCCGGGCCTGCTGGAGATCTCCGCGGACCAGGCCGTCGAGGCCGCCGGGAAGGCGCTCACGCTACACGCTTAGGAGGAACAGATGAGGCATGCCCGCGCCGTCGTGACCGGAGGATCCGGCTTCCTCGGCTCGCACCTGTGCGAGGCGCTGCTGGCCCAGGACATCTCGGTCGTCTGCCTGGACAACCTGCTGACCGGCACGTCCCGCAACATCGCCCACCTCACCGACCGCCGCGACTTCCGGTTCCTGAGACGCGACCTCACCGAGCCGGTGCACGTGCCCGGCGACGTCGGCTACGTGTTCCACCTGGCGTCGTCGGCGTCCCCCGCCGACTACCTGCGGTACCCGATCCAGACGCTGGAGGTCGGCAGCCAGGGCACCCGCAACGCGCTGGAGCTCGCGGAGGAGAAGGGCGCCCGGTTCGTGCTGGCGTCCACGTCCGAGGTGTACGGGGACCCGCTGGTCCACCCGCAGCCCGAGACGTACTGGGGCAACGTCAACCCGGTCGGGCCGCGCAGCGTCTACGACGAGGCGAAGCGGTTCGGGGAGGCGCTGACGTCGGCGTTCCGGCACTCCCGGGGCCTCGACACCGGCATCGTGCGGATCTTCAACAGCTACGGGCCGCGGATGCGCCCCGACGACGGCCGCGCGATCCCGACGTTCCTGCGGCAGGCGCTGACCGGCGAGGACCTCACCGTGACCGGGGACGGTTCGCAGACCCGGTCGATCTGCCACGTCCACGACACCGTCCGGGGCATCATCGCGCTCGCGATGGCGGACCATCCGGGGCCGGTCAACATCGGCAGCCCGTACGAGATCTCCATGGCCGACCTCGCCGGGCTGATCGTCGAGCTGACGGGGTCGCGGTCGCGGATCCGGTTCGTCGACCGGCCGCAGGACGACCCGAAGGTGCGGCGGCCGGACACCACGCTCGCCGAGAAGGTGCTGGACTGGCAACCGCGGTGCGGTATCGAGGAGGGTCTGCGCTCCACCATCGAGTGGTTCTCCCGCGAGCTGCTCGTCGCCAAGCCCGCCTAGCCGGGACGCACGCCGGGACCTAGGCGCGGAGGGCGGCCAGGAGGTCGGTGAGGAGGCCCGCGGACGGGGGCCGGGCGGGCGTGCGGCCCGCGCCCCCGGGCGCCAGGCACCACCGCCACCACCGGTCGAGTTCCGCGGGGTCCAGCAGCGGCGGCGCGTCCCGCTCGCCGGTGGTGACGAGCGCGGGCCAGGACCAGGCGCGGGCCTGCGCGGCGACCTTCGCGCCGCCGGCCACCGGGTCGACGGCCAGGGCGGGGACGCCGTTCTTCAGTGCGAGGACGAGCCCGTGCAGGCGGGTCGTGACGACCGCGTCGAGGCGGCGCAGCGCGGACTCCAGTTCGGCGGCCGTCGAGAACAGCCGCCAGTCGCGCGGGTCGAGCCGGGTGTCGAGGGGCAGCCGCGCGCAGGCGCGGCCGGCGAGCCAGGCCGTGAGCTCGGCCTCGACCGCGTCGTGGCGGCGGCGCGTCCCGTACTCGCGCTGGCCCGGGGCGAGGATGACGCCGACGACGGGCACCTCCTCCGTTTCCGGCAGCGCCGCCAGGTCGTGCCGCGGCGCCGCCTCCGGCGCGTCCCTCGGCAGGACGGCGTCGAAGCCGGTGACGGCGGGGTCGTCCGGGTCGATGACCGAGACGCCGACCGCGACGCGCCGGCAGCGCGCGTACCGGTGGTGCAGCTCCTCGACCTGCGCGCCGTGCAGCGGCCCGCAGGCGAACACCAGGTGGGTGTAGCGGTTGGGGTCCGCCGCGTCGAGGTCGAGGCCGCCCGGGCGGAAGACGGGGCTCCAGGCGAGGTCGCAGCCGATCCCGGCGCCGTCGAGCGCCCGCCGGACGGCCTCCATCGCCAGGACGTCCCCCGCGGTGGCCTCGCCGTGCAGGAAGCTCGGCCAGCCGGTCACCAGGACCCGCACGCCGCGCTCAGCCGCCCTGGGCGTTCCGCAGGGTCGCCAGGTGCTTCTGCAGCACCGGCAGGACGCTCGCCGCGAGGTTCTTCACGTCCGGTGACGAGCCCTTGGCGATCTCGGTCCTCGTCTCGGCGATCGCCTTCTCGTGGCCGCCGATCATCGCGTTGAGCCAGTCGCGGTCGAACGAGCGCCCCGAGCCCCGCTCCAGCTCGCTCGCCTGCAGCGTCTGGACGTTGGACGGCGCGTACGGCACCTCCACGCCGAGCCTGGACGCCGTCGCGGTGAGCTTCGCGTCGGACGCCGTGTGGTCCTGCACCAGCATCGCGCCCGCCGACGTGACCTGCGGGGTCGTGCCCTTGCGCTGCGCCGTGCGGCCGGCGGCGATCTCCGCGAGGTCGGCCTGCCGGGTGTCGCGCAGCCAGGCCCGGTCCTGGTCGGAGACGGGCGCGCCGGAGGCGCTCGGGGCGGCGACGGGGACCGACGCCGCGACCGGCGAGGCGTGCCCGGTCTCTCCCCCGCAGCCCGCGGCGGCGACGGCGACCGCAGCGGCGGCGGCGAGCGGCGCCGCGAGCAGCCTGCGACGAGTCATGTCGGTCCCTCCCATCGGTGGCACGCTGGTGCCTGTTACCCGGGAGGGGCGCGCCCATGTCCGCGGCGGCCCCGGATTTGGGCGTCCGTGACGGAGCGCGGGGCGCCGCGTGGCGCGGCTCCCCGCTCCGTGACACTTGAGACACCTGCCGGTTTACCGAACGGGGCGGCTGGGAAAAGTAACTGCGCGGCCCACTCGCAGGCCGGGTTCTGCCAGGTCCCTTGGTCAGCGAGCCTGGGCCGCGCCACGTTTCCCGGGGCGCCAGGTCTCCCGGGGCGCCGCCCCTCGCGGGCGGCGGAGGGTCAGCCCGTGAACGCCTGCGCGAGCGCCATCCCGCAGTACGCGGCGCCGAGCCCCCCGGCGACGCTCGCGCCCGCGTTGAGGACGGCGTAGAAGCGGGCGCCGTCCTCGGCCAGCCGGAGCGTCTCGTAACCGAACGTGGAGTAGGTCGTCAGCGCGCCGCAGAACCCCGTCCCGGCGAACGCCATCGGCCCCCCGGACGCGGGCAGCGCCGCCAGGAACCCCAGCAGCGCGGACCCCGCCACGTTGACGGTGAACGTCCCCCACGGGAACACCGAGTCGTGGCGGGCCTGCACGGCCCGGTCGGTGAGGTAACGCAGCGGCGCGCCGAGCGCCGCGCCGAGCGCGATGAGCAGGACGGTCACGCCTCCCCCTCCGCCCCGCGGCCGGTGTAGCGGATCACCTCGACCGGGTCGATGATCACCAGGCCCTCCTCCACCAGCTCGTCCAGCTGCGGCAGGAACGCGCGGATCTTCCGCTCGGCGTCCACGATCACGATCACCATCGGCAGGTCCTCCGACAGCGACAGGATGCGGGAGGTGTGGATGCGGCTGGACGCGCCGAACCCCTCGCAGCCGCGCACCACGCTCGCGCCCGCGAGCCCGGCCCGGTGCGCCCGGTGCACGATCTCGGTGTACAGGGGCCGGTGGTTCCACCGGTCGCTCTCCCCGACGAAGACGGTCAGGCGCAGCGCCGGACCCTGGATTCTCATGACCGCTCCCTGGGACGCGCGCGGACGGCGAGGCGGGTCAGCCGGACGCCCGCGAACACCGCGGCGAGCGCGGCGGCGAGCGTCCCCCCGAGGTACGCCAGTCCCACCCCGGGCGCCCCGGCCGACAGCGCCCGCTGGAAGTCGACGATGTGGGTGGAGAAGGTGGTGTAGCCGCCGAGCACCCCGACGCCGAGGAACGGCCGGATGAGCCGGTGCACCCGCCACGTCTCGGTGATCAGCACCATCAGCGCCCCGATCACCAGGCAGCCCGACACGTTGATCAGGAACACCGGCCACGGGAACTCGCCGGGCCGGTACGGCATCGCCTCGGTGAGCCCGTACCGGGCGAGCGCGCCGAGGACCCCGCCCGCCGCGATGGCGCCGAGCGTCGCCCACGGGGCGCGGCGCAGCTCGAACCGCTGGCGCGGCACGCTGAGATCGACGTCGGGATCGACGGGACGTCCTGTCACGGCATCGGGCACGGCACACTCCTACCAGCGGAAACATCAGTCACCGGTAGGGACCGTTGGCGGATCGCACCGCGGTTCTCCCCCTTGCGGGGACGGCGGGCCCCACCGCCGTGGCGCCGCTCCCTCGAGGGCGCAGGCCCAGTCTACCGATCACCGGGAGTGCGCCGGGCGCGCCCCCGCCCCGCCCGTCAGGGTCCTGGGCGGTCGACCTTGCCGCGCCAGCCGCCCGTCTGCACGCCGCGCGCCTCGATGAACGTCTTGAACCGCCGGAGGTCGTCCTTCACGCGGCGGTGCAGGGCCCCCGCCCTGTCGCCCGCCTTCTCCACGAACCCCTCGGGGTCGAACTCCATCTGCGCGGTGACGCGGGTGGTGTCGTCGTCGAGGCGGTGGAACGTCACCACGCCCGCGTGCGCGGGACCCTCCGTCGACGTCCACGCGACGCGCTCGTCCGGCAGCTGCTCGGTGACGCGCGCCTCGAACCGCCGCGTGACGCCGGCGACCCGGACGGTCCAGTGCAGCGTGGTGTCGTCGACCTGGCGGATCTCCTCGACGCCCTCCATGAACCGCGGGAAGTCCTCGAACTGCGTCCACTGGTCGTAGGCGACGCGGATCGGAACGGTGACGTTGACCGACTCGGTGATCGTGCTCACGGGGCTCCCCTTCGTCCGTCTCCCGCCCGCTACCCGCCTCGCCTCCTTCTACACGGCGGCGCCTCCTTCCCCACGGCGGCCGGACGGCGCCGCGGCCCGGTGTGAGAGGCGGCCCGGTGTGAGAGGCGGCTCCTCGGGTACAGGAGGCGCAGCGATCAGCGACCCGCCCATCGCCGGCACCTCGAAGGAGAACGACCCCCATGACGTCGGCGCGCCCGTCCAGCCCCCCGCGGCCCGAGGAGCGGCCGCCCCGCTTCGGGGACGGCCAGGCCGAGCTCCTCCTGGCGGAGATGAACCGCCTCCCGGAGGACGACC
Organism: Actinomadura montaniterrae; assembly: GCF_008923365.1. Taxonomy (GTDB): domain Bacteria; phylum Actinomycetota; class Actinomycetes; order Streptosporangiales; family Streptosporangiaceae; genus Spirillospora; species Spirillospora montaniterrae. Next base: position 5,264 of record NZ_WBMR01000270.1, read on the forward strand.
CGCGCCGCGACCGGCTGCGCACGCGGATCGTGGAGATGCACATCCCGCTCGTGCGGGGCGTCGCGCGCCGGTACGCCAACCGGGGCGAACCGCTCGACGACCTGCAGCAGGTCGCGTACCTGGGGCTGGTCAAGGCCATCAACCGGTTCGACCCCGAGGTCGGCGACCGGTTCGTCACCTACGCCTACCCGGTGGTGACGGGCGAGGTGAAGCGGCACTTCCGGGACAAGACGTGGGGCGTGCGGGTGTCGCGGCGCATCCAGGAGCTGCGGCCGGTGCTGCAGAGCACCGTCCAGGGGTTCACCCGCGAGCACGGCCGCTCCCCCACGACCCGGGAGATCGCCGCGCTCATGGAGATCACCGAGGACGAGACGGTCGAGGTGATCGTCGCCTGCGACGCCTACCGGCCGCTGTCGCTGGAGGCGCCCGCGGACGGCACCGCCGACGGCGACGCGGGGACGGTCGGCGAGCGGCTCGGCTCCGACGACCCCGCCCTGCAGAACCTCATCGACGGCGACGCGCTCCGGCCGCTGATCGACGAGCTCCCCGAACGCGAGCGGACGATCCTGCTGCTGCGGTTCTTCGGCAACAAGACGCAGACGCAGATCGCCGAGCAGGTCGGGCTGTCGCAGATGCACGTGTCGCGGCTGCTGCGCGCGACGCTCGAGCGGCTGCGCGGCGGCCTGCTCGCGGACGGCTGACGCGGCGGTGCGCGGAAGGCCCGGGTCACGGTAGCGCGCGGAAGGCCCGGGTCACGGCAGCGCGCGGAAACGATCGGGATCAGGGCCGCGGCAGCGCGCAGGACCTGCTCAGCACCACGTCGCCGCCCTTGCCGAGGCACCGCGCGAGCAGGTAGGTCTGCGCGGCGTAGTGGGCGCCGTGCCGCACGGTGACAGTGCCCTTCCGGTCGACCTCGCAGGGGTTGTTCAGGGTGCAGCGCTCGCCGTCGTCGTTGCCGGTGTTGTTGATCGCGACGACGTGGCGGGTCCGGGCGTCGATGACGGGCGACCCCGACGTCCCGTGGATGGTCCGGCACTGCGGCGTGTACCGGATGGAGTTCTTCCAGGTCCAGCCGGCCTCCCGCAGCCGGTAGACGGTCGCGTCCGTCTTGCAGCCGTAGACGGCCTTCCAGTAGCCCGACACGACGCGGATCTCGGTGCCGTCGTGCGGCCGGGCGGTCGACAGGCGCAGCGCGGGGACGCCGTACCGCTTGCGGATGGCCGCGTAGCTCTCGTCCAGCCGGTACACCGTGACGTCGGTCTCGGTCATGGTCGAGTACTCGACCCGGGTGGCCTTCAGGGTGCCGAGGGTGGTGCGGCCCGTCCGGTCGAGGAGCGTGAACGTCCTGGTGGAAGTCCGGTCGACGATGACCTGCCCGGGCTTCGGCATCCCGTCCTCGAGGCAGTGGCCGTTGGTCAGGACCAGGGCCTTGTCGGAGTCGCGAGAGCGCGGCCCGCGCACCAGGGAGCCCGAGCAGTTGCTGAGCGCGACGATCCCGGTGAAGTCGACCTCGCCGGGGCCGCGGGATGCGCCCGGGGCCTCGGCGGCGCCCGCCGGGACGGCCGGGGCTGCGGCTCCCGCGAGGGCGATCGACGCGGTGACGGCTCCAGCGAATCGCCGGTTCATGCGGGGTCCTCTCGGGCGGGCCGGCACGTTCGGTGACCGGCCGACTACGGCACTGTCCCCGGCGGACACTAGATCACCTTCACCGCCGGGGGAAGGACCGCCACACCGTACGATCGGCGCATGACCGACACACCGCTGCGCTGGGGGATCCTGGGCACGGGCGGCATCGCCGCCGTGTTCACCGAGGACGTGCTGCGCCTGCCCGATCACGAGGTCGTCGCCGTGGGGTCGCGCTCGCACGGCACCGCCGCCGCGTTCGCCGAACGGTACGGCGTGCCCCGGGCGCACGGCTCGTACGCCGAGTTCGCCGCCGACGACGGCGTCGACGTCGTGTACGTCGCGACGCCGCACCCCCTGCACTACGAGCCCGCGCGGCAGTGCATCGAGGCGGGGCGGGCCGTGCTCGTGGAGAAGCCGTTCACCACCGGCGCCGCCGACGCCGAGAAGCTCGCGGCGCTCGCGCGCGAGCGCGGCGTGTTCGCGATGGAGGCGATGTGGACGCGGTTCAACCCGCTCTCCCGGCGGCTCCGCGACCTCGTCGCCGACGGCGCGATCGGCGACGTGACGGCCGTGTACGCCGACTTCTCCATCACCGCGGCCTACGACCCGGAGCACCGGCTGTGGTCGCCGGAACTGGGCGGCGGCGCGCTGCTCGACCTCGGCTGCTACCCGCTGTCGTTCACCTGGCCGCTGCTCGGCCCGCCCGCGTCCGTGCAGGCCACCGCGTCACCCGCGCCGACGGGCGTGGACGCCAACACCGGCGTCCTGCTCGGCTACACCTCGGGCGCCGTGGCGCTGCTGCACTGCGGCCTGCTCGGCGACTCGCCGCACATCGCCACCGTCATCGGGACGCGCGGCCGGGTCGACGTCGCGTCGCCGTTCTACCGTCCCGCGTCGATGACGGTCGTGCGGACCGGCGGCGATCCCGAGGTCCTCACCGCGGACATCGACGGGCACGGCTACACCTACCAGGCGCAGGAGGTGGCGCGCTGCCTGCGCGCCGGCCTCACCGAGTCGCCCCTGATGCCGCTGGACGAGACCGTCGCGATCCTGCGGACCATCGACGAGATCACCGCCCAGTTCGCTCAGTCCACTTCCACCCAGCCGTAGGTGCGCTCGACCGCCTTCTTCCAGCCCGCGTAGCCCTGCTCGCGCTGCTCGTCGCTCCAGGTGGGCAGCCAGCGCTTGTCCTCGTTCCAGTTCTGGCGCAGCTCGTCGGTGGTGTTCCAGAACCCGACGGCGAGGCCGGCGGCGTAGGCGGCGCCGAGCGCGGTCGTCTCGGCGACCACCGGACGCGACACCGGGACGCCGAGGATGTCCGCCTGCATCTGCATGCACAGCTCGTTGGCCGTCACGCCGCCGTCCACTTTGAGCACGTCCAACGAGACGCCGGAGTCCTCGCGCATCGCCTCAACGACGTCCTTGGACTGGTAGCAGATGGACTCCAGCGTGGCGCGGGCGAGATGCGCGTTGGTGTTGAAGCGGGACAGGCCGACGATCGCGCCGCGCGCGTCCGACCGCCAGTACGGGGCGAACAGGCCGGAGAACGCGGGGACGAAGTACACGCCGCCATTGTCCTCGACCTGCCGGGCCAGGTTCTCGCTCTGCGCGGCGCCGGAGATGATGCCGAGCTGGTCGCGCAGCCACTGCACCGCCGACCCGGTCACCGCGATCGAGCCCTCCAGCGCGTACACCTGCGGGTGGTCGCCGAACTTGTAGCAGACCGTCGTGAGCATCCCCGCCTTGGACCGGACGAGCTCCTCACCGGTGTTGAGCAGCAGGAAGTTGCCGGTGCCGTAGGTGTTCTTGGCCTCGCCGGGCGAGAAGCACACCTGCCCGACCGTCGCGGCCTGCTGGTCGCCGAGGATGCCGGTCAGCGGCACCTCCCCGCCGAGCGGGCCGTCCGCGCGGGTGACGCCGTACGGGTCGGGCGCCGACGACGGCCTGATCTCCGGGAGCATCGAGCGCGGGATGCCAAAGAACGACAGCAGCTCGTCGTCCCAGTCGAGGGTCTCCAGGTCCATCAGCATCGTGCGGCTGGCGTTGGTGACGTCGGTGACGTGCACGCCGCCGTCCGTCCCGCCGGTCAGGTTCCACAGCACCCAGGTGTCCATGTTGCCGAAGACGGCGTCGCCCTTCTCCGCGGCCTCCCGCACCCCGTCGACGTTCTCCATGATCCACTGCACCTTGCCGGCGGAGAAGTACGTCGCGGGCGGCAGGCCCGCGCGGTGCCGGATCGTCTTGCCGCGGCCGTCGCGCTCGAGCGCGGAGGCGATGCGGTCGGTGCGGGTGTCCTGCCACACGATCGCGTTGTAGTACGGGCGGCCGGTGCGGCGGTTCCAGACCAGGGTCGTCTCGCGCTGGTTGGTGATGCCGAACGCGGCGAGGTCGGCGTGGGTCAGGTTCGCCTTGTTCAGCGTCGTCTGGATGACCGCGCGGGTGCGCTCCCAGATCTCGGTGGGGTTGTGCTCGACCCAGCCCGCCCGCGGCAGGATCTGCTCGTGCTCGAGCTGGTGGCGGGCGACCTCGTTGCCGCCGTGATCGAAGATCATGAACCGGGTGCTGGTGGTGCCCTGGTCGAGGGCGCCGACGAAGTCGGCCATGCGGCTCTGCCTTTCTGCGCGGGACGTTCGAGGCGGTGGCGGGCGGGACGGGGACGCTCGGGGCGGGGACGGGCGGCGCCCGTCACTCCTCGACGTCGTACTCGGGCCTCGGCTCGGTACCCCCGGGGCCCTCTTCCGGGATGTTGCGGCCGATGAGCAGGATGTACAGGCCGGCGCCCACGATGCCCCCGATGATCGGCGCGACGAGGGGCACCCAGAAGTAGAAGTGCCCGTACTGATCTCGCCAGGCGTTGTCGTAGCCGGTGATGTACTGGGCGAGCCGCGGGCCGAAGTCGCGCGCCGGGTTGATCGCGTAGCCCGCGTCCGAGCCGAACGCCATGCCGATCGCGACCACGATGAGCCCGATGATGAACGGCGCCATGTTCGCCAGTGGCGGCGAGTTGCGCAGGTCGGTGAGCGTCAGCACCAGGAACAGGAGGATGGCGGTGCCGATGATCTGGTCGCGGAAGGCGCCCCAGGTGTGGATCGGCAGCGACCCGTTGCCCGGCATGGTGGAGAACACGAACTGCGTCTTCGTGGTGTGCCCGGGGTCGAACTTGTCGAGGATCTCGCTGTAGTCCCACCGGACGATCAGCGCCGCGATGAACGCGCCGAGCGTCTGCGCGAAGATGAACGGGATCACCTTCCGCCACGGGAAGCCCTTGAACACCGCGAGCGCGACGGTCACCGCCGGGTTGATGTGGCCGCCGCTGAGCCGCGCCGACACGTAGACGCCGAGCGTGACCGCGAGGCCCCACGCCCAGGCGATCGCGTCGTGGCCGCCGAGGCTCTGCGGCTCGCCGAGGCCGCTGCCCGCGACCGCCTGGGCCACGACGGCGACGCCGAACAGGATGAGGATCAGCGTCCCGGCGAACTCCGCGGACATCTCGACGACGATGTCCGGGAGCCTTCGTGCTCGCGGGGGTGCGGCCATCTCTCCTCCTCGGGGTCGTGACGCTGGGCACAGTGGATGATCACTGTCCGCGTTCCTTCCCCGGCGAACGGCGGCTACACGACCCGGTACCGGTCAGTGCCCGCGGAAGGCCTCCTCGAGCCACCAGGACGGCCGTCCCCGCGCGACCTTCGCGTGCACGAGCATCGGCCGGTCGCGGGGCCCGGCGAGCCACTGCGCCACGGCCGCGAGGTCGTCCGGCCGCCGGACGGTCGCCGCCGCGCAGCCGTAGCCGCGCCCGATCGCGGCCAGGTCGGCGGGCGGGAACGTGACGGTGCCGAGCGGGTGGCCGGACGGGCCGAAGTGGTGGACCTCGGCGCCGTAGGCCTCGTCGTCGTAGACGACCACCAGCAGGCCGAGGCCGAGCCGTACGGCCGTCTCCAGCTCGGCGGCGGCCATCAGCGCCCCGCCGTCGCCGAGCGCCGCGACGGTGAGCCGGCCGGGACGGGCGACCGCCGCGCCGATCGCGGTGGCCAGGCCCAGCCCGATCGACTGGAACGCCTGGGTGAACACCAGCCCGTCGGCGTCCGGGACGTCCAGGAACATCGCCGGGTAGCCCATGAAGTTGCCGGAGTCCACGGCGACGGTGCGCTCGCGCGGCAGCATCCCGTCCAGTGCGATCGTCAGCGTGCGCGGGTCGATGCGGGGGCCGCCGCCTGGGTGCTTGTCGTGCTCCTTGTCCTCCTCGTAGGGGACGTCCTGCCAGCGGCCTTCGCGGGCGAGGCGTTCGGCGACGTCCGCGGTGCGGTAGCCGGTGGCGGAGTGCCCGCGCGCCTCCAGTTCCGCGGCGGCGGCCCGCGCGGTCTCCCCGACGTCGCCGATGAGGCCGAGGTCGACCCGGTGGTGCGCGCCGAGCGCGCGGGCGTCGACGTCGACCTGGACGACCGTCGCCCCGCGGCCGACGAGCGCGCCGTGGCGGGTCGTCCACATGTTCAGCGAGCAGCCCCACGCGACGAGCAGGTCGGCGCCGGCGATCAGCTCGGCCGCCGCGGGGGTCGCGAAGCCGCCGCTGACGTCCAGGCCGAACGGGTCGCCGGCGAACAGCCCGCGCGCGACGGCGGAGGTGGCGACGAGCGCGCCGCACCGCGCGGCGAGGTCGGCGAGGTCGCGGCCGGCGGCGGCGAG
>NZ_WBMR01000271.1 GCF_008923365.1 Actinomadura montaniterrae
GTCCGGCTGCGGGAGGCCGCCGCCGGCCGGATGGGCTCCGACCTGCCCGGCGCCCTCGCCGAGGACGCCGCCGCGGCGCTGCTGGGACAGGTGGGCGCCGCGCGCTGATAGTGTTGGACCGGACGAGTGATCCGTAGAGGGAGATCAGCAGTGGCAGGTGACGACGACATCTCCGGGTGATCCCGGAAGTGATCGGCCACCGGTGCGCGCGGACGAGCGCCGCCGCCGTGGCCGCCCCGTCGTCGACCGCATCCCTGCCCCCTGCCGGGCGGCCCAGCTTCGCCCGCTTCATCCCACGAGGTCCCTCACGTGTCCGATGCACGCATCATCTGCTCCGGCCTGTCCTTCTCCTGGCCCGGCGACGTCCCGGTGTTCCAGGACCTGTCGTTCGCCGTCGGCGCCGGCCGCACCGGCCTCGTCGCGCCCAACGGCGCCGGCAAGAGCACGCTGCTGAAACTGATCGCGGGCGAGCTGCGGCCCGCCGCCGGTACCGTCGCGGCCGACGGCGTGCTCGGCCACCTGCCCCAGACCCTGCCGCTCGACGGCGACTTGACCGTGGCGGACGTCCTGGGCATCGCCCCGGTCGTCCGCGCGATCGACGCGATCGAGTCCGGCGACGCCGCCGAGGAGCACTTCGCGGTGATCGGCGACGACTGGGACATCGAGGAGCGCACCCGCGCCCAGCTCGACCGGCTGGGCCTCGGCGACGTCGCGCTGGACCGCCGCCTCGGCACGCTCAGCGGCGGCCAGGTCGTCTCGCTCGGCCTGGCCGCGCAGCTGCTGAAGCGGCCGGACGTGCTGCTGCTCGACGAGCCGACCAACAACCTCGACATCGACGCGCGGCACCGGCTGTACGGCGTCCTGGAGGACTGGAGCGGGTGCCTGCTCGTGGTGAGCCACGACCGGGCGCTGCTCGACCGGATGGACCGCATCGCCGAGCTGGAGCGCGGCGAGATGCGCTTCTACGGCGGGAACTTCACCGCCTACGAGGAGGCCCTCCGGATCGAGCAGGAGGCCGTGGAGAAGGACGTCCGCAGCGCCGAGCAGGAGGTGAAGCGGGAGAAGCGGGAGATGCAGCAGGCCCGGGAGCGGGCGGCGCGGCGGCAGAGCACCGCGGCGCGCAACCTCAAGGACGCGGGCCTGCCCAAGATCCTCGCCGGTGCGCGCAAGCGGCGCGCCCAGGAGTCGGCCGGACGGGCGGACGGGGCGCACGCCGCGCGGCTCGGCGACGCCCGCGCCCGCCTCCAGGAGGCCGAGCGCGCCCTGCGCGACGACCAGGCGATCAGCCTGGAACTGCCCGCCACCGCCGTGCCCGCCGGGCGGACGGTGTTCCTCGGCGAGCGCATGCGGGTCCGCTACGGCGACCGGGACGTCTTCGCCGAGCCGGGTGCGAGCCTGGAGATCCGGGGTCCCGAGCGCGTCGCGCTGATCGGCGCGAACGGCACCGGCAAGTCGACCCTGCTCCGCCTGATCGCCGGCGACCTGTCCCCCGAGGGCGGCGGGACGGCGCGGCGGGCCGACGGGCGCGTCGCGTACCTGTCGCAGCGCCTGGACCTGCTCGACCTCAACCGCACGGTGGCGGAGAACCTCGCCGCGTTCGCGCCGGGCGTGCCGGAGGCCGAGCGGATGAACCTGCTCGCCCGGTTCCTGTTCCGCGGTGCCCGCGCGCACCTGCCGGCCGGGGCGCTGTCCGGCGGGGAGCGGCTGCGCGCCACGCTCGCGTGCGTGCTGTGCGCCGAGCCGGCGCCGCAGCTGCTGCTCCTGGACGAGCCGACGAACAACCTCGACCTGGCGAGCGCGTCCTGGCTCGTCGGCGCGCTCAACGCCTACCAGGGCGCGTTCGTGGTGGTCAGCCATGACGAGCGGTTCCTGGCCGACATCGGGGTGGAGCGCTGGCTGCGGCTCGCGGACGGCCGGCTGCAGGAGGCCGCACCGCCCGCCTGATCACCCGGAACGGGATGAATGCCTTCTCTGACCGGCGGGTATCGGGGTCCGCATGGCCGTGACCGTCTGAGCCGACCTTCGGGGGGATCATGAAGGAGCACGAAATGGTGTCGGCCGTCCGCGAGACCGGGCGCATCGACACCGCCGACCACGCCGAACGCGCCATCGACGCCACGCTCACCGTCCTCGGCGAGCGGCTCGCCGGCGGGCAGAGCCGCGACCTGGCCGCGCAGCTGCCGCCCGCGCTCGCCGAGGCGCTGCCGGAGCAGGGCGCCGGGCACCGCTTCGGGCTCGAGGAGTTCTACGAGCGGGTCGCCGACACCGAGGGCACCCGGCCGCCGCAGGCGCGCCAGCACGCCCGCGCGGTCGTGGCCGCCGTCAAGGCGTCGGTCGAACCGGGCCTGTTCGAGCACATCATGGCGCAGCTCCCGGACGACTACGACGACCTGCTCGGCACCCAGCCCGTCCAGCACTGACCGCCCGGCACCGTCCGTGCCCGGACCGGGCGCGGATCCGGCCGTCCCCGGTCCTCTACGATGCCGCGGAGGGAACGAGGGGTGGACGGGGGCGGCTCGATGCGCGGGCATGGCGGAACGCCGCGCGGGCGCGGCAGGACGCTGCCCGGGATCGTCGCGGCGGCGGTGGTGCTGACCCTCGGCACGGACGCGTGGGTGCTCGCGTCGGGCCGGGCGGACGGCGGCGCCCGCGAACGGCGGCCCCGCGACCTGGTGTCGGTCACCAGGGCGGGCGCGCCGCCCGTCGAGGCCGTCGCGCCGCTGACCCGCCGCTACACCCCGCACCTGCTGGTCGCCGGGGCCGCGCCGCTGCCGCAGCAGGCCGTCGCCCGCGCCCGGCGGCTGAAGGGCGTCGCGGGGATCACCGTCGTGGACGCGGCCCGCGCGCAGGTCGGCGGGCACCGCGTCGGGCTGCTCGGTGTGGACCCGTCGTCGTTCCGGGCGTTCGCACCCGGGGCGACCGCCGAGTCCGACCAGCTCTGGCGGACGGTGGCGTCCGGCGGCCTCGCCCTGTCGTTCACGCTCGGGCAGGACGGCGCGTTCCCGCTCGGCACGGTCGTGCAGGCGGGCAGCAGCGCCCACCCCGGGCAGGTAAGGGTCGGCGCGTACGCGTCGCTGGGCATCGGCAGCGTCGACGCCGTCGTCTCGCACGAGCAGGCCCAGGCGCTCGGCCTGCCGGACGGCAACGCCCTGCTGCTCAGCGCGCCCAAGGCCGACATCCGCAAGCTGAGCAAGCGGCTGAAGCGGATCCTGCCGCGCGGGACGCGGATCGCCGCGCTGAACGCCCCGTCGTCACCCGGCAGGGCCGCGGCGCCGAAGAGCGCGCCGCGGATGACCGGACGCCCGGACGGTGCGCTGCCGTCCCGCACCCCGATCACCGGCAACCTGATGACGCCGACGATGCGGACGGTGCTGCTGGAGGTCAACGGGATGTTCGGGCCGTTCCCGACGATCGGCTGCTACCGCTCCACCGGCGACCCGCAGGACCACGGCGACGGCCGCGCCTGCGACTTCATGGAGAACACGGCGGGCCGGATGCCGAGCGCCCAGGCGCAGCGGCACGGCGACGAGGTCGCGGCGTACGCGGTCGCGAACGCACGGCGGCTCGGCATCTCCTACGTCATCTGGAAACAGCACATCTGGAACGTGCGCGGCGGCGGATGGCGCCCGATGGCGGACCGCGGCAGCATCACCCAGAACCACTACGACCACGTGCACATCTCGGTACTCCGCTAACGCACGGGACCGTCGCTCAGGGCAGTTCCTGCTCGCACCAGACGGATTTGCCGTCGGTGGTGCGGCGGACGCCCCAGCGCTGCGCGAGGCGCCCGACGACGTGCAGCCCGCGCCCGGACTCCGGCATGTCCTCCTCGTCGTCCTGGGGGCGGACGCGGGGACGGCCGTCGGAGGAGTCGAACACCTCGCACACCAGCCCGCCCTCGCGGACGAGGCGCAGCCCGACGCGGCCGCCCGCGTGGTTGATCGCGTTGGTGACGAGCTCGGAGGCCATCAGGACGGTGGAGTCGGCCAGCTCGTCCAGGCCCCAGCGGGCGAGCCGGTCGCGGACCAGGCCCCGGGCCCGCCGCACCGCGGCCGGCTCGGCGGGCAGCTCCCAGGTGGCGTGGTGGTCCTCCGGGATCCGGCTGAGCCGCGCCACCAGCATCGCGATGTCGTCGCGGTGCTGGTCGTCGTAGACGCCGTCGAGCGCGTCCTGGCACAGCTCCCCGAGCGGCCGGGACGCTGCGCCGGGCCCGAAGGTGCGCTGCAGCCGGGCCAGGCCGTCGTCGATGTCGCGGGCCCGGTTCTCCACGAGCCCGTCGGTGTACAGGAAGAGCAGCGTGCCGTCCTCGACGGTGAACTCGCGGCTGACGATCGGGCCGTCGCCGCCGACGCCGAGCGGCGGCGCGGGCGGCACCGCCAGGAAGTGGGACGCGGCGCCGGGCGGCGCGAGCAGCGGCGGCAGGTGCCCGGCGCTCGCGACCTCGCAGCGGCCGCTGACCGCGTCGTACACCACGTAGGCGCAGGTCGCGAAGTGCGGTTCGCGGTCGCCGAGGGTCCGCATCAGCGAGTCGAGCCGCTCCAGCGCCTCGGCGGGCGGCAGCTCCAGCTCGGCGAGGGTGTGGATCGAGGTGCGCAGCCGGCCCATCGTGACGGCCGCCTTCACCCCGTGCCCGGCGACGTCGCCGACGACGAGCGCGACGCGCGCCCCCGGCAGCGCGATCGACTCGTACCAGTCGCCGCCGACCTCGATGAGCCGGCTGCCGGGCAGGTACCGGTGGTGCACCTCGATCGGGGACGGCGCCGACAGCCCGGTCGGCAGCAGGCTGCGCTGCAGGGTCAGCGCGGTCGCCCGCTCCAGCGAGTACTGCCGCGCGCTCTCCACGTAGTTGGACGCGCGGGAGGCGAACTCCATCCCGATCTCGATGTCGTAGCGGTCGAACGGGCGGTGCGCGACGTTGCGGACGCCGACGAAGAACCCGAGCACCCCCGCCTGCGACATGATCGGCAGCAGCAGCATCGACGAGCCCTTGAGCAGGTCGGCGACCGGCGGGCGGTGCCAGACCTCGGCGAGCCGCGCCGCGCCCTCGCCGCCGAGCGCGGTCAGCTCCGGCTCGCCGGTCTCCAGGCACCGCGCGTACGGGGTGCCGGCCGGGTAGACGACGGACTCGCCGGTCGGGAACGCCGCGTCCCAGGCGGGGTCGCCGTCGTCGAACCCGATCGCCATCCGGCGCAGCGGCGGCCCGTCCGGGCCCGCGGGCGCCTCGTCGGCGTCCAGATGGCTCTCCAGCAGCATCAGCGCGCCGGAATTGCAGAAATGCGGCACGAGGACGTCCATCAGCCCCCGCGCCAGCAGTTCCAGGTCGAGGGTGGAGCCGATGCGCGGTAACCCGTCGTCGAGCAGCGCCCGGCGGATGACGGCGGGGTCGACGAACCGGTCGGCGAGCGGCACCGGGACGCGGATCACCGCCAGCGCGGCGAGGCCGCCGGGCTCGCCGCCGCTCATCGGGTGCACGGTGACGACCGCGTCGAGGGTGGCGCCGCCGGAGGTCTCGACGGCGAGCATCGCGGTGCGCTCCCGCCCGTGCTTCACCGCCTCCAGCAGCGGCTCGCGCGCGCCGGGGATCACCTCGTCGAGGCAGGCGCCCAGGAGCCCGTCCGGATTCGCGGACAGAACGGCGGCGGCGTTCCGCTCGGACTGGAGTATTCTCCCCGAGGAATCCGTGCCGAGAATGAGAATTCGGGTGGACGACTCCATCGCTCGATTATGGGACATGGCGCCGCCGGATGCGGCCGATACGGCGCGGGAGACCGGTCCGGAATTGCGTTCCCGGCGGGCCGCCGCCCGTTATCCGCGAATGGGCTCCGCGGGCGGGCGGCGGGCGGCCCGCGTCAGGACGGCCGTCCCCCGGCCGGGGCGCGGCGGACGGCGGTGCCGGTCACCCGCGCGGCCAGCGTTCGTCGAGGTAGTCCTGCCAGGTCCGCTTCCCGGCCTTCTGCCCGGGGGCGAGGTGGTGGCCCTCCTTGAAGCCGCGCGCCGTCTTGCCGAACAGCGGGAACGGCAGCCGCAGGCTGCGCCTGCCGCGCGCCTCCAGGTAGGCGCGGGCCATGTCCTCGAGCGCGAGCACCTCGGGGCCGCCCATGTCGTCGACGCGGCGCGCGGGCCCGGGGGCGAGCGCCAGGTCGGCCAGCCGGTCGGCGACCTCGCCGGCGTCGATCGGCTGTATCCGCAGCCCGGACGGCAGCGGCATCAGCCCGGGGACCTTGGTGAGGGCGTCCAGCACCATGCCCGGAAGGGTGTGGAACTGGGTGGCCCGCAGGATGGTGTAGGGCAGCCCCGAGTCCTCGATGAGCCGCTCCACCTCGTGCTTGATCCGGTAGTACGGGTACGGGATCTTGTCGACGCCGACGATCGAGATGTAGACCAGGTGCGGCGCGCCCTGCTTCCACGCCGCGTCCACCAGGTTCCGGGCGGCGGTCAGGTCGTCCTTGTAGTGCCGCCAGTCGCTGGCGCAGTGCACGATCGTGTCGGCGCCGTCGAGGGCCGCGCCGAGCCCGTCGCCGGTCTTGAGGTCCGCCCGGTGCCAGGTGACGCCGTTCTCCGGCGTCCTGGAGCGCCGGCTCAGCGCGCGCACGTCCGCGGCGTCCGCGGCGGCCAGCTTGCGGGTCAGGGGCGCGCCGAGCGTCCCGCTCGCCCCGGTCACGATGATCATTGACTCCTCCTTCGTCCGCTAAGAGGGACCGGGCAGTCTCCCAGAGCGTGACAGCGCGCGGGCGGCGAATCCGAGCTTGTCCGGATTGAGCACGGCGTGCACGGCCGTGACGCGGTCCCCGGACGCCTCCAGCACCGCGATCATGGTGAGCTCGCCGTCCACCCGGACGGCCAGCGCCGGCACGCCGTTGACCTCCTCGATCGACGGCTCGATCGACGCCCCGGGCAGGTCCGCGGCGCGGCGGGCGACGCCGAGGAGGAACCGCGCGACCCGGGTCCGTCCGGCGATCATGTTGCGGGCCGCGGTGACCTTGCCGCCGCCGTCGGACCAGGCGACGACGTCCTCGGCGAGGATCGCCTCCAGCCCGGCCAGGTCGCCGCGCACGGCCGCGTCCAGGAACCGCTCGACGAGCCGCCGCCACCGCTCGCCCGGCGGCGCGAACCGCCGTTCGGCGGACGCGACGCGCTGCCGGGCGCGCCGGTGCAGCTGCCGGCTCGCGGTCTCGGTGACGTCCAGCACCTCGGCGATGTCGCGGTGCTTATAGCCGAACGCCTCGCGCAGCACGAACACGGCGCGCTCGGCCGGGGTGAGCGACTCCATGAGGGTGAGCAGCGCCAGCGACACCGAGTCGCGCTGCTCGGCGGTCTCCAGCGGCCCGAGCACCCGCGCGCCGAGTTCCCCGGCGCCGGGCACCGGCTCGGGCAGCCACGGGCCCGTGTAGGTCTCGCGGCGCGCCCGCGCCGAGGCGAGCCGGTTGAGGCACAGGTTCGTGACGACCTTGATCAGCCAGGCCCGGGGCTCCTCGACGGCCGCCCGGTCCGTGCCGTTCCAGCGCAGGTAGGCGTCCTGCACGGCGTCCTCGGCCTCCTGCACCTCGCCGAGCATCCGGTACGCCAGGCCGGTCAGCCGGGGCCGCAGCTCCTCGAACGCCGCGAGGCCCGCCTCGTCCATGAGATCGGCGCCGGTCTCCATCTCACGACCTCCCGAAGACCTGCGGCGGCGGGGTGGGCGTCACGATCTCCTCGCCGTCGTGCAGCGGCGCGGCGCCGGCGCAGAACGCGGCGAGGTCGTCGCCCGCCACCATCCGGGCCCGCGCGATCCCGCCGGCGGCGCGCCGGGTCAGCTCGGCGACCGGCAGCGGCTCGCGGGACGCGGCGATGATCAGGTTGCCGAACCGGCGGCCGCGCAGCACGCCCGGGTCGCCCATCAGCAGCGTGTGCGGGAACACCGAGCGGACCGTCGCGGCGACGCGCCGCGCGAACGGCAGCCGGAACCCGTCGGCGACGTTCGCCAGGTACGCCCCGCGCGGCCGCAGCACCCGCGCCGCGTCCAGCACAAACTCGCGGGTCGCGAGCTCGACCGGCATCGACGCCTCGGCGAAGGCGTCCATCACGACGAGGTCGTCGGCCTCGTCGGCGAGCGCGGCGATGCCGCTGCGCCCGTCGGTGACGCGGATCCGCAGCCCCGGCACGCCCTTGACGGGCAGCCGCTCGCGGACGACCCGGACCAGCTCGGCGTCCGGCTCCAGCACGATCTGCCGCGACCCCGGGCGGGTCGCGGCGATGTAGCGGGGCAGGGTGCAGCCGGCGCCGCCGATGTGCACGGCGTCGAAGGCCTCGCCCTCCAGCCCGAGCGCGTCGACGACGTCGCCCATCAGCCGCATGTACTCGAAGTCGAGGTAGGTGGGGTCGGACAGGTCCACGTAGGACTGCGGGACGCCGCCGACGAGCAGCATCCAGCCGCCGTCGCGGTCGGCGTCGCGCAGCAGCTCGGCCTCGCCGCCGTCGATCGTGAACGTGTCCGGCCGCGGACCGTGCCTGCCCTTGCGCGCCATGCCCCCACCCTACGGAACCGTCCCGGCCCGCCCCGATCGGCCCGCTCCGGCCGGCGCGGGCCGGCGTCAGGCCTGCTCGGTGAGGGCCTGCTCCTCGGCGAAGTGGCAGGCGCTCGGGTGCGCGGACGCGTCGCGCTCCACCAGCTCGGGGACGTCCTGCGCGCAGACGTCCCGGGCCTTCCAGCAGCGGGTGCGGAACCGGCAGCCGGACGGCGGGTCGAGCGGCGACGGCGGCTCGCCCTCCAGCTGGATCTGCCCCGCCCAGCCGGGGGCGTCGGGGTCGGGCACCGGGACGGCCGACAGCAGCGCCTGCGTGTACGGGTGGGTCGGGTGCTCGTAGATCTGCTCCTCGTCGCCGGTCTCGACGACCTTGCCGAGGTACATGACCGCGATCCGGTCGGAGATGTGCCGGACCGCCGCGAGGTCGTGCGCGATGAACACGTACGCCAGCCCGAGCTCGCGCTGCAGCTCGGCGAGCAGGTTCATGACCTGCGCCTGGACGGACACGTCCAGCGCGGACACCGGTTCGTCGCAGACGATGACGTCGGGTCGCAGGGCCAGCGCGCGGGCGATGCCGACGCGCTGCCGCTGCCCGCCGGAGAACTGGTGCGGGTACCGGTTGACGTGGTCGGGGTCGAGGCCGACCAGTTCCAGCAGCTCCTGCACGCGCGCGCGCCGCTCCCCCTTGGGCGCCGCGTCCGGGTGGATCGCGAAGGGCTCCCCCACGATGTCGCCGACGGTCATCCGCGGGTTCAGCGAGGAGTACGGGTCCTGCAACACCATCTGAATGCGGCGCCGGAGCGCGCGCAGCTCCTTGCGTGGCAGCGCGAAGACGTCCCGCCCGTCGAACCGGACGGTCCCGGCGGTCGGGCGCTCGGCCGCCAGCAGCAGCTTGGCGAGCGTCGACTTCCCGCAGCCGGACTCGCCGACGACCCCGAGCGTCTCGCCGCGCCGCAGCTCCAGGTCGACGCCGTCCACCGCCCGGACGTGCCCCACCGCCCGTTTGATCACCACGCCGCGGGTGACGGGGTAGTGCTTGACCAGGCCGTCGACCTCCAGGATCGGGCCCTCACTCGGCTCCGGCACCGTGCACCTCCTCGGCGAAGTGGCAGGCGGCCTCGTGGCCCGGCGCGACGGTCACCAGCGGCGGGCGCTCGGCGGCGCAGAGCGCCTCCGCGCGCGGGCAGCGCGGCTGGAACGGGCAGCCCGGCGGCAGCGCGGCCGGGTTCGGCGGCGACCCCTTGATCGGGACGAGTGCGTCCCCGCGCCGGTCCAGCCGCGGCACGGACGCGAGCAGCCCGCGCGTGTACGGGTGCGCGGGCCGCGCGTACAGCTCGCGGGCGGGCGCCTGCTCGGCCACCGACCCGGCGTACATCACGACGATCCGGTCCGCGACGCCGGCGACGACGCCGAGGTCGTGGGTGATGAGCACCATCCCCATCCGCAGCTCGTCCTGGAGCGCCGCGAGCAGCCGCATGATCTGCGCCTGCACGGTGACGTCGAGCGCGGTCGTCGGCTCGTCGGCGATCAGCACGTCCGGCTCCAGCGCCAGCGCCATCGCGATCATGATGCGCTGGCGCATGCCGCCGGAGAACTGGTGCGGGTAGTCGCCGAGCCGCTGCGCGGCGGACGGGATCCGCACCCGCTCCATCAGCTCGACCGCCTTGTCGCGGGCCGCCCGGCGGCCGAGCCCGCGGTGTACCCGGTACATCTCGCGGATCTGGTCGCCGACGGTGAACACCGGGTTCAGCGCGGTCAGCGCGTCCTGGAAGATCATCGAGATGCGGTCGCCGCGGTACCCGCGGCGCCGCCGCTCGGGCAGCCCGAGCAGCTCCTCGCCGCGCAGCCGCACCGACCCGCCGGTGATCTCCGCGGGCGGGGTGTCGAGGATGCCCATCACGGCCTGCGCCGCGACGCTCTTGCCCGACCCGGACTCGCCGAGGATCGCGACGGTCTCCCCCTCGCCGAGCGTGTAGGACAGCCCGTTCACCGCGCGGACGTCGCGTCCCCGCACGCGGAACGACACGTGCAAGTCGTCGACCTCCAGCAGCGGCGGCGGCTCCGCCGGCTCCCGCGGCAGGTCCTTGGCCAGCTCCGTCGTCATCGCGTGCTCACCGCAGCTTCGGGTCGAGGGCGTCGCGGGCCGCGTCGCCGAGCATCAGGAAGCTCAGCACCGTGGCCGACAGGAACACCGCGGGGAAGATCAGCAGGTGCGGGTGGTCGACGAAGGAGTCCTGCGCCAGGTTCAGCTGCAGGCCCCAGGACACCTTCGGGTACTGCAGGCCGACGCCGAGGAAGTCCAGCGTCGCCTCGCCCGCGATCACGTTGCCGACGTTGAGGGTGGCGACCACGATCACCGGCGCGATCGCGTTCGGCAGGATGTGCCGCGCCATGATCCGCCGGTCGGACGCGCCGAGCAGCCGCGCGGCCTGCACGTAGTCGGCGTCCCGGACGGCGATCACCTGCGCCCGCATGATCCGGATCATCGTGGTCCAGCCGAGCAGCACCAGCACCAGCGTCATCGCGCCGACCCCGTGGCTCGGGAACGCGACCAGGATGACGGTCGCGCCGAGCACGAACGGCAGCCCGAAGAACACGTCGGTCAGCCGCGCGATCAGCGCGTCCAGGAGGCCGCCGTAGTAGCCGGCCAGCATCCCGAACACCAGCGCGATGGCGAACGCGAACAGGGTGACCGCCACGCCGATCAGCAGGGTCGGGCGGGCGCCGTGCACGACGTGCGCGTAGTAGTCGCAGCCGGCGAGGTCGGTGCCGAACCAGTGCGCGCCGGACGGGCCGAGCTTGGCGTCGTTCGGGTCGCAGCCCTCGTTCACGCCCGTCGAGGTGAACAGCCGCGGCACCGCCGCCATCAGCGCGACCAGCAGCAGGAACGCCGACGACGCCCAGAACACCCAGCGGCGCCGCAGGTCGCGCCACGCGTCGTCCCACAGCGACGCCCGGCCGAGCTCCCCGCCGGCGACCGCGACGGCCGCC
>NZ_WBMR01000272.1 GCF_008923365.1 Actinomadura montaniterrae
AGCAGCCCGGCGCGCACGATGGCTCTCACATGGCGGATGATGCCCGTCCGGGCGCCCGCCCAAGGTGCGGCACCCGCGACTTTGCCGACTCTTGCCGCGCTCCCGTCCGGCCCCTCGGAAGGACGGTCCACGCACCCGAACGGCCCGGGCGCGACCGGCCAGCATGCGAGCGGCCAGCATGCGAACGGCCCGCGGCGCGTGTGGGACGCGCCGCGGGCCGGAAGCGGACCGGAACGGGCCGGGATCAGGTGCTGCTGCTGAGCTCCAGGTCCTTCAGCTTCGGGTCGCCCTCGTCGGCCAGGTAGTCGGCCTCGCGGGTGGCGTCCTCGCCGTCCTTGAGCTTCGCCGCCCGGAAGACCAGGGTCGCGACGACGGCGACGACCAGGTTCACGGCCAGCGCGAGCATGCCGACGTAGATCGTCTTGTCGGTGTCCAGGCCGAGGTCGCTCAGCTTGAACGCCGAGCCGCCGAAGTGCGCCTTGTGCTTGGCCGGGTTCGGGACGTCGTACAGCATCCACAGACCCGCGATCATGCCCGCGGCCCAGCCCGCGATGAGCGCGCCGCGGTGGAACCAGCGGGTGACCAGGCCGAGCGCCACCGACGGCAGCGTCTGCAGGATGATGACGCCGCCGATCAGCTGCAGGTCGATCGAGAACTGCGGGTCCAGCACCAGGATGCACAGCACCGCGCCGATCTTGACGACCAGCGACACCAGCTTGCTGACCAGCGCCTCCTGCTTCTCGGACGCGTCCTTGTGCAGGTACTCCTTGTAGATGTTGCGGGTGAACAGGTTCGCCGCCGCGATCGACATGATCGCCGCCGGGACGAGCGCGCCGATGCCGACGGCGGCGTAGGCGACGCCCGCGAACCAGTCCGGGAACATGTGGTCGAACAGCAGCGGGACGACCGTGTTGGTGTCCGGGCTGCCGTCGGTGACGACCGGCTTGACGCCCGCCGCGATCGCCATGAAGCCGAGCAGCGCGATCAGCCCGAGCACGAAGCTGTAGGCCGGCAGCGCCGCCATGTTCCGCTTGATGACGTTGCGGTTCTTGCTGGCCAGCACGCCGGTGACGCTGTGCGGGTAGAGGAACAGCGCCAGCGCCGAGCCGAGCGCGAGCATCGCGTAGTTCAGCTGGTTGGTGCCGTTCAGCAGGACGCCGTCGGTCGGCACCGGGGTCTTGGCGAACTTGGCGTCCGCCGCGTCGAAGACGTGCCCCCAGCCGCCCAGCTTGGACGGGATGTACAGCACCGCGACGATGATCACCAGGTAGATGAGCACGTCCTTGACGAAGGCGATCAGCGCCGGGGCGCGCAGCCCGGACTGGTAGGTGTAGGCCGCCAGCACGAGGAACGCGATGATCAGCGGCCAGTGCCCGTTCACGCCCATCGTCTTCAGCACGGCCTGGATGCCGACGAGCTGCAGCGCGATGTAGGGCATCGTGGCGACGATGCCGGTGATCGCGACGACCAGCGCCAGCGTCGGCGAGCCGAACCGGGCCCGCACGAAGTCCGCGGGCGTGACGAACCCGTGCACGTGCGACACCGACCAGAGCCGGATCAGCACGAGGAACACCAGCGGGTAGACGACGATCGTGTAGGGGACGGCGTAGAAGCCCGCCGCGCCCGCCCCGAACACCAGGGCCGGGACGGCGACGAACGTGTAGGCGGTGTAGAGGTCGCCGCCGATCAGGAACCAGGTGATCCAGCTGCCGAAGCTGCGGCCGCCGAGGCCCCATTCGTCCAGCGAGTGCATGCTGTCCGGCCGGCGCCACCGCGCGGCGACGAAGCCCAGTCCGCTGACCAGCAGGAACAGCACCACGAAGACGACCATCTCGGTCGTGTGCCCGTGCGCCATGGGTCAGTTCCTCTTCCGCGTCATGAGGTAGACGATGACGGTGCAGGCGACGCCGAGCGGGATGAAGGCGAACTGCATCCAGTAGAAGGCCGGGAACCCGGCGAGCCGCGGCCCGTCGCTGTTGAACAGGAAGGTCAGCAGCGGGACGACGATGGGAACGATCAGCAGCCAGTTCCAGGGGCTGCGGTCGGAGCGCCGCGCCGGCTCCGGTGGGTCTTGCGAGGCCAAAGGGATCCTCCTCGTGCGTGCGGCACGCGGTCCGCCCGGATCGCGAGACGGACCCTGCCAGGGGGTGGAGCCGGGAAAGGCTATCCGCCGGCGGTAACGGCCCGATATCGGGCCCGGCACGACTTGGATGGATCGTTCCAGTCCATGGACGCGCAGGTCAGCCCCGCCGGACGGGCAGCTCGGCCCCGCCCGACGGGCAGCTCAGCCTGGCCGGAGGGCACGGCCGCCGGTGGGCGGGGCGGGGCGCGCCCGGCGGGG
Organism: Actinomadura montaniterrae; assembly: GCF_008923365.1. GTDB lineage: Bacteria > Actinomycetota > Actinomycetes > Streptosporangiales > Streptosporangiaceae > Spirillospora > Spirillospora montaniterrae. The sequence goes on from NZ_WBMR01000272.1 coordinate 2,342, forward strand.
TCGCCGCCTTCGGGCGGACACTGGTAGCCTCCCCGTATGCGAACCGCGACCCGCCGGTGGTGGTGGCGCCGCTGAGGCGGCGCCGGTTCGTGCATGTCCTAGACCAGGCGACCGCCCTCATCGGCGGTCGTTCCTCGCTGTCCGCCGGTGCAGGGCCCGAAACGAGGGGCCACCGCGGTGGAGACCGTCTCACAGCAGGCCGACGTCCATCAGGCAGGGACCGGCGAGTTCGTCACCGCCGGAGGCGTGCGGGTGACCCGCACCGCCGTCCCGGTCGACTCCGAGCGCAAGTCCGACGTGCTGAACGCCCTCGTCGCGGCCGTGGGGGAGCGGCGCGGGGGCGTGCTCAGCTCGGGCATGGAGTATCCCGGCCGCTACAGCCGCTGGCACATGGCCTACGTCGACCCGTGCCTGGAGATCGTCGCGCGCGGCCGGACCGTGGCCGTCCGCGCGCTGAACGGCCGGGGCCGCGTGGTCCTTCCGGCGGTCGCGGATGCGCTGCGCCCGGTCGGCGACGTCCGCGCGGACGGCCCGGGGGAGTTCGAGGTCTTCGTCCCGCCGACGGAGGAGTTCTTCGCCGAGGAGGACCGCAGCCGCCAGCCGACCGTCTTCACCGCGCTGCGCGCCGTGATCGACCTGTTCCGCTGCGACGACCCGCACCTCGGCCTGTACGGGGCGTTCGGCTACGACCTGTCGCTGCAGTTCGAGCCGTTGCGGACGCGCCTGGAGCGGCCCGCCGACCAGCGCGACCTCGTGCTCCACCTGGCCGACGAGATGGTCGTGGTGGACCGCAAGCGCGAGACCTCGCACCGCATGTCGTACGAGTTCGAGGTGGGCGGCGCGAGCACGGCGGGGTTGCCGCGCGCCACCGAGCCGACGCCCGTCCCGGCGCGGCGCGAGCCGCCGCCGCAGCCGGTGCCGGGCGTGTACGCGCGGATGGTGCGGGACGCCAAGGAGAAGTTCGTGCGCGGCGACCTGTTCGAGGTGACGCCGGGCCACGCCATGTACGGGCGCTGCGACGCGCCCGCGGTGTTCTTCGAGCGGCTCCGCGAGACGAACCCCGCGCCGTACGAGTTCATGTTCAACCTCGGCGACGGCGAGTACCTGGTCGGCGCGTCGCCGGAGATGTTCGTCCGGGTCACCGGCGACCGGGTGGAGACCTGCCCGATCGCCGGGACGATCAAGCGCGGCGGGGACGCGCTGGAGGACGCCGACCAGATCCGCGCGATCCTGTCGTCGGCCAAGGACGAGTCCGAGCTGACGATGTGCACCGACGTCGACCGCAACGACAAGTCGCGGGTGTGCGTACCGGGCAGCGTGCGGGTGCTCGGCCGCCGGCAGATCGAGCTGTACTCGCGGCTGATCCACACGGTCGACCACATCGAGGGCCGGCTGCGGCCCGGCTTCGACGCGCTCGACGCGTTCCTGACCCACATGTGGGCGGTGACGGTGACCGGGGCGCCGAAGGCGTGGGCGATGCAGTTCATCGAGGACCACGAGGACTCGCCGCGCCGCTGGTACGGCGGCGCGGTCGGCTGCGTCGGGTTCGACGGGTCGATGAACACCGGGCTGACGCTGCGGACCGCGCAGATCCGCGATGGGATCGCGACGGTACGGGCGGGCGCGACGCTGCTGTACGACTCCGACCCCGACGAGGAGGAGCGGGAAACGCACCTGAAGGCCAGCGCGCTGCTCGGGGCCCTGGAGGCCTCGCAGCGCCAGGCGGCCGGGACGCCGGACGCGGAGCCGGAGCCCGTGGCGGACCTGCCGGGCGAGGGGCTGAAGGTGCTGCTCGTCGACCACGAGGACTCGTTCGTCAACACCCTCGCCGACTACTTCCGGCAGCAGGGCGCCGAGGTGGTCACGCTGCGGCACGGGTTCCCGGTCCGGATGCTGGACGAGCAGGCCCCGGACCTGGTGGTGCTGTCGCCGGGCCCGGGCCGTCCGGAGGACTTCGCGACCCGCGCGCTGCTGGACGCCCTGGACGAGCGGGGGCTGCCGGCCTTCGGGGTGTGCCTCGGCCTGCAGGCGATGGTCGAGCACGCGGGCGGGGAGCTGGCCCTGCTGCCGGAGCCGTCGCACGGCAAGCCCGGCCAGGTGAAGGTGGTCGGGGGCGCGCTGTTCGACGGCCTCGACGGCGCGTTCACCGCGGCCCGCTACCACTCGCTGCACGCGACCCCGGACCGGGTGAAGGGCTTCGAGGTGACGGCGCTGACCGGGGACGTGGTGATGGCGATCGAGGACGCGGATCGGCGCCGGTGGGCGGTGCAGTTCCATCCGGAGTCGATCCTGACCGCGGCGGGCGGCGCGGGGCACCGGATCGTGGCGAACGTGCTGCGGCTCTGCCGGGCCGGGTGACCGCGGGGCGCCGTCCACGTCCGCGAGCACGGTACTCGTTCGGGACCAAATGTCAACCCGCCGGACGCAGGAGGCCGCCCTCGTCCTGAAGTGTCATCGCGGACGTCCGGAAATGGTCCCGTGGTTCCTGGACCGGTCCCGGCGGGCGCGGAAGACTCGGTGACCGGCCACGGCGCCGCGCCGCGCGGCGCACGTGATCGCCGTTATCCCGGCGGAGGGGGGAGCGATCCCCCCTCCGCTCGAAACCCCGGTTCGGGTTGACCGAATCGAGCCCGTGGTTTTGCCGGGCCTTATCCGGGGATCCCGCTCGCCATGATGACAATCCTGTGGCTCATCGCCGTGATCCTGGTGATCTCCGGCATCTACGTGATCCTCGCCCGGCGCGAGCTGATCTGGGGCATCGTCCTCATCGTCGTCGGGCTCCTCGTCGGCCCCGGCGGCGTCAGCATCTTCACCTGAGCCTGCCGGACCGGGACGGGGACGTGGCAGAACACTGACGCGGGCTGTCAGGTTTCCGCGCCAGCATCGTCCCCATGAACCGTGATCTGAAAGGCACGATCGCGCTCGTCGCGGGCGGCACCCGCGGCGCCGGCCGCGGCATCGCCGCCGAGCTCGGCGCCGCGGGGGCCACCGTGTACGTGACGGGACGCACCACCCGGTCGCACCGGTCGGAGATGGGCCGTCCCGAGACCATCGAGGAGACCGCCGAACGCGTGACCGCGGCGGGCGGCGAGGGCATCGCCGTCCAGGTCGACCATCTCGACCCCGCACAGGTCACCGCGCTCGTCCGGCGGATCGACGAGGAGCACGGGCGGCTGGACGTCCTGGTCAACGACGTCTGGGGCTCCGACCACCTGTTCCGGTTCGGCAAGCCGCTGTGGGAGCAGTCGCTGGACGACGGGCTCCGGCTGCTCCGGCTCGCCATCGACACCCACGCCATCACCAGCCACCGCGCGCTGCCGCTGCTCATCCGCGAACCCGGCGGCCTCGTCGTCGAGATGACCGACGGGACCGCCGAGTACAACGCCCGCTACCGCGAGGACGTCGGGTTCTTCTACGACCTCGCCAAGAGCGCCGTCATCCGGATGGCGCTCGCCCAGTCCGTGGAGATCGCGCCGCACGGCGCCACCGCCGTCGCGCTCACGCCGGGCTGGCTCCGGTCCGAGGCGATGCTGGAGCACTTCGGCGTCACCGAGGACACCTGGCGGGACGGCACCGCCCGGGACCCCGGCTTCGCCATCTCCGAGTCGCCCGCCTTCGTCGGGCGGGCCGTCGCCGCGCTCGCCGCCGACCCGGACCGGGCCCGCTGGAACGGCGCGTCGCTGTCCAGCGGCGGGCTCGCGCGGGTCTACGGCTTCACCGACGCCGACGGCAGCCGTCCCGACTGCTGGCGCTACATCACCGACGGCCGCCCGGCCGACCTCACCGGATACCGCTAGCGCCGGCCCGCGGCGCCCCGCACTCGCCGGGGGCCCCGCGGGTCAGACCGAGCCGTCGAGCTGGTCGGTGAGCCGGACGAGCGCGGGCAGCGCGGCGCCGATGGCGGCGCGGTCCGCCTCGTCCAGGCCTTCCAGGGCGGTGTTCAGCCGCCGCTCGTGGGCCCGTGCCCACGCGGCGAGCTGGTCGCGGCCGGCGTCGGTGAGGGTGACTGCGGACGCCCGCCGGTCGGCCGGGTCGACGGCCCGCGCCACCAGCCCGGCGGTGATCATCTGGCCGACCAGCCCGCTGACGGTGCTGGTGGCGAGGCGCTGCCGTGCGGCGAGGTCGCCGATCCGGGCCGGCGACCGCTCGGCGAGCACCTGCAGCAGCTCGACCTGCGCCATAGGCAGCGTCTCCCACGGGTACTCGGTGCGGATCGAGGCGCGCAGCGCCCGGCGCAGCCGGGTCACGGTCTCGGTGAGCAGGCGCGCGTCCGTCGCGCGCGCGGGCGTGCCGGTCTCGGGGCGCGGCTGCTGGGACATGCGCGCCACTTTAGCCCGGCTTGTCGCCGAGGCCCGCCCGTCTCCCCGCGCTGGTCCGGTGGCTCCGCGGGCTGGTGCGGCCGCCCCGGCGTACTAGTCCGGCTGGCCCGCCGTGCGGGGGCGGCCGCCGGTCGCGGCCCAGGCGGCGGCGACGGTGGCCGCCGACGCGGCGAGCAGCACGGCGATCGCGCAGCGCGCCCCGTCGAAGCCCCCGCCGTCCGGCCCGAGGTGCAGCGCCAGCGTGACGAGCGCGACGCCGAGCGCCGTCCCGAGGCCGCGCGCCATGTTGACCAGGCCGCCGCCCGTGCCCGACCACCGCGCCGGGATGGCCTTCATGATGAGCGCGTTGTTGGCGGGGGTGAACACGCCCAGCCCGAGCCCGAGGACGGCCGCCTGGGCGGCCAGCCAGCCGGGGGACAGGGGGAGGAGCAGCATCGCGGCCAGCGACGCCGCCGCCGTCCCGGCGCCGAGCACGCCGCGGGCCCGGTCGCTCATCCCGTGCAGCAGCGGTTCGCCGCCGACCGCGCCGGCCCCGAACCCGGCGGGCAGCGCCGTCAGCACCAGCCCGGCCAGCAGCTCCGACGAGCCGCGGCTCGTCAGCACGATCGGCACCAGCACCAGCGGGCCGAACAGCACCAGGTACGCGCCGAGCGCCCCGGCGAGCCCGGCCGACACCGCGCGCACCCGCAGCAGGCCGAGGTCCAGCAGGGGAGAGGGCGCCCGGCGCTGCCGGGCGGTGAACGCCCGGCCGCCCGCGGCCGCCACGGCGAACAGCGCGACGACGCCCCACGCCGGCACCGGCAGCCCGGACGCGGCCGAGACCCCGAGCAGCCCCGCGGTCGTCGCGACCGTCAGCAGCACCGCGCCCGGCCGGTCCAGTTCGCGGGCGTCGTTGCGCTCCCGGGTCCTCGGCAGCAGGTAATGGCCCGCGATCAGCGCGACGATCCCGATCGGCACGTTGATCCCGAACACCCAGCGCCAGCCCAGCGTGGACACGAGCACCCCGCCCACCGTGGGCCCGAGCGCGAGCCCGAGCGCCTGCGCGGCGGCCTGCACGCCGAGCGCCCCGCGCGAACGCCCGTCCGGCGCGCTCGTCACCACCAGCGCCACGCTGTTGGCCTGCATCATCGCCGCGCCGGCGGCCTGCACGACCCGGAACGCGATCAGCGTCCACAGCGACGGCGCCAGCCCGCACGCCGCCGACGCGACCACGAACACCCCGAAGCCGTGCAGGTAGAGCAGCTTGCGGCCGCGCGCGTCGGCGAACCTGCCGACCGGGATCAGCAGCGCCACCAGGGTGAGCAGGTAGGCCAGCGACACCCACTCCACGGCGGCCAGCGAGGTCCCGAACTCCGCGCCCAGGCTGCCGTAGGTGAGGGTGACCACGCTGGCGTCGAGCTGCCCCATGAACGCGCCGAAGCACACCGTGGCGACCGCGAGCCACCAGGCGCGGGGATGCTCGCGGACCCGGTCCGGCCGCGGCCGCTCCTGCACCAGCACGGCGGGCAGCCGCCGCAGGACCGGCCGCTCCGTCAGTTCGCCGCTCACGTCACCTCCGTCCGCGGACGCCCCGGGCGCAGCGGAACGTCTCACCGTCACCGCTGCACAAGATACATCGGTTACCGAAATGTTCGGTTACCGACCGATGTGTCCGCGGTCACAGCCGCGACGGGTCGAACGGAGCGGCCGGGTCGGACGGAGCGGATGGAGCGGACGGAGCGGACGGGGCGCGCGGGCGCCGGTCAGACGGCGTAGAGCGCGGCGAGCCGGGCGGCCGCGTCCGCCATCCGCGCGCGCAGCGCCGGCGGGCCGAGCACCTCGACCTCCGCCCCCAGCCGCATGAGCTGGGACGCCGCGACCTTCAGCGACTCGACCGGCAGCACGGTGGTCCGCCAGCCCCGGTCGTCGGCCTCGCCGGCGCTCTCGGCGGCCCGCTCCGCGGCGTACGGCTCGACCGCGAACCGCAGCAGCCGCATCCCGGCCGGGCTGAGCCGCACGGCGGCCTCCTCGCGCAGCATCGACCGGACGAACGCCGCCGCCTGCTCGGCCCAGTGCCCGGCGAGGTCGAACGCCTCGTCCCGCTCGAACACCGTGCCGGTCTTCTCGACCGCGGCGACCCGGTCGACGCGGTAGGTGCGGGGCTGCCCGCCGACCCGCCCGACGAGGTACCAGGTGCCGTTCTTCAGCACGAGCCCGTACGGGTCGACGGTCCGGGCCACCTCGCGGTCCTTGCGGTAGCGCAGCACGACCGTCTCGTCCCGCCACACCGCGCGCGCGACATCGGGCAGCAGCGGCGGCGTCTCCGCGTCGCCGAACCAGCCCGGGGCGTCCAGGTGGAAGCGCTGCCCGGCCCGCGCCGGCGCGTCCCGCAGCGAGGCGGGCAGCGCCGCGAGCACCTTGAGCTCGGCGGCCGCGACCGCGTCGCCGAGCCCCATCTCCCCGGCCGGGCCCGGCAGCCCGGACAGGAACAGCGCCTCGGCCTCCTCCCGGCTCAGCCCGGTCAGCCGCGTCCGGTACCCGCCGACGAGGCGGTACCCGCCGTTGCGCCCCTGGTCGGCGTAGACGGGGACGCCGGCCGACGACAGCGCCTCCACGTCCCGGTAGACGGTCCGCTCCGAGACCTCCAGCTCCCGGGCCAGCTCGCCCGCCGTCATCGTCCCCCGCGACTGCAGGAGCAGGACGAGCGAGATCAACCGGGCGGCGCGCATGCCCCCATTCTCGCCCGGGCCGGCACCCCGCCGGCCGTTCCTGACAATCTTGTGGCAGGTACCCCGGATTTCCCTGTCGCGGCCGGTCGGACGGCTGTTAGCTTCGCCGCGTGCTGACCGACACGTCCCCCCTCGAGGCGTTCATCGACGCCCTCCCGAAGGTCGAGCTCCACGTCCACCTCGTGGGCTCCGCCTCCGTCCCCACCGTCCTCGAACTGGCCCGCCGCCACCCCGACGGCCCCGTCCCCGCGGACGAGCGCGAGCTGCGCGCCTTCTACGAGTTCCGCGACTTCCCGCACTTCGCCGAGGTGTACGAGTCGGTGTCGAGCCTCGTCCGGACCCCGGAGGACGTCGCGACCCTCGTGCTCGGCACGGCCCGCGACCTCGCCGCGCAGAACGCCCGGTACGTCGAGCTGACCGTCACCCCCTACACCCACCAGCGCGCCGGCATGCCGATGCCCGCGATCACCGAGGCGCTCGACCACGCCGTCCGCGAGGCCCGCGCCCGGCACGGGATCCGCGTCGCCTACATCTTCGACATCCCCGGCGAGTTCGGCGCCGAGGGCGCCCGCGGCACCCTCGACCACGCGCTCGCCCACCCGCCCGAGGCGCTCGTCGGGTTCGGCCTCGGCGGGATCGAGCAGTGCCGCCCGCCGCACCGGGACGCGTTCCGCGACGCCTTCCGCGCCGCGCGCGCCGCGGGCCTGCGCAGCCTCCCGCACGCCGGCGAGATGACCGGGCCGGAGACGATCTGGGAGGCCCTCGACGGGCTCGGAGCGGAGCGCATCGGCCACGGCACCAGCTGCCTGGACGACCCGCGCCTGGTCGCGCACCTGCGCGAGACGCGGATCCCGCTGGAGGTGTGCCCCACGTCCAACCTCCGGACCGGGCAGGTCGCCTCGCTCGCGGAGCACCCGCTGCCGCGCATGCTGGAGGAGGGGCTGTTCGTGACGCTGAACAGCGACGACCCGCCCATGTTCGACACCACGCTGACCGGCGAGTACCGCGTCGCCGCCGAGGTGTTCGGGCTCGGCCGCGCCGACCTGGCCGCCCTCGCCCGCAACGCCGTCGCCGCCTCGTCCCTCGACGAGGCCGGGCGCCGCGCCGTCACGGCCGAGATCGACGCCCTGGCGGCCGGCTAACCCCAGGCCATGCGGCGCCAGGGGCTCGCCGGGTCGTCGGCGAGGATGCGGTGGCCCGCCAGGGACCGCTCGTACCACTCGCCGAACTCGCCCTCGTCGAACCGCAGCATCCGGCCGAGGACGTATCCCGACGAGAACGACGTCCACGACCCGTACACCTGGTTCGCGCGGTGGCCCGCGACCAGGACGCACTTCTCGGCCTCCTCCGCGTCGCAGTAGCCCGCGTTCAGGCCCCAGCGCGCCATGTTCACCGCGCGGCCGAAGTCGTAGCCGTAGACGCTCTCGACCCGTCCGTCCGGCGCGAGCAGGCCGTCCGCGCGGAACCGCGCCTCGTACCGCCGGATCAGCTCCGACAGCGCGACGACGTGCTCGATGGTCTCGCCGGAGATGTCGCGCTCGCGGCACCAGGCGACGATCGCCGCCCGCCACGCCTGCGGGTCGGTGCCGCGACCGCGCTGGTCGAGCACCATCTGGATCGCCGGGTCGCTGTTCTCCGCGTCCAGCAGCCGGTCGATCTGCTCGCGCCAGCCCGCCGCGTCGGTGATGCCCCAGTCGCGTTCCAGCAGGACGCGGTCGTCGCGGGCGCCGTCCGGGGTGGCCAGGGTGTTCCACGGCACGCCGTTCCCGACCGCCAGGTGCGCGCCGACCGCGAGCGCCGCCGCGAGCCGCCCCCAGGCGGCGCTGTCGGGATCGGTGATCAGGACGTCGTAGTCGCGGTCGGGCCGGCGCTCGGCGTCGGCGAGCAGCGCGGCCACCTGCCGGTGCCCGTCGCCGCCGGGCGGCATCGCCGCCAGCAGGTCCCGCAGCGGGCCGAGAGCGGCGCGCGGACCCGCGTCCTTCACGATCAGCCGCGCCGCGTGGACGCCCGCGACGTCGGCGCGCTTGTGGTCCTGGACGGACCGGAAGGCCGCCATCGCGGCCCACGCCCGGCGC
>NZ_WBMR01000273.1 GCF_008923365.1 Actinomadura montaniterrae
CCCCCGTACACCCGCGCCGCCAGCCACGACCCCGCCGCCCCGCCCAGATACCCGCACGTCATGTAGGCGGTGTTCACCCGGCTGCGCGCGTCCGCCCGCAGCCCGTAGTTGCGGACCTGGTTGGCGACCATCCCCGACTGCATCGCCACGTCCAGCAGCAGCGACCCGGCCGCCAGCCCGCACAACCCCACCGCGCCGCCGACGCACCCCACCGCCAGCACCCCCGCCGACACCACCACCCCCACCATCGCCCACAAGCTCACCACGTCCGCGCCCCGCCGGTCCGCGACCCGGCCCGCCACCGGCGTGCACACCATCGTCGCCGCGTTCACCAGCGCCAGCGCCCCCACCGCCGGCGCCCCCAGCCCGTAACGGGGACCCGCCAGCAGCAGCGCCACCCCCGTCCACACCGCCGAGAACGCCCCGAACACCATCGCCTGGTAGAAGCACGACCGCCGCAGCTCCGGCTCCTCCCGCAACAGCACCAGCGGCTGCAGCAGCAGCCGCCCGTACCGCAGCCCCGACAGCGGCACCGTCACCGGCAGCACCCGCGCCAGCACCACCGCCAGGACGACGGCCAGCACCGCCGCCACCAGATACGGCGACCGCCACCCCAGCCACTGCGCCAGCGGCCCGCCCAGCGACCGCGACAGCAGCATCCCGCCCAGCGACCCGCTCAGCATCACCCCGCTCACCAGGCCCCGCCGCGACGCCGGCACCAGCCCCGCCGCCATCGGCCCCACCACCGGCGCGACCACCGTCGCCGCACCCGCCACGCCGCTCGCCGCCAGCAGCACCCCCGCCCCCGGCGCCGCGCCCGCCACCGCCAGCGCCACCGCCGTCACCGCCAGCAGCACCACGAGCAGCCGCCGGTGCGGCACCCGGTCGCCCAGCGGCACCAGCAGGAAGATCCCCGCCGCGTACCCGAACTGCGCCGCCGACACCACCCCCGCCGCCGTCTCCGCACCGACCCCCAGCCCCGCCGCGACCGCCGGAGCGGCCGCCTGCGGGAAGTACACGTTCCCGACCGCGACCCCGCACGTCACCGCCAGCAACCCGATCAACCCCCGGCCCGCCCCGGCCGCGTTCGTCGCGTCCACCATGGTCGTCGCACTCGTCGTCATGGCCACGAGTCGACCGCGGCGCCCCGGCCCGGCGGAAACGATGTAGCGTGACGCTTAATGATCCGTTTCGTGCTCGGCGTCGGGGACCTCGCCGACACCCGCTTCGCGCTGTCGCCCCTCGGTGAGACGATGGAGAGCCTGCGGGTCCTGCGCGACCCCGGCCGCTACGCGCTGCAGCTGCCGTGGCGGCGCGACGCCCTGCGGCGCCTCACCGGCGTCGACACCACCCTGCTGATGGCGCTCGTCGGCGACCGGCACGCCATCCCCGACCACCTCACCCCCCGCCCCGAGGCGTTCGCCCCCGCCTTCGACGACCAGCTCGCGGCCGCCCGCGCCGCCCCGCCCGCCCGGGTCCGCCGCGACCTGCTCGCCGTCCACGCCCCCGGCCCGCCGCCCGCCGCGCTCGCCGACGCCGAATCCGGCGACGACACCCGCGTCACCCGCCTCAACGACGCGATCTGCGACGAGCTGCGCCGCTACTGGCACATCGCCGTCCGCCCGCACTGGCCGCAGATCCGGCTCGTGCTGGAGGCCGACATGACCTACCGCGCCCGCCGCCTGGCCACCGGCGGCGCCCGCGCCCTGTTCGCCGACATGCACCCCAACCTGCGCTTCGACGACGGCGTCCTGCACATCGACAAGATGATCGGCCGGCACACCGTCCACGCCGCCGGACGCGGCCTGCTGCTGGTCCCCTCGGCGTTCGCGCACAAGCCCGCCCCGCCCGTCAGCCCCGACGAACCGCCCCTCCTCGTCTATCCCAGCCGCGGCGTCGCGACCCTCTGGCGCCCCGCCGACGACACCGAAGACACCGGCACCGGCGGCGGGGCGCTGGCGGCGCTGCTCGGCGCGCCGCGCGCCCGGCTGCTCGGCATGCTCGGCGAACCCCTGCCGACCGTGGAGATCGCCCGCCGCCTGTCGGTCACCCCCAGCGCCGTCTCCCAGCACCTGAAGATCCTGCACGCCGCCGGGCTCCTCGCCCGCGCCCGCGACGGCCGCCACATGCTGTACCGGCGCAGCCCCCTCGGCGACCGCCTCACCGACCCCCACCACGAACCCGCCCCCGAACCACCCACATGTTCGAATAAACGTGATATGTGTTAGAAACACTGTTGAGCGAACACCGCCAGGGGGCCGTCATGGAATGGGTCGTCGTCGACTACGGCGAGGTCGTCTGCCACGAGCCGCCCGAGGACGCCGCCGCCCGCCTCGCCGGCACCGTCGGCGGCGACCCCGCCGCGTTCTGGGACGCCTACTGGAGCGGCCGCGCCGCCTACGACCTCGGCACCGTCGACGCCGCCGGATACTGGGGCGAGCTGTGCGGGCGCCTCGGCCGCGCCGCCACCCCCGCCCTGCTGGACGCCCTGGTCCGCCTCGACCTGGAGATGTGGTCGCACCTGGACGAGGGCACCCTGCAGATCCTGCGCGACCTCGACGCCCGCCGCGTCCCGCTGGCGCTGCTGTCCAACGCGCCGCTGGAGATGGCCCGCCACATCGAGGCCGCGCCGTTCGCCGAACTGTTCCGGCACCGCTTCTTCAGCGCCGACCTGCGGCTCGCCAAACCCGACCCCGCGATCTACGCGCACGTCGCCGACCGCCTGGGCGCCGCACCCGCCGACCTGACCTTCGTCGACGACCGGCCCGCCAACGTCGAGGCCGCCCGCGCCGCCGGCCTGCGCGCGTTCCTGTTCACCGGCGCCGACCGCCTGCGCCGCGACCTCGCCCTGTGACCCGCCCGCGCCACCGGCGCGGGCGGTCGCGCAAGCGGGCGAGTCAGAGCAGCGACAGCTGCTCGGCGGCCGGCGCCGGGGGAGCGGGGACGCGGCGGTGCTTCGGCGGACGGTGCCGCGACGGGCCGCGGCGCCCCGCGCCCACCCCGTACCGGGCCGCCAGCTCCCGCACCCGCGCCGCGATCCGCCGCTGGTACCCCTCCGGCGCGTACGCGCCCGACCCGTACAGCCGCGCGTACGGGACGATCAGCTCCGGATGGTGCTCGCGCAGCCACGCCATGAACCACTCGCGGGCCCCGGGACGCAGATGCAGCGTGATCGCCGACACCGACGTCGCGCCCGCCTCGGCGATCCGCCGCACCGCCGCCTCCAGCTGCGCCGGCGAGTCCGACAGGTAGGGGATCACCGGGCCCATCAGCACCGAGCAGCCGATCCCGGCGTCGTTCAGCTCCGCGCACACCTGCAGCCGCTTGCGCGGCGCCGGGGTGCCCGGCTCCACCAGCCGCCACAGGTCCGGGTCGACCGACCCGACCGACACCGCCGCGCTCACCGCCGTGCGCTCCGCCGCCTCCTGCAGCAGCGGCAGGTCCCGCAGGATCAGCGACCCCTTGGTGAGGATCGAGAACGGGTTCGCCGCGTCCCGCAGTGCCGCGAGGATCCCCGGCATCAGCCGGTAGCGGCCCTCGGCGCGCTGGTAGCAGTCGACGTTGGTGCCCATCGCGACGTGCTCGCCGCGCCACCGCGGCGCCGCCAGCTCCGCCCGGACCCGCTCGGCCGCGTTCACCTTCACCACGATCCGCGAGTCGAAGTCCGCGCCCGCGTCCATCTCCAGGTACTCGTGGGTCTTGCGGGCGAAGCAGTACACGCACGCGTGCGTGCAGCCCCGGTAGGGGTTGATCGTCCAGCGGAACGGCATCCGGGACGCCTTCGGCACCGCGTTGATCACCGACCGGGCGTGGACCTCGTAGAAGGTCATCCCGCGGAACTCCGGCGTGTCGAACGTGCGCGCCACCGCCCGCCGCTCGATCAGCGGCACCGCCGCCGCCCCCACGCCGGCGCCGCCGTCGCCGCTGTGCTCGCCGTCCGCGCCGTCGCCGGAAAGCCGCAGGTGATCCCAGCGCACACCCGCCCCCTCTCGAACATGTGAACGACCTGGCAGGACGGCCAGTATGGAACGCCTGTTCGAAGATCGCAACGGGACGGGGGCGCCCGGCGAAAAGGACACGGCGGGAGCGTGAGGCATCACACGGACATCCCCGTTCCGTCCGTACCACCGCAACGGATGCGTAACAATGGCTCGCTATGGCATGGCGAACGGGGACCCGGATCCGGGCGACGGCGGCGGTGCTGGCGGCCGGCGCGGTGACGAGCACGGCGGGCTGCGGCGTGCCCGCCTTCGGCGGCAGCGGCGACGGCGACCGCGCCGGCCCCGTCACCGCGGGCGCCAAACCCGAATGCCCCAAGACCGCCGCGCCCGACGGCGACGGCCCCGCCCGCCAGGTCCGCGGCATGTGGATCGCCACCGTCGGCAACACCGACTGGCCCACCGAGCCCGGCCAGTCCGCCGCCACCCAGAAGAAGCAGTTCACCCGCCTGCTCGACACCGCCAAGGCGATGAACATGAACGCGGTGTTCGTGCAGATCCGCCCCGACTCCGACGCCTTCTACCCCTCCCCGTACGAGCCGTGGTCGCAGTGGCTCACCGGCACCCAGGGCAAGAGCCCCGGCTACGACGTCCTGGACTTCATGGTCAAGGAGGCCCACGCGCGGAACCTGGAGTTCCACGCCTGGTTCAACCCCTACCGCGTCAGCCGCCAGGACGACCTGAAGAAGCTCGCCGCGAACAGCCCCGCCCGCCGCCACCCCGACTGGGTCCGCAAGTACGGCGGCGGCCTGTGGTACGATCCCGGCCTCCCGCAGGTCCGCGACCTGGCCACCAAGGCCGTCCTGGACGTCGTCCACAAGTACGACGTCGACGCCGTCCACTTCGACGATTACTTCTACCCCTACCCCGAGGACGGCGACTTCCCCGACGCCGCCACCTACAAGGCCTACGGCAAGGGCCTGTCCAAGGCCGACTGGCGGCGCCGCAACGTCGACACCCTCGTCCAGACCCTGTCCCAGCAGATCCACCAGGCCAAACCCTGGGTCCGGTTCGGCATCAGCCCGTTCGGGGTGTGGCGCAACAAGTCCAGCGACCCCGACGGGTCGGCCACCAGCGCCCTGCAGAGCTACGACGACATCTACGCCGACACCCGCGGCTGGATCAAGAAGGGCTGGCTGGACTACGTCACCCCCCAGCTGTACTGGCCGATCGGCGACCCCCGCGCCGACTACGCCGAACTCGTCGCCTGGTGGGCCGGCCAGGTCAAGGGCACCAGGGTGCAGCTGACCATCGGGCAGGCCGGCTACCGCGTCGGCGAACCCGGCGCCTGGCGCAAACCCGCCGAACTGTCGCGCCACCTCACCCTCAACCGCAAGTACCCGCAGGTCCGCGGCGACGTGTTCTTCAGCGCCGCCGACATCGCCGCCAACCGCCGCGGGTTCGCCGCCCGCGTCCGCGACGACCACTACTCCCGCCCCGCGATCCCGCCCGCCGTCACCGGACGCGGCGGGCACGCCCCGCCCCCCGTCCAGGACACCAAGGCCGTCCCCGACGGCAAGGGCGTCAAGGTGCAGTGGCGGCCCTCCCAGGACGCGGTGTCCTACGCGGTGTACCGCGCCGACGGCAAGACCGCCGGATGCGCGCCCCTCGGCGGCGCCCGCCTGATCGCCGACGTCCGCGGCGGCGGCGTCATCGACCCCTCCGCCAAGCCCGGCCGCGCCTACACCTACTACGTCACCGCCCTGGACCGCCTCCACCACGAGAGCGCTCCCGCGCGCGGCTCAACGGTTACCGCCGCCGAAGGATAATGATCATGCTCCGTGGGGAAGAACACAGCACTGCCCGCCCCCCGGAGGTACAGAGCATGGCGCTGTCGATGGAGGAACAGCGGATCCTCACCCAGATCGAGGTCCGCCTGAGCGAGGACGACCCGCGGCTCGCCGGCCGCCTCGCACGGCTCGGCACCCCCCGCGGCCGCCGCGCCCGTGTGATCACCGCGGCGGCCGTCGCCGCCGTCGTCGTCCTGGCGGCCGTCGGAGCCGCGATCGCCGCCGCCCTTCTGCAGTGACCCGCCCCACCACCCGCCCCGGCCGCCCGCCGCCGCGCCCCCGGCCGGCCCGCGGCCCCGCGCACGCCCACCCCTGAACACCCGCGGGCACCGCGCCCGGCCCTGACACTGATCGGACGCGGCCTACTGATCGGACGCGGCCTGGAGACGGCGAACGCCGAGGCCCCGGCGAGAACGGATCTCGCCGGGGCCTCGGCGCTCAGGCCGGTGTGGTGGTCGCCTCACGGCGAAAGGCACAACGGAGTTCCAGCCCGGACCGTACGGACCGGCGGTATTCCCCGAAGGCGTTGTGTAGAGCCCGGGGGACACATGCCACACCGACGCCATCCACCATAACGGCAACCGGGCACTGCTCATTCCACCGGGGCCGCCCGCGTGTCCACCATCACCTCACCCGCGGGTGACGGTTGCCTGCGCCCGTGCACCGCCCCCACGCCCGATGCGTCCCTGAAGATGAACCGACGCGGAGAACGCCGGAACCGGCTGCCGGGACGGGGAACACCCGGCGGCGCCACCGGCCCGCGCACACCACCGCACGGTGAGGAGACGGGGAACGTGGGACCAGAGGGGAACGGCGCCGACGCCGTGATCGCCGCAGGCACCGGCACCGCAGCCGGCGCCGGGCGCACGACCGGTAGCGGCGTCATCATCGATCCATCCACGGGCGGACATACCGCCGGACCGGGTGCGTCCTGGGAACTGCCCGCCGAGCCGCGCACCGCGGCCCGCGCACGCGCCCTCACCGCACGGGCCCTGGACGCCTGGCACGTCACCGACCCCGGCGACGTCGACGACATCGTCCTGATCGTCGACGAGCTGGTCACCAACGCCGTCGTGCACGGCACCGGCCCCGTCCGCCTCGGCCTGCACCTGGACGGCGCCCGCCTCGTCGGCGAGGTCGGCGACGCCGACCCCTGCGCCCCCGGCCCGCCGCGACCCGCCCCGCCCGTCCTGGACTGGGCCGAGGCCGGCCGCGGGCTGCTGCTGGTCACCGCGCTCGCCACCGCGTTCGGCGCCCGCGCCCACCCCGCCGGCAAAACCGTCTGGTTCACCCGCGAACTGCACCGCACCGGCGCCGCCGAACGCCGGCCCGTCACCGCCGCCGGGGCCGCCCCGGCGATGGAGCCGGCTCCGCCGCCCCACCACTGACCGCCCCACCGGCCGCACCGCCCGCAGCCGACGGCGAGGCTGCGGCGGGGGAGCGGGCGGGGCGGCGCAGGACGTGCCGGGCCAGCACGGCCGCGGCCAGCGCCGCCACCAGCCCGCACACCCCCGCCCACCCGAACCGCTCGTAGGCGCGCACCCCCAGCCACGACCCCGCGCTGCCGCCCAGGAACGAGCACGTCATGTAGGCGGTGTTGAGACGCGCCCGGGCCTGCGGCCGCAGCGCGAAGATCCGCGCCTGGTTGGCGACCTGCCCCGACTGCACCGCCGCGTCCAGCAGCAGCATCCCCGCCACCAGCGCCGCCATCCCCGCGGCGCCGCCCGCCGACCCGAACGCCAGCACCGCCGCCGCGGCCAGCGCCGCCAGCGCGCACACCGGCGTGACCGCGTCGGGACCCGCCCGGTCCACCCGCCGCCCCGCCACCGGCGTGCAGACCATGCTCGCCGCGCCCACCAGCGCCACCAGCCCGACCGCCTGCGCGCCCAGCCCGTAGCGGGGGCCGCTGATCAGCAGCGCCACCGCCGTCCACGCCGCGCTGAACCCGCCGAACATCGCCGCCTGGTACACGCAGGACCGCCGCAGGTCCGGCTCGTCGCGCAGCAGCCGCACCGCCTCGCCCAGCAGCCGCGGATACCGCTGCCGCGACGCCGGCGCCGTCACCGGCACCGCGACCGCCAGCACCGGCGCCAGCAGCAGCGCCAGCACCGCCGCGATCAGGTACGGGGCGCGCCAGCCGAGCTGCGCGCCGGCCACCCCGCCGAACGCCCGCGCCAGCAGGATCCCGCCGATCAGCCCGCTCAGCAGCGTGCCGGTCACCGCGCCGCGCCGCCGCTCACCGGCCAGCCCCGCCGCCATCGGCAGGATGATCTGCGGGACCGACGTCGTCGCGCCCACCAGCGCGCCCGCCGCGACCAAGGCCGGCGCGTCCGGCGCCAGCCCCGCCGCCAGCAGCCCCGCGCCGGTCAGCGCCGTCAGCACCGCGATCAGCCGCCGGTGCGGCACCCGGTCGCCGAGCGGCACCAGCAGGAACATCCCCGCCGCGTACCCGAGCTGCGCGGACGTCGCCGCCAGCGCCGCCGTGCCGCCGGACACG
Organism: Actinomadura montaniterrae; assembly: GCF_008923365.1. Taxonomy (GTDB): domain Bacteria; phylum Actinomycetota; class Actinomycetes; order Streptosporangiales; family Streptosporangiaceae; genus Spirillospora; species Spirillospora montaniterrae. The sequence continues at coordinate 8,286 of NZ_WBMR01000273.1, forward strand.
CGCAGCCCGTCGGCGATCAGCGGGATCAGCGCCTGCGGGAAGTAGATGTTGGCGACCGTCACCCCGCAGGTCAGCGCGAGGAACCAGGTCAGCCGCCGCCCGAGGACCGCCTCACCCGGCGGCTCGCCGGTGTCGGACGGCGGGAGGCCGGAGGGCGCGGCATCGGGAAGGGAGTCGTCGGAGGAGGGGGTGTCGGGGGGAGACGGGGGCACGGACGCACCTCACAGAAGAACCGGTTATAACGGTTCAGGACGGTACCAGTTAAACCGGTTCGCGGCTATCCTCGACGCCATGACCCCCTCCGCCCCGACCGCCCCGTTCCGCCAGGGCGCCGGCCGGCCCTGCCTGGACTTCATCCGCACCCTGCGCCACCGAGGCGCGCCCGGCGCGGTCGAGGAACTCGCCGGCCCCGCCGCTCTCGACGCCTGGATCCGCCAGTTCGGCCCCTACGACACCGCCCCGGACGGTGGACCGGACGGCGAACCCGACGGCGGGCGCGCCGACGCGGCCGACCTGCTCGCCGCGCGCGCCCTGCGCGAGGCGATCCACCGGCTCGTCACCGCCGCTCTCGACCGCGGCCCCGCCGCCGCCGACCCCGCGTCCCGCGACCTGGTCAACGCCGCCGCCGCCCGGCCCGTCCCCGTCCCCGCCCTCGACCCCGCCGGACGGCTGCGCCACCACGCCGAAGACCCCGTCACCGCGATGCTCGCCGTCCTGGCCCGCGACGCCCTCGACCTGGTCACCTCCACCGCCCTCGACCGCGTCCGCGCCTGCGCCGGCGACCGCTGCGGCGCCCTGTTCCTGGACACCTCCCGCCCCGGGACCCGCCGCTGGTGCTCCATGAACACCTGCGGCAACCGCGCCAAGAAGGACGCCCTGCACGCCCGCGGCCACACCCCCGCCTGACACACCCCGCCCCGCCGACTCGGCCCGCCGACCCCGCCCACTCGGCCCGCCGGTCCGGCCTGGGGTCAGGCCTGCAGCGGGCAGCGGTCCACCACCCAGACCTCCTCCTCGTCACCCGACGGCGGACGCGGCGGCTCGTCGGTCAGCCGGTCCAGATGCCACTCGATGTGCGCCAGCGGCCCCCGCCAGCCCGCCAGCAGATCCGCCAGCGGACGCGGCGGACCCGGCGCCCCGTACGGCCGCGGATCGGGCAGCTCCCCCTCCCACAGCGCGTCGTCGCAGTCGGCCGCCCAGTGCGCCGCCGCCTCCAGCACCTGGTTCAGATCCCGCGCCAGATCCCCCAGCGACCGCAGCGCCATCGCGTCCTGGATCATCCGCTCCCGCGCGTCGTAGGGCAGCTCCCGGTCGAACGCCGCCGGGAACGGCGGGCGCCGCCCCTCCAGCACCGGATCCTCACCGGTCGCCGCCGCCCGGACCGCTGCCAGCTGCCAGCGCGTCCACTCCGCCAGATGCCCCAGCACGCCCCGCAGCGCCGCCGCGCCCTCACCGCTGCTGCGCACCTCCGCGGCCGCCTCCCGCAGCCGCGACCGCACGAACTCCAGCCGGTCCAGCGTCCACGCCCGGGCCCGCGCCGCCCCCGCCGGGCCGCCGCGCCGCTCGTCGGCCGCAGGCCGCGGCATCGGCACCCGCAGCGCCGCCAGCAGCCCGTCCAGATCCCGCACGTCCGCGCCGCGCCCCGACAGCACCGCCGCGCCCACCCGGTCCAGCCGGAACATCCGCGGCCCGTCCCGCATCAGGCACCACCCCACCAGGTACTCCCCATAGGGGGCGGTGACCAGCCCGTGCGCCTCCACGTCCCGGAAGCTGCGCGCACCCGCCTGATCGGTGTAGGCGAGCCGGACGACCCGGCGCCGACGCACCGCCTCGGCGAGCGTCTCGCGGACCGGGCCCATCAGCGACGCGACCTGCCCCAGCGGCTCCGGCTCCGCCGGCTCCTCCAGCACGTACCCGCGGCGACCGTGCGGCCGGACCGCCAGCCCGCCGTGCGTCAGCAGCTCCAGGTCGCGGCGCACCGTCCGCTCGCTGACCCCGAGCCGCGCGGCCACCTCCCGCTGCTCCAGCGGCTCGGGCGAGGCGGCGCGCAGCTCCGCGACGAGCGCCAGGAGCCGGTCCACCCGATCGGCATGCTCCACACACCCATCGTGACCGCCGCCACCGACATTATGCGGCGCCGAAGACGCCTGTAACCCTTACGGCACAGGCGATCCCGGCGCCCCATGGACGGCCGGGCGGCCCCGCAGGGTCAGCGGCCCGACAGCTCGGCCGCCAGCCCCTCGAAGTCCGCCGCCGTCAGCGTCAGCGCGCTGCCGATCGCCTGCGTCGCCTCCGCGCTGCCCAGATGCCGCGTCGCCGCCCGGTCCAGATACGCCTCCACCAGCCGCGCACCGGTCAGCCGGCCGCGCGGGCGCAGCGTCGCCGCCTCCCGCTCCACCACTGCCCACGCGTCCGAGCCCAGCCGCAGCGACCGCTCCTCGGCCAGCAGCCCGACCAGCGCCGACCGCGCCCGCCCGTCGGCCAGATCCGGCAGCCGCACCGCCCGCAGGTCCGTCACCAGCTCCGGCGACGCCGCCGACAGCTCCCCGACCCGGTCCGGCTCGCAGGTGCCCAGCAGCGCCGTGTCGTTGACGCCCTCCAGCCGCGTCCGGTACAGCACCGACGCGTACGCCGCGCCCTGCGCCTCGTCGAGGATCAGCCCGTCCAGGCCGTCCAGCAGCAGCACGTGCCCGGCGTGCTCCTCCAGCGCCGACCGCAGCCCCTCCGGGCCCGCGTCGCGCAGGTCCTCGGCGTGCACCGAGCGGACCTCGCCGCTGGAGGCCTCCACCTCCGCCAGCGCCCGCGCCACCATCCGCGCAAGCCGCCGCTGCCCGCTGGACGGCGCGCCGATCAGCAGCAGCGCCGGCGCCGACGCGCTCGACACCTCCTGCCCGCGCAGCCGCCGCGCCCACTTGCCGCGCCGCCGCACCTCCGTCACCACCCGGCCGATGTCGTCGGCGCCGCACAGGAACCGGATCCCGTACGCCTCGGCGATCTGCGGGGCCGAATCCGGCACCGGCGCGGGCGGCGCCGGCGGGACCGGCTCGGGCACCGGCACTGGAGGCGGCGGCAGGTCAGGCTGCTGCGCCGCCGGCGGTGCCACCGGTGGCGCGGCGGGTGGCGCGGCGGGTCGCGGTGCT
>NZ_WBMR01000274.1 GCF_008923365.1 Actinomadura montaniterrae
CCCGGCCGCGCCACCTGACCGCCCGCGCGGCCGGCCGGACGGCGGTCCTCGCCTGGACGCTGCCGGAGGCGGCGCGCGACCTGCCGCTGCTCGTCCGGCAGCAGCCGGCCGGGACGGCCGCGGTCCAGTCGGCCACGGCGAACTCGCGGTCGTTCACCGTCCCCGGCCTGAAGCCGAAGGTGCGCTACTGCTTCAAGGTCGGCGCGGTAGTGCGGCTGCGGCAGGGCAAGGCCCCGGACGTGGCGTGGTCGCCGGCCGTCTGCGTCCACAAGCCGCGCACCACGCCGTAGGCGGGCCGTCCGGCTACGGACTCCGCAGTGCGTCGGTGTACGTCGGGACGGTGATGTTGCGTCCGGACACGACCACGACCGGCCGCCCGGTGATCTCGGCCTTGCCGGCCAGCACCGCCGCGACGCCCGCCGCGCCCGCGCCCTCGGCGACCAGGCCGTGCTCGGCGAACAGCCAGCGCAGCGCGGTGCGGATCTCCGCGTCGGTGACGGCGGTCAGCGCCGCGTCCGGGCCGATCACCTCCGGCGTCACGCAGCCGGCCTCCAGGTTGCCGGGCAGCCCGTCGGCGAACGTGTCGCCGACCTCCACCTCGACGACCCGCCCGGCCGCGACCGACGCCGACACGCCGCGCGACACGGCCGACTCCACGCCGACGATCCGCACGTCGCCGCGCTCGCGCGCCCACATGCTGAGCCCGGCGAGCAACCCGCCGCCGCCGACCGGCGCGATCACCGTGAGCGGGCCGTCCACCTGCGCGTCCAGCTCCCGGCCGATGGTGCCCTGCCCCGCGATGACCGCCGGGTCGTTGTACGGCGAGACGTAGTGGCCGGGCAGCGTCATCGCGTGCGCCTCGGCCTCGTCGTAGGTGTCGCCGTGCTGGACGAGCCGGACCGGGAACGCCCCGATCCGGTCCACCTTCACCTGGGACGCCCGCGTCGAGACGACCACCGTCACGTCCGCGCCGGACCGCGCCGCCGCGTAGCCCATGCCGAGGCCGTGGTTGCCCGCGCTCGCGGTGACGGCCGGCGTCCCGCCCGGCAGCGCCGCCACGGCGGCGAGCGCGCCGCGCACCTTGAACGAGCCGGTCGGCTGGAACGTCTCCAGCTTCAGCAGCGCGTCCGTTGCGAGGCCGGACGGGACGGCGGGCGTCGGCGCGAGGACCCCGGACACCGCCTCCCAGGCCAGCTCCAGGTCCAGCGAGCCCGGCACGCGGACGTCGCGGGCCGTCACGACCCGCCCCCCGGCGTGCCGTGCCCCGGCGTGCCGTCGCCCGGCGTCTCGTCCAGCCGCTCGTGCAGCCGGCTCCGGATCTCCTCCGGCGTGTAGGCGCGGCGCCGCCGCTCCGAGCGCACGATCACCGCGCCGGTCGCCGCCACGCCGAGGAACCCCGCGATGCCCAGCGCCTTCCACAGGCCGGCCCTTCTCCACCACCGCATGCGGCTACGGTATCGATCATGCCGGGCACGAGCATCTCCCTCGACGAGGCCGCCGACCTGACCCGCACCGGCGACGTGTGGCTGTTCCGCGGCCGGACCGTCGCCGACCGCGCCATCCAGATGACGACGAACAGCCCGGTGAACCACGTCGGCATGTCGCTGGTCATCGACGACCTGCCGCCGCTGATGTGGCACGCCGAGCTCGGCCGCTCGCTGCCGGACCTGTGGGCGGGCGGCCACCAGCGCGGCGCGCAGCTGCACGACCTGCGCGACGCGGTGCTGACGTGGGGCACCCGCTACGGGCAGCGGGCCTGGCTGCGGCAGCTCGACCCGCCGGCGTCGCGGGCGATGGAGGACGCGGCGCTGCGCGCGGTGGCCCGGCTGGACGGCACGCCGTTCCCGTCGACGTCGCGGCTGGCGTCGCGGTGGCTGCGCGGCCGGGTCCCGATCCGCCGCCCGGCCGACCGCGACCCGAACCTGGAGACGGCGTTCTGCGCGGAGATCGTCGCGGTGACGTACCAGGCGATGGGCCTGCTGCCGAAGGGCCGCCGCCCGAACTGGTTCGATCCGGGCCGGTTCTGGAGCGGCGACGACCTGGACCTGGAGTCGGGCGCGGTGCTCGGCGGCGAGATCGCCGTCAGCCTGCCCGCCGCCCGCTAGCCCGGGGGTCGCGGAGCGAGCGCGGGTGCAGCCGGCGGCGGAGCCGGCGCAGCCGCCCGGCCTTCGCGGTGACGAGGCGTCCGAGCTGGTCGGTGTGGTGCCAGGCCCGGTCGGCGGCGCGCGGGTCCGGGCCGGACGCGGCGAAGCGGCTGCGGTTGACGAGGTCGGCGAGCGGGCCGAGGTGGCCGCGCGCGTCCTCGCCGACCTGGGCCGCGCCGAACCCGGCGACCTCGTGCGCGGTGAGCGTCCGGGCGGTGGACAGGCCGACGTCCGCGAGGTGGTCGAGCGCCTGGTGCCAGGCGCCGGTGATGCGGTCGCCGGGCGGGCCGGTCCGGCGGCGCCTGCGGCGCAGCGCGGGCGCGAGCAGGACGGCCATCAGGTAGGCGACGACCAGCGCGGCGGCGGCGATCGACGCGTAGACCCACCAGGGCGTGGGCGTGTCATGGGCGGCGGCGGGCTTCGGCGGCGTCTTCTGCGGCGTCCTGCCCGGTCCGGACCCGCGCGTCCGCGACGCGGCGTTCTTCTGCGCCTGCTCGAGCTTCTTCTCCGTCTCGCCCGCCGCGACCGAGTCGTTGCTCTTCGAGCGGCGCGCGCTGTCGGGCAGCGGGTTGAACCGGATCCAGCCGAGCCCGGCGAACTTGATCTCCGGCCACACCATCACGTCGCCGGACCGGTACTGGACGGTGCCGCCGGACCGGTTCCCGCCGTCGAATCCGACGACGACGCGGGACGGCAGCCCGAGCGTCCGGGCGAGGAGCGCGTACGCGGTAGCGAAGTGCTCGGGCGTGCCACGCCGCCCCTCGCCGAGGAAGTAGTCGAGCTGCCGGTAGCCGTGCCCGGGCGGCGCCGTCACGTCGTACTTGGCGTACCGCTTGAGGTACTCGGCGAGCATCGCGGCCTTCTGGATCGGCGACACCGCGCCCTGCGTCGCCGCCTCCGCGAATCTCCGGAACTCGGCGAGCTGGACGGGCGGCGTCGTCGCGCCCGGTCCCCACGGCAGCCGCCGGTCGGCCCGGGCCTCGGCGTCGTCGGCGACGCCCGCGCCCGCCAGGTCGTCCGCCGACCACTCCGGCACCTCGGACTCGACCGTGTACGTCCGGCCGGAGACCAGCGGTTTCGCGGCGGCGAGCGCGCCGCTGGCCGGGTCGACGACGACGCCGAGGCCGTCGACCTGGCGCGGGCGGTCCGGCGCGGGCACGTACACGCCGGGCAGCGCACCGATGGTGACGCGCTGCGCGACCGCGTGCTCCTTGCGCGGCTTCGGTCCCTCCGGCACCCGGCTCCCGGTCGGGACGAACCGGGCGGAGGACGTCCACGTCACGCCGTCGAAGGTGTCGAGGACGGCGAGCCGCTCGATCTCGTCCCGCTTCGACACCACGGTGAACATCACCTGGTCGGGGCTCAGCAGCCAGCCGCCGACGCGGTCGAGCGGGCTGACGCTGTCGCGCTGCTGCGGCGGCGGAGCCTGCACCTGCTCGCGCGGATCGTAGGGGTCGGCGCTCACCGGCACGACCGGGCCCGCCACCAGCGCCAGCGCGCCGAGCACCGCCGCGACCGGCAGCCCGGACAGCAGCGGCCGCCACGCCGGGCCGGCGTCGGGCCCGTCCGCGCGGACGAGCACCAGCACCGCGATCAGCACGACCGTCGCCGCGGCGAGCGGCAGGTTCGAGCCCGGCCCGTCCACGCCGAGCAGCAGCGCGACCGCCCACACGCCGAGCGGCGGGACGGCCGGCAGCGCCCGCAGCCGCGTCCGCAGCGCGATCTCGGCCGACGCGAACGCCGCGAGCCACACCAGCACGTTCACCAGGACGAGGAACTCCGGCTTCGCCGGCGCGGGCAGCAGCGTCGTCAGGATCGACTTCCACGAACCGAGCACGCCCTCCCGCACCGCCTGCGGGAACGTGCCGTCGCTCAGCGCCGGACGCAACACGGTCACGGCGACCGTGCCCGTCCACGCCGCCACCGTCAGCACCAGCGAGATCCACAGCGGCCACGGCCGCTTCTCCTTGCGCGGCCCCGACAGCAACCCGCACAGCACCGTCGGGACGGCCGCGGCGACCGCCGCGACCGGCGCCACCGGACCGAACCCGAACACGCGCTGGAACGCCAGCCCCGCGACCGCCGACAGGCACGCCGTCACGACCAGGGAGACGTACCGGGTCACCGGACGCCCCCGAGCCGCCGCCACGCCTCCGCCAGCCCGTCCAGATCCGCAACGTCGATCAGGTGGACGCCGGGCGGCACCGGCGTCTCCCGCTCCGGCCGGATCCGCAGCACCACCACCCGGTCGAACCGGCTCCGCACCGCCGCGATCCGCCCCAGCTCCGCACCGTCCCGCGTGATCACCACGAGCGACCCGCCCGCCGGGACGCGCCGCACCGCGTCCGCCGCCGACCGCGGGCCCGGCTCCGCCGCGACGGCGGTCAGCCGGTCGAGCAGCACCTCCACGTCGCCCGGGCCGCCACGGGTGTCCGCCACCGGCCCCGCACCGGTCAGCACCCGCACCGGGAAGCTCGCCGACGCCGCGCCCGCCGCCACCGACGCCGCCGCGTCCACCGCCAGCTCGAAGTCGTCCGGCTCCGGCCACGACTCCGGCCGCGCCTCCAGCACCACCGTCGTCGTCGGCAGGCTCGCGTCCACGAGCTGCCGCACCATCAGCGTCCCCGTCCGCGCCGACGACTTCCAGTGGACGTGCCGCAGCTCGTCCCCGATCACGTACTCGCGCAGCGCGTGGAACGTCGCCGTCCCCGCCGGGGACCGGTCGCTCGTCGGGCCCTCCAGATGGTGCGCGCGGCCCGACGGCAGCAGCGCGAGCGGGACGGTGCGCGGCCGCACCAGCAGCGTCCGCGGCGTCCCGTACTCCCGGACCCGGCGCGCCAGCCGCAGCGGGTCCGCCCGGACGAGCCGCAGCGGCCCCACCGGGATCTCGCCGCGCCGCTCCGTCGGCAGCCGGTACGTCACGCTGCGGCTCCCGCCCGACCGCAGCCGCGGGACGTCCACCGCCACGTCCGTCGAGCCCGCCGCGTCCCGCGCGCTGAGCCCGCGGACGGCGCGGCCCTCGTTCGTCACGTGCAGGACGCCCACCGCCGGCTCGCCGCGCGCCACCCGCACCGGCGCGATGTCCCGGCGGACCGCCAGCTTCGGGCTCGGCAGCGTCCACAGCACAGCGGCCGCCACCGCCGCGAGCCCCGCGACCCCCAGCATCGCCGGCTCCGGATACCCGAGCCACCAGCCCGCCGCGAACAGCGCCGCCGACACGGCCGCCGTCCCCCGCCCCAGCGGCGTCAGCACGTCAGACCCCTGCGGCCTGCGGCGTCGGCACGGAGGCCAGGACCTCCCCGACCACGTCCGCGCCGCCGCGCCCGCGCAGCTCCGCCTCCGGCGTCACGATCAGCCGGTGCGCGATCACCGGCACCGCCAGGGCCTTCACGTCCTCCGGGACGAGGTAGGACCGGCCGGCCGCCGCCGCCCGCACCCGCGCCGCCCGCAGCAGCGCCACGCTCGCCCGCGGGCTCGCGCCGAGCCGCAGGTCAGGGTGGTCGCGGGTCGCCGCGACGACCCGCACCACGTAGTCGTACAGCGGCGCCGCGACGTGCAGCCGCTGCGCGAAGTCGATCATCCGGGCGAGGTCGTCGCGGCCCATCACCGGCGGCAGCCGGTCCAGCAGCGCGCCCGTCGGCGCGCCCGCCAGCAGCGCCACCTCCGCCTGGTGGTCGGGGTACCCCATCGAGATCCGCATCAGGAACCGGTCGAGCTGCGCCTCCGGCAGCGGGTACGTGCCGTCCATGTCGACCGGGTTCTGCGTCGCGATCACCATGAACGGGCGCGGCACCGGATGCGGCGTCCCGTCCACCGTCACCCGGCGCTCCTCCATGACCTCCAGCAGCGCCGACTGCGTCTTCGGCGACCCCCGGTTGATCTCGTCCGCGACCGCCAGGTTCGCGAAGATCGGCCCCGGGTGGAACTCGAACGCGCCCGTCCCCTGGTTGAAGATCGACACGCCGGTGATGTCGCTCGGCAGCAGGTCGGGCGTGAACTGGATGCGCGCCCACTCCGCCTCCACCGACGCCGACATCGCCCGCGCGAGCGTCGTCTTGCCGACGCCCGGCACGTCCTCGACCAGGAGGTGCCCCTCCGACAGCAGGCAGACCAGCGCCAGCTCGACCTTCTCCCGCTTGCCGCGCACGACCCGCTCGACGTTCTGCGCCAGCGCCGCGAACATCTGCGCGAACCGCCCCGCCAGCGCGTCCGCGTCCGCCCCACCGCTCTCGGTCATCGCCCGCTCCCCCGCACGAGAGTCCGACACTGCCGACTCAGCCCTCGGCTGCTAGCACTCATAGAGGCCGTCCGAGGGGTAGCCGCTCTTGGAGGTCGCCACCAAGGTGTCGCTCAGGTATCCGTTGCCGTACTGGGTCTGCACCTGGTCCCACACGTCGCTGGTGGTGTTGCTCTCGGGATCATGGAAGGAGTCGCCGCGTGTCTGACACACCACGGTCATGGTGATGTACACGTTCTGCGGGATCTTCCCGCTCTGTCCCGTGGCGTGCGGCCCGGGCCGGATGATCGTGTTCGTCTGGCCGTTGTTCGTGTTCCTGAGCTGCTTCGTCGGATAGGCCAGATTCACCGTCGTGCTCACCGGGGTCGAGTCGCCCGCCCCGTTGCGGGCGGTCACGCTGATCGTCGATGTCTGGTTGTTGGTGAGGCCGGTGATGGTCTTCGAGGTGCCGGTCGTGGTGACGGTGCCGGACGGGGAGCTGATCACGTAGGTGACGGCGTAGCCGGCGGACTTGCCCCAGGTGAGCTGAGCGCCGTGGTTGACGCCGGTGGCCTGGAGCGCGGTGGGCGGGCCGGGGGCCTGGCAGGCGGTGGCGCCGACCGGGCCGGACGGGCTGAGGGCCGTCCTGCCGTTCTTGCCCTTGTACTCGGCGGCCACCTTGTACTCGTAGGTCTTGTTGCTGCAGGCGAGACCACCGACGGTGAACGTCCCGCCGGGCGCATTGCCGGCGAACTGGGCAGGCGTCGCTCCTTTGACGGGCTGGTCGTTGCCGTCGAGCAGGACGAACCGGCTCACCGGGTAGACGCCCTGCGGCTGCGGTGCGGGCGTGAACCGGATCTTGATGGAGCCGTTGTCGCCGGACGCGATGGGCGTCGGCGGGTCGGGCGCGGTCGGATCCTGCTTCGCGGGCGGTTTCGCGGGCCGTCCGGGCGGCGGGACGGGGTCGCCGCCGCCGTGACCGGGGCCGCCGGCGTTGCGGTTGCCGTTGCCGTTGCCCGGGGCGGCCTTGATGGGGATGGGACGCCGGTTGCCGCCGGGCACGTGGTCGTCGTACTTCTTGATGCGCTTGACCGCGCCGCCGGGGTCGAGGGCGAGGGCGGTGGCGCCGTCCGGGTCGTTCACCCAGAGCATGTGGTCGCGGGTGATGACCTCGATCGTCCCGCCGGGCCGGGTGGCGGTGATCGGGGCCTCCCAGGCGCCCTTGTCGGTGTTGAAGACGAGCAGCCGCCCGGACGTGCGGTCGGGCAGGTAGACGCGGGGGCCGAGGACGTTCGGCGCCTCGAACGCGTGGTGCGGCACGCGCAGCGCGACGGACTCGACGCGGCCGACGCCGGTGTCCAGCAGGTAGAGGGAGCCGCCGGCGCCGAGCATCGGGACGGTCTGGCCGTCGGCGACCGGCGGGACCCGCACGCCGTTCTCGGCCTCCGCGACCGGCGCGGGCAGCGTTACGCGCTGGGTGCCGTCGGGGTGGACGACGAGGGCGGTGGCGGAGGTGCTGTCGACGATGACGGGGGTTCCGGCGGCGATGGTGAGGGAGAGGCGGTCGCCGGCGCGCCCGGCGGTGACGGGCGTGCCCTGCCGGCCGTTCTGGAACGGGACGACCTGGCCGGTCTGCGGGACCGGCACCCACAGGTTCCCGCGGCCGTCGATGCCGGCCTGGCCGAGCGGGGCGGTGAGCGCCGCGGACGGCCCGGCGGGCGCCAGGGTCAGCGGGTCGATCCGCTGGACGGTGCCCTTGACGGAGTCGATGGCGTAGGCGGCGCCGGAGCCGGCGAGGACCTGCAGCGCGGGGCCGCCCGCCGCCCGGCTCGTGGTGATCTTCAGCTGGGACGGGTCGATCCGGCTGACGACGCCGGTGTCGGTGTCGACGAGCAGCACGGTCGTGCCGTCCTGGACGATCTTGATGTGGTGGCCGCGCATCTGCGGGACGACGGCCGCCTTCCCGTCGACCTTGCCGGCCAGCCCGTTGGCGTGCACGACGAGGCCCTTCGCGCCGGCGCTGAGCCAGGCGCCGACGTCGGCGAGCCGGTACCTGGCGCCGGCCGTCCCGACGCCGTAGACGAGCGCGCTCACGCAGAGCACGCCGGCGAGGCCGATCGCGAGCTGCCCGGTCAGCCGGTCGCGCCGGAAATGCCTCAGCACCCCGCGCGGGCGCGCGTCCCGCGCGGGGGATCGATCCCCGCTCAATCCCCGTCACCTCTCGTCGCGCCGGGGCCACCCGCTCCGGAACTCGCGGTGGCACCTTGCGGCCGGCGCCGTCCCCGCCGCGCCGCCGACGGCGCCGGCGGGCGGGGGCCCTGCGCCGGAAGCAAGCCTGGGAACCTCGGCGCGAAGGGCACCATAACGACTGTGCGGGCCACACGATACTGCGATTCGTCACATCTCACCTGGCGAATCGCGATAATGCGGGGGTTACGCGACGTTAGCTGTGACGTGGATCACGATGGCCCGATCGGCAGGTCCAGGCGCGACGAGGACCGGACGGTGACCGTGGAGCCCCGCACGTCGGCGTCGCCGCAGAGCGGGTCCTCGGTCTAGTCACGGGCGGCCCGCGTCTCATTTGGGACGAGTCGCCCGATGTCGGTTCCCGGCGGTCATCGCCGGATCCCGGGCGTCGCGAACCGAACGCGAACGTTATCCCCGACGTCCTAAGGTTGGGCATCCCCGACCGACGACCCCGAGGTGGACGTGGAACACGCAAGCATCGCCGACCTGTGGAACCGCGTGACGGGAACGCAGCCGGACCCCCCGTGGTGGCTGGTCGTCCTCGTCGGCGCCGTCGCCCTCGCCGCGGTGCTGCACGGCCCCACCTGGCGGGTCGCGCGGAACACGGTGACGATCGCGCACGAGGGCGGGCACGCGCTGATCGCCCTCGTCACCGGCCGCAAGCTGGACGGCATCAAGCTGCACTCCGACACCTCCGGCGTCACCGTCTCGCGCGGCAAGCCGCACGGCCCCGGCATGATCTTCACCGCGATGGCCGGGTACACGACGCCGCCGCTGCTCGGCCTGTTCTTCGCGCTGCTGCTCGCCGCCGGCCGCATCACGCTGATGCTCTGGTTCACCCTCGCCCTGCTCGCCGGGATGCTGGTGATGATCCGCAACGCCTACGGCGCGCTGTCGGTCGTCGCGACCGGCGCGGTCGTCTTCCTGGTGTCGTGGTTCGGCAGCGCCGAGGTGCAGGCCGGCTTCGCCTACCTCGCCGCCTGGTTCCTGCTCCTCGCCGCGACCCGGCCGGTGATCGAGCTGCAGCGGATGCGGACCCGGCACATGGCGCCGAGCTCCGACGCCGACCAGCTCGCGCACCTCACCGGCGTCCCGGGCCTGGCCTGGGTCACCCTCTTCGGCGCCACCGCGCTCGTCGCCCTCCTCGCCGGCGGCGCCCTCCTGTTCCCCGACGTCTCCCTCCACCTCCCCACCCTTCCCGGCCGGTGATCCGGCGGCCCGCCCCACCACCCGGAACGTCCCGCTGAGAATGTCGGACGGGGCGGATAGTTTCGGGTTGTGAGCGGTCGATGGGATCGGGGGCGGGTCGCCGCGCTGGCGCCGGACGCGGCGGCCGCGAAGGCGGCCGGCGGCGTCGCCCGGCCGGCCAGGTGGGCCGGGACGGGCTGCGACGGCGAGGCCGTGTGGGGCGAGTGCCAGGGCAGCGGCGCGAGCGTCTACCGGGCGTGCGCCGACCTGGCCGGGCCTGCGTTCCGCTGCTCGTGCCCGAGCCGCAAGATCCCGTGCAAGCACGTCCTCGGGCTGCTGCTCCTGTGGTCGGACGGGGCGGTCGAGGACGGGGCGCGTCCGGGGTGGGTCGCGGAGTGGATCGAGCAGCGGCGCGAGCGGGAGGGGAAGGCGCGCGAGCGCAAGGCGGCGGGGGCGGCGAAGGCGCGCGACCCGAAGACGGTGGAGCGGCGCGAGCGGCGGGTCGAGGACGGTCTCGCCGAGCTCGACCAGTGGCTGCGCGACCAGGTGACGCACGGGCTCGCGCAGGCGGAGAAGGCGCCCTACGGGCTGTGGGACGACGCCGCGCGGCGGCTCGTCGACGCGCAGGCCGGGGCGCTGTCGGGGCAGGTCAGGGCGCTCGCGGCGATTCCCCGGCAGCCGGGCTGGCCGGACCGGCTACTGGAGGAGTACGCGCTGCTGCGGCTGCTGGTCCGGGCGTACCGGCGGCGCGACGAGCTGCCGGAAGGGCTGCGCGACACTGTGCGTTCGAGGGTCGGGTTCACCGTCGCGCAGGACGACGTGCTGCGTGAGGGGGAACACGTCCGGGACCGCTGGTGCGTGACCGGGTCGCGGGACACCGTGCAGGACCAGCTCACCACCCGCCGGGTCTGGCTGCGGGGGAGGGAGAGCGGGCGGCCGGCGCTCGTCCTGTCGTTCGCGGCGCCCGGCGCGACCCTGGACGCGTCGCTGGTCGTCGGCACCGAGGTCGATGCGGAGGTGGCGTTCTACCCGGGCGCCCGGCCGCTGCGGGTGCTGGTCGCCGAACGGCACGGCCCGGCCGTCCCGGCGGCGCCCGGCGGGACGTCCGTCGCGGGGTTCCTGGACGACCACGCCGCGGCGGTGGCGAGCGATCCGTGGCTGGAGCGCTGGCCCGCGACGCTGGAGAAGGTGCGGCTCGCCCGCGAGGACGGCGGCGGCCTGCACGTCGTCGACGAGGCGGGCGACGCGCTGCCGCTGCGGACGGCCGATCCCTGGCGGCTGCTGGCGGTGTCCGGCGGCGGGCCCGTGACGCTCGCCGGGGAGTGGACGCCGGAGGGGCTCCGGCCGCTGACCGCCTGGCAGGCCGACGAGGGGGCGGTGCCGCTGTGAGCGGCTGGAACGAGCACGTCACGGCGGCGCTCCTCGGCACCGAGCGCCGCGACCCGCCCGTCCTGCCCGAGGCGCCGGACGGCCCGGACGCCGACAGGGCGGGCCGGCTGCTGGACCAGGCCGCCCTGCTGGCCGTCGCGCGACGGGCCGGGCGGGTCCCCGGGCGCGGCGCGCCGGAGGTGATCGCCCCGGCGCCCGCCGAGGAGGCTCCGGTCGTGCCCGCCGCGGCG